>CAZSVU010000327.1:0-6883 GCA_964610275.1 uncultured Polyangiaceae bacterium | reverse complement strand
ACGATGAGGCCGCCGACCCCCAAGCCGCCGACGCCCGAGCCGCCGTTGCCGACGATGAGGCCGCCGACCCCCAAGCCGCCGACGCCCGAGCCGCCGTTGCCGACGATGAGGCCGCCGACGCCCGAGCCGCCGACACCGGCACCGCCGACGCCGGAGCCGCCGACGCCGGAGCCGCCGCCACCGGAGCCGCCGCCACCGGTGCCACCGATGCCGGCGCCACCAACGCCCGATCCGCCGATGCCACTCGCCCAGCCGGCGCTCCCATCGCCTCCTGGGGTATTGTCTTCAGACCCGCAGCTCCAGAATGCGAAACCAGCGCCCAGTACGAGCAGTCCTCTGAGCTTCGTGCGCATCATGATCTCCTCACCAGCCTACTCTCACACCGATTCCCGATGCGGGTCGTTCTGATCACCGAACTGGCGGTAGCGGCGAGAGATGCGTGACCTCTTCACCCGACCGACGACCACGTTCATCGTATGGCTTCGGCGACCGTTGAGGGGGGGGGAGAATGATCGCCCCCTGAAGGTGCAGTGTTCCAGATGAAGGGGGAAGAAGCGAACCCCCCACTCGATCAGCCAAGCGACCGCGTCGCGTACTGGAACCGGTTCCACCACGATTCACGCCGCATCCGGCTACCAGTAGTCCGAGATCCGGCCAACTCTTGCCCATAGGCACATCGGCCTACAGGCGTTGGAGTTGGCAGGCAGCGGAATGAGCAGCTCCGTGCTCGACTGGATAGGCTTTCTTCAGTTCAATCCGCATCGGCAACGTTGCTGCGTGTGTGAAATCGCCGAAGCGGAGCTCCTCAGTGAAGCGATCGAGCAAGCGAATCGTCGTGGGCGTTGGATTGTCCGTGCTCGCGATTGCGGTTGGGTGGCAGATCACCCGGCGGCATTCCCGAGGGCAGATTCCTACCGGCGCGCCGGGTGTGATCACCATCGACACCCCGATCGAGGGCGCCGTCTTTCCTCCTGAGTTGCCAGCCCCTGCCTGGCAATGGAGGGATGGGGATGGCCGGGCGACATCCTGGGAGATCGCCATTACCTTCGCTGACGGGGCCCCCCCGATTCGGCTGCAGTCTTCCGGCGAGCCGCCGCGCATCGGCGAAAGCGATCCCCGCGCCGTTTCTTCGACCAACGAGCTTCCGGCACTGACCCCGGAGCAGGCCCGGGCGCACACCTGGACGCCGGATGACGCGACGTGGTCCGCGATCAAGCAGCACTCGGTGAAGGGCCCGGCGACGATTGCCATAACCGGGCATCGCGGCGATTCCACAATTGGCGCTACATCACGCGGCGAGATATCAATCCAAACCTCGAAGGATCCGGTGGGTGCGCCCATCTTCTACCGCGATGTGCCGCTCATGCCTTCGGAAAACGAAAAGGGCGTGATCAAGCCGCTGGCGCCGGAGGCGGTTCCGCTCATCGCCTGGCGGCTACGCAACGTCGCCGACAAGAAGAGCCGCGTCCTAATGGAAGGCCTGCACACCTGTGCCAACTGCCATTCCTTTTCCGCGGACGGCAAGACCCTCGGCATGGACATGGACGGCCCTCAAAACGACAAGGGGCTCTACGCCATCGTCGACGTGCAGCCGCAGATGACGATTCGCAACGAGGACCTGGTCGCATGGAGCACGTTTCGGGGCAAGCTGGGTAGCAAGCTTCGGGTGGGATTCATGTCACAGATCTCCCCTGACGCGCGGCATGTGATCACGACGGTCAACGATCCCGGCGTGGATCAAACCGACTACCGGCGCCACAAGGATCCGATTGATCTGGTGCGCAACTACTATGTGGCCAATTTCAAGGATTATCGCTTCCTGCAGGTGTTCTTCCCCACCCGCGGCGTCCTGGCCTGGTACAGCCGAGGATCCGGACAGCTGAGGTACCTGCCCGGCGCCGACGATCCGCGCCACGTGCACGCCAATGCGGTGTGGAGCCCGGACGGGAAGTACCTGGTCTTCGCGCGGGCTGAGGCTGGGGACGCGTATCCCGAAGGCGCCCGGACCGCTGAATATGCCGGTGACCCGCAGGAGAGGCAGATCAAGTACGATCTTTATCGAATTCCGTTCAACGAAGGAAAGGGCGGAGATCCGGAGCCGATTGCAGGCGCGTCACAGAACGGTATGAGCAATTCTTTCCCGAAGATTTCTCCCGACGGGCGCTGGATCGTGTTTGTGCAGAGCAAGAACGGACTATTGATGCGTCCCGACGGTCAGCTGTACATCGTGCCTGCCGCCGGCGGAAGGGCACGCCGCATGCGCTGCAACACCCCGCTGATGAATTCCTGGCATAGCTTTTCGCCCAGCGGCCGTTGGATGGTCTTCTCTTCGAAGAGCCGCTCGCCCTATACGCAGATGTTTCTGACTCACATCGACGAAGCCGGCAACGACAGCCCACCCGTTCTGGTAGCAAACGCCACGGCGGCAAACCGGGCGGTGAACATCCCGGAGTTCGTGAACATCCCACCGGACGGAATCGTGAAGATCGACACTCCGGCGGCGGACTATGCCCGGTACACGGATCGGGCGGTGGACTTGATGAAGAACGGCGAGTACGAGCGCGCTGTGCCGGAGTGGAACCGAGCGCTCGAGCTCGCGCCCCAGGAATGGAGGGCGCACAACAGCCTGGGCGTTGCGCTGATGGAAACCGGAAAGTCGGACGAAGCGATTTCCCACTACCTCGAGGCGCTGGCGTTGAACCCGGAGTACGCGGAGGCCCACAACAATCTCGGCGAGGCGTCGGCCAAGCAGGGCGCCGTGCACGAGGCGATCGCGCAATTCGAGAAGGCGGTGGCGTCGGATCCCGGCTATGCCGTGGCCCACGCGAATCTCGGCATGATCCTTGCTCGAACCGGACGAGCGGAAGAAGCGATTGTCCACATGAAAAGGGTGGTGGAAATCACGCCGGACGCGGCCGATGCGCACAGGAACCTGGGCCATGCCCTGGCGGAACAGGGCAGTGCCGAAGCAGCGAGCGTGCAGCTCGAGGAAGCGATCCGGCTGTCGGACGGGAAGGACCCGCTCGCCCTCCATCTCCTCGGTCGCGTGTATGCGGACATGGGCAGACGATCGGAAGCCCTCCAGACCGAACGCCAAGCCCTATCCGTCGCCGTTCAGCAGAACAACGTTCCGCTCGTGCGAGCCGTCAAAGACCATCTGGCCCAGCTGACGCAGCCGCAGTAGCTCGTTCCTGGTTCAGAGTTGCGCAGCAGCAGGTGGAGGCCCTTTCGCTGGGACGGTGCAGACGGCGCACAAACGCGAAGGAAGCGCGGGCCGGAGAGATCGAGATTCAGGTCGAGCATGGATAGGCTATGCATGACCCTACCGCACGTGGCCCGCCCGACCTGGGCGACCCACTTGCGCTCCAGCTTGACCCTCAGCTGGATCGTTCTCACCGGCGGGGTCTTGGACTGGCACTTTCCCCGCGCGCGCGCGCGGCGCTGCCCCGCACGTCCAACTCCACCTTCCAGCGGGTCTCAACGCCGCCACCAGGGCGTTCCTCACGGGAACGCCCTGAAGTGAACCGGTCCTTCGCTTGAGATACCTGTGCGGAGCCCTTACGCGCTACCAGCGTGCTGATGGGCACCGCCTGTTCACGAGCGAGGATCCGAGAACTGCAGAGAAGGCCGGGTTGTCGAACTGCCGAACCGACAACCCATACGCCCCGTCGTTGTCGTGCAGGAGGAACCGAGGGTTTCTGCCCCACGCAATGGCTTGCCGAATCTGCTGCTTCACCCAGGGCAACCCCGGGGAAAGACAGATGAGGTTTTCGGGAAGGATTGGGCGCCTGAATCTCGAACCGGCGTGGCCGATCACTGGGCCATCAGGCTGTTTTGCTCGGCCTGCACGCGGTTGTCGGTGCAGAAGGTGCAGCTCGCGCCGTAGAAGTACCTGCGATTCTCGGTATCGCCCATCAGGTGAACCCTGAACCATGCGGCAGCCGAGGAAAGAGAGACGCCGCCCGCTCCCTGGTACACCCAGCTACCGTGGTCCGAGTTCAGTTCGTTGATGAAGAAGGCAGGCTGGTCCGTGACCGAGAGGAAGGTGTCCCTGACGCCGGAGCAACTCACCGTACTGTCGTTCCCGCCGCAGAAGAACAGCATCGGGGTGTGAACACCGCTGAGTTCCCTGGTGCCGCAAATCGTTGCAAGGGCTTTGTAGCGAGGTTCGGATGCAGATATGCAGGTCGACATTCCGCCATAGGAGTGGCCGAGCTGGCCGATGTTGGCCGTGTCGAGGTGATGATAGTACGGGCTGCTCGGATCCTCAGCCTGCTCGAGTATCCAGTCTAGACCTGCGATGGTGGGGAGAGGATCGCCCTCGGCAGTGGCGGTGCTGAGTGAAGCAACCACGACGAAACCGTGCGAGGCGAGATGGTTCAGCATAGGCAAATACTGTCCACACCACTGGTTGGAGGCCGAGTCGACGACACAGTCCGGGGGATTCTGTTCGGGGTTGTCCCTGTACCCATTCGCCCAGATGAGGATGGGGTGACAGTACCCGCTGTCCGCGAGGTTGTTGGGGCGGTACACGTTGAAGCGTTGCTGTTGGTCCCCGTAGATCGGATCAGGGACAACACCCGCCAAGGGCCCCACGTCCTTGTCGGCCGCAACCTGGAACGGGCCCGCGCTCGTGGGATCGGCGGTGGTCCACACATCGCCGACACAGCCGCTCGTCGAACCGCCGCCCGCGCCAGTCGCTCCACCGGTCTGACCGCCGGCCTGGCCCCCGACACCGGTTTGACCACCGGCTCCTGCTCCCCCAGCTTCGCCGCCGCCCGTCCCAACATCCTGACCGCCGCTGCCAGCTGCTGCGCCCGCGGTCCCGCCGCTCGATGTGCCGCCGGTACCCGGGTCGGTGCCGCCGCTCCCGCCCACAATGGGCGTGCAAGTCCATAGCGAGTCGGCGCCGCAGATGCACGTTCGGTCGCTGCGCTCACACGCCGCGATGTCCACTGCGGGATTGCATGGGTCCCCCGTGTCGACACCTGTTACGCAGGTGCTCTCTCCGCCAGTCGATCCCCCGCTTGCCAGGCCACCGCCCACGCCCGGATCGCCGCCCGCGCCTGGGTTGCTGCCGCCGCTGCCGACGAGACCGCCGGCACCCACCAAACCACCGGCGCCGACCAACCCGCCGCTGCCGACCAATCCGCCGCTGCCGACCAATCCGCCGCTGCCGACCAACCCGCCAGCGCTGACCAACCCGCCAGCGCCGACGGGGCCGCCGCCGGTGTTCGCGCCGCCTGTCGATACCCCACCGGAGCCACTCACCGAGCCTCCAGTCCCACTTGCCCCATCGCTTCCCGATTCGCCCCCCCCACAACTCCACACGACGAGACCAACACCAAGGACGAGCATTTCTCTGAGCTTCGTGCGCACGGCGACCTCCTGACTGCACTGTCCTCGAACCGTCCCCGACGCTGGCCTGGTCTCATCAGGGCGACCGGCCGCGGGAGTGCACAGCAGTCTTATCCCCCCGAAGCGCCCGCTGTAGCAGGGGAGAAATATCGCCCCCTCGTCTTCGCCGAAAACCCATCCGAGCACGATTCACGCTCCTTCCAGCACGTAGCGGTGGCGGAGTCCGCCGACCTCGGGCAGCCCGATCACCCGGCCCAACTCGGGTCCCTGAACATCCCTTGGCTGGCGCTCATCGCCCTCCAACGATGGGTGACACCGTCTTCGTCCCCACTGCCGACAACCATGTCTCGTTCTCTGTTTCGGGGCCCGGCGAGATCGTTGGCGTGGACCACGGCAACCAGGTCGACCCCACCTCGTTCAAGAGCACCAGTCGAGCGGCGTTCAGCGGTAAGGTGCTGGCCATCGTGCAGTCCACTGGCGCAGCCGGTACCATCACGGTTACCGTCGATTCCAACGGACTGTCCTCGGGCGAAATCACCGTCACTGCTCAGTAGAGTCTCCAGGTCATTCAATCGGGTTGTTCTCGCCGCCGCGTCGATCCGGGCGGTCACACCGTCACCTGCTGGTCTTGGTGGAGCCCTCGCAGCAGTGCAACGTTGACCGGGGCGCCGGCAGTAACGTCAGACGCTCGCGGCGGACGAGCCGCGATTCCGACGCCGCCGCGACACGAGCAGATCGAACGCAAGCAGGCTCGCGAACAGGCCTCGCGAGCCTCCGCCGTTCTCGGATCCGACCCGACACCCGCAGCCGCCCTCGTCAGACGATTCGACATCGGGCTCTGCGGTTGGACCAGTCGCGCAGCTTCCGGTTTCGCAGATCTGTCCCGGGTCGCAGCTGAAGCCACAGCTGCCGCAGTTGTTCACGTCGCTGACGGTGTCCACGCAAGCCGTGCCGCACTGCTGCAGCGGTGGCCGACAGGTTGGCGTTGCACCGGCGCCTCCGGTCTGTCCGACTCCGACCGAAGCGTTCTCCCCTCCGGCAGCATTCAAGCCACCCGAGCCCCGCGCGCCACCCAAGCCCTGCACGCCGCCCGAGCCTGGAGCGCCGCCCGAGCCTGGAGCGCCGCCCGAGCCTGGAGCGCCCCCGAGCGTCGAAACTCCGCCACCCGTAGCCGTGTCGCCGCCGACTCCAGGCGCAGCGCCTCCCATTGTCGCTCCGGCGTTTCCTCCGGTCGCCGGCGCGCCGCCGACGCCGACCGGTGCGCCGGCTGCGCCTGCACTCCCTGCGCTGCCTCCGGAACCGGCGCCGCCCGCGCCGCCAGTGCCAACGACTGCGTCTTCCAGTTCGAACTGCATCCAATTGAGGCGCATTGAGCCGCCAAAGTTGGCGTACAAGGTGTGAACGCCTGTGGTCGGGGCCAACGTGCACGTCTGCGTGTCCCAGGATCCGCCCGTCGCTGCGATGTTGCACGTGCCCAGCAGCGTGCCGGTCTCGGAATCCGCATGCAACTCCAGGGTCGTGGCGC
>CAZSVU010000326.1:0-9827 GCA_964610275.1 uncultured Polyangiaceae bacterium | reverse complement strand
CGCCCAGCGGCCGCGGTAGCCTCCGTCAATTGCGTCATTTGGCGCCGCGAACGAGCCTCGGCCGTCTGGAACTGCCCACGCCTCACGGGGCATTCCTTCGGGAGATGCTCGCAAACCTGGACATCGACCTCCTGCCGATCGCTCCCGAGCATGTCGAGGGCGTTGCCGCGATGCCCTTCCATCACCGCGATCCGTTCGACCGGCTCCTGGTGGCCCAATGCATGCGCGAGGGACTCACGATCGTTACGCAAGATCCACAGTTCGCAAAGTATGGCGTCCCCGTCGTCGGGTAGGCATCCGCCTGTCTGTCCCGTCAGCCTGCACGGGCCGGCACGGCGCGCGGCAACCGTACACGCGACCGCGTCAACACGCCTTCACCTCGTCAGCAAAGGCGCGTCCTGTTGCGTCCCCAAGGGGACACGCTCTCTTACGAACATTCCGCAACTTCCCGAGATAGCACGAGTCCGGATCGCGCTCGCTCTGGTCGCGTAACTTCACCGACCCCGGAAAGTGAATCACTAGAGAAGCTGTTGACCAGCGGCGGCTGGACCAATGCGTGCGGGTTCCCGCCGCCTGACGGCCAGGTTGCCCTAGCTCACGGCTCGGCCGCGCTTCGGGTGAGGCGACTTCTACGGGAACCACACGCACGTGGCACACTGTGCAGGCCTGGCCAGAACCCGGCGCAATTGCTATAATTCTCACTGTCGGTGGGTATTGCGAGTTGGAGGAACACATCTTGCAGCCGCATCGGTCCATGAGGACGTTTGGAGCATTCTGCGCGCTTGGCACACTGGTCTGGCTAGTTGGCTGTGGTACCGAGTCAGGCCAAGGCGAAACCAGCAGTGACGGTGGCAACTCGCCGGCCGTGGGCGAGTCAGGGGGGCAGCAGGAAGAGCAAACTGCCGGTTCGACCGGGGCGAACGAAATCGGTGGCGGAGGTGGGTCAGGCACTGGAGACGGCTTCGGCGGGGAACCAGCCGACGGTGGTACATCGAGCGGAGGCACCGGCACCGGCGGCGATTTCGGCAGTGGTGGGTCGGGTGGCGGCGGCACCGGTGGAACCTTGGCGGGCGGTGGAACCGGCGGGGAGTGTCCTGCCGGATACAGAGACTGCGGAGAGTCTTGCATCGACGTGACGGGGGACCCCAACAACTGCGGCGACTGCGGTTTCGTGTGCCCCGGCGGTACGTTTTGTAGCAGCGGCCTCTGTGAAGGCCCGGCGAGTGGGGGCAGTGGCACTGGCGGGTACGCCACCGCCGGCAGCGCCGGTGTTGCGGGAGCGCCAAGCGGAGGCTCGGGTGCAGGTGGTAGTGGCGTGGGCGGCACTTCCAGCGGTGGAGCAGGCGCTGGTGGCGTCGGAACTGGTGGGCAGGATGGGACGGGTGGAGCCGGTGGCGAGTCAGCAGCCGCGTGCGATGGCTACACGCTTCCCCTCGGCACCTTGTGTCGGAGCAACGCCGATTGTCAGCCAATGGAGTACTGCTTGGCCCCGGGGGAGACGGCAGTGACCTGCGGCGCATGCACGATGCCGCCGATGGAATGCTACGTTGACGGGGACTGCGCGGCCGGCACGGTGTGCCTTACATACGCGATCACGTGCTCCTGCGGTGGGCTGGCGCAGGGGTGTGCGCCGGCTTGCACGGCAGACTCCTGCCCGGCCGCAGAACGCTGCAACTCCAGAGGTCACTGCGAGCCGATTCCCTGCGATGACGGTTTCGAATGTCCGGAATCCACGCGCTGTGCACCAGCGGCGGACGTGGTGGACGCGCATGGATGTGAGCCCCTTCCCTGCTACGAGGGCCTGTTCGAGTGCCCGGCGAACAATCTGTGCGGCAACACGAGCAGGGACCATGGTTGCTACGCGATGCCATGTGAGATCGACCTGGACTGTGATTGCGGGGCGTGTGTTGAGGGCCGCTGCGCCGCCAGACCTGGTACTTGTGAGTACATGCCGATGTGATCCGAGTCGGGCGTCGACCTCGTGCTGTGCGGGAACTCCATCCACCGAGAATCGGCAGCCAATCTGCAGACCAGCCAGAGCTGGCCGTGAGGTGTCGGGTACCCGCACACGTTCGTCCAGCTAGCGGTGGGTCGCAGCTTGGCGCGGCTAGGCAACTCAAAGCGAGTCGGAAAGAGCAGCGCGCCAAGTCGACATAACGTAGGTGTTATTCGAGCTTCTTTGGACCTGCGGCCGAGGCCGCTGGGACTCGTCGTCGGATGCCTCACGGTTCGAAGAAGTCGAGCTTGCCGCTACGGGATGGGCTATTCTAGCAGTGCTGCGTGCGGGCGCGGCAGGGAGGTCGGGATGCGCGGGGCGAAGAGGTCACTTGGGGTGCTGCTCTCGGGGGTACTCCTGCTCGCCGGTTGCAGCGGTAGCACTTCGGACGAGCAACAGCCGGGCGGCGGCACCGGTGGTGCGGACGCAACCGGTGGCGAGGGTGCGGGCGGTGCTGCTGGTGTACTCAGTACGAACGACGGAGTCGGCGGTTCAGCAGGTGGTACGGCGTCTCCCGTGGGCGGGACAGCTGGAACCGGCGATCGCGGCACAGGCGGCGACCCCGAGACCGGCACGGGGGGTGCTGACTGCCCCGACGGAACGGAACGCTGCTCCTGCTACGGAAACGGTACGTGCAACGCGGGGCTCGTCTGCGCCTCGGACTTGTGTGTGGATCTCGGCACCGGAGGCGGTGCCGGTGCGGGCGGAGCTCCCATCGGCACCGGAGGCGGTGCCGGCGTGGGCGGACTCACTATCGGCACCGGAGGCGGTGCCGGCGTGGGCGGAGCTGGCGCGGGCGGCGCCCCTGCCTCTGGCGGATCAGCAGGAACCGGAGGCGCTTGCACCAACCTGAGCGTGCCCGTCGATCTGGTCCCAGTGAACCTGGTGTTCATCGTCGACAGCTCGGGCAGCATGGGTGTCATCGCCGACTATGATTTCACACCAACTCGTTGGGTTCCGGTCCGCGACGGCTTGCTCGCCTTTCTCAACGAGCCGGCATCACGAAGGCACTACGCCTCCCTCGAGTTCTTCCCCGCTCCCGGCGATCTCGCCGCCGCCTGCGACGTTGCGGCGTACGAGGCACCAGCCGTCGATCTAACGGCGCTCGACAGCATCACCGCGACCAACTCTCCGTTCTTGACGGCTTTCAACGACACTACACCAGCGGGCGGAACGCCGACGCTACCCGCGCTGCTCGGCTCGCTGAACTACGCCCGCAGTCTCGAGCTGGAGGACCCCGACGCCAACACGGTGGTGGTGATGTTCACCGACGGCCTTCCGGTCTTCTACATCGAGTCGGAGGGTGGGGCGGTGCCCGGGTGCACCGAACCCCTTGAGAACACCGTCGAGAACACCGCGACGATCGCCGCCGAGGGGCTGGCGGACGGCATTCCGACCTACGTGATCGGCATCACCGACGATCCAAACGGCTTGTCGGCTGTGCAGCAGATCGCCATAGCCGGCGGTACTAGCACGGCAACCGTGCTAACCACCGACGATCCCGCGATCACGACGGCCGAGATCCAAGCCGAGCTCGCCAACATTCGCAGCTACCACCGGTCGTGCTCCGTCCCGGCTCCGGAAGTTCAGTCCACCGTGGACTGGGAGGCCGCAACGGTGCTGGCCACGGTGGACGGGATCGAAAATGTCCTCGCGCGGAGTCGGGGCTGCGCGGACGGCCTCGGCTGGCAATACCTGTATAGCGTCGACACGCCGAACACGCCCAGCCACATCGAGCTCTGTCCGGACACGTGCGAAACCATACAGGGACTACCGGAGGCGGAGCTCAGCGTGGACTTCGGTTGCCTTGAATAGGGGCATTCCTCTACCCGTTCGGCGGCAGCGTTGCTTCGTATCCCAGCTGTTGACCAGCCAACCCTGGCCGTGAGGCGACGCCAACTCGACGCGTTTCGTCCATCTGTCGCTGGCCGGCAGCTGGGCCGCTGGCCAGCAGCACCGTTGGCGACGCTCGCAACCCCGGTGGGAGCGTCGATGGAGTGGTGCGTCTTGTTACGCATGGCGCTCACGCGCTCGAGCTTGCTTCAGCCCGAGCGCGGCCGGCCAAGCGTACTCCAGTCGAGATGGCCCCGATCTGCTGGCGGTTGGGGTTTTCGCGGAGAACGGGCCGCGCGCTCACAGCGGCCGCAGCCCCCGAAGCGCCGCGCTGACCTCGTCCGCGCCCCCGGTGAGCTTGGCGCGATACCCCTCCAGCGTATCCCGCCCATTGGCGATCGCCAGCGCGCCGATCAGGACGTCGGGAATCCGCTCCGGGTCACGCACACGGAGGATGTGCCCCTCGGGCAGCACGGACTGCCATTGCTCGAGCACGACATCGTCCGAGTACGCGCGATAGCGCTCGGCCACCGCTGCCGCGTCGGGGGTGAATTCGAATTCCAGCACGCGCACGTCGCTGCGCTCGCCCGTTTCGCCCTTGGGAGAAATGACCCGCTCTTCGTAGAGCAACTCGCCCCCCACCTCGACCTCCACCCGGAAAGGCGTCGGGGTCTTCTTTCGCTCGTGGAAAGCGTAGTTCTGGACGACCACTCGATAGCGCCCCGCGGGTGCCGTACCCTTGGCCCAGCGCACGTTCTCGACCGGTGTCGTGGTTTCGCCGCGGACGTTCCGATCCACATCCAGCTCGCCCCCGCACTTCGAGGTTCGTTCGCCATAGAAGATCACCTCGCCGCTCGGTGTCGTGACGTGCAGGTCGAGATCGTTTCGGTTATCCCAGGCCAGGGTAACGCGCACATCGACGTTGTCGTACTGTCCGCCCGCGTCCTGGACTCGCTTGCGCATCTCCGCGTCGATGTTGCGTCGGCGCTCGTCCACGGTTTGCGCCGGGTAGATCAAAAACACGTGGAACTTCTCTGCCAGCTTGGCGAAGGCCAACTGGCTGTCGACCTCCTCCCCTTCCTGGTTCAGCCACTTCCTGAGATGACTGGACGAGACGGTCGGGTAGAAGCCTTCGTCGCCAACGAAGAAGAAGTAGCCCTTCTTTCCGCTCCCGGCGCGCTGCCGCACGCAGTCGGTTTGCGAATAGTACCAGGCCGCCAGCTCGTAGCTCTCTTGACCCGTGCCGCCCCCCCCTTCTTCGATCCAGATGTTGGACAGCACGCTGTCGAGCCGGTTGTCTGCCTCGAATTGCCCGACCTGGAGCGGTGCCTGGTCGGCATCCGCGTCGCCCACGGCCGCGAAGCTGATGCCCGGGCCGTCGACGTACCCGAACGATTTGAGTCGGTCCATCAAGCGCGGCAGGTGATCATAGAGCTTCTTCGTGTCGTCGCCGCGCGACCGGGTCACGTCGAGGGCCACCACGATCGGCGTCTCGTTGTTCACCTCCCTGGGCCCCGCCTTCGGGTCGAGCGTCGGGTGCACCTCCGCCCTCGCCTGCCAGGCAGCCCCCCCTCGCGTCCGGGTTTGGTGTGCGATGTCTTGACTGTATTGACCGAACCCCATGGGGCGATATTCTACCACCGTGAGCTCGGAGGAAGGCTTGCCTTCGACCCGGGACGAGCAGTATGGGGTTCTCTAGCTGGAGCGACACGGCCTTCCGCAACCTTGCGAGATCGCGAGCCTCCTCTTCGGCCGGGGAGATCTTCTCGAAGCAGCACGCCGTCGACCCCTTGATGAGCCCCTACCGGATCCAGGTTCGGGAAGCGCGCGATAGCGAGCATCATCCCCAGTCGCTCCCTGTCATCGTGGCGTTCGACGTCACCGGGTCCATGGGCCACATCCCCGCGCAGTTCGCCAAGGAGAGCCTCGGCCTACTGATGAGTCAACTGCTGGAGAGCGGCTGGGCCAGAGACCCACAGCTGCTCTTCGGTGCCGTAGGCGACGCGGTCACCGATCGAGCACCGCTGCAGGTGGGTCAGTTCGAGAGCGGGCTCGAGATGGACATGTGGCTGACCCGCATCTGGCTCGAGAGCGGCGGCGGCGACATCCCGGAGTCGTACCTGCTGGCCCACTGGTTCGCGGCGTACCATACCGCCACCGATGCCTGGGAGAAGCGGGGCAAGAAGGGCTACCTGTTCACCATCGGGGACGCACCCAACAAGCCCTTCTCGAGCAGCCACCTGCGTCGTGTCTTCGGCTACGCGCCCACCGCGCCCATCGACGACGTGTCCGTGATCGCGGCGGCGAAGGAGAAGTGGAACACCTTCCACGTTCTGGTCTCGAACACTGGCAAGCTGCCCGCTGCGTCTGTCGTCGAGCCGTGGGAGGCGCTGCTGGGCCCCGGGTTGCTCGTGCTCGACGAGCATGGGGCCATCAACGAGCTGATCGGAGCGACCCTCGGTGTGTGCGAGGGGACCCTGGCGCGGGAACAGGCCCGAGAGTTGCTGGAGGCCGCCGGGGTCGATGCTGCCGTGGCCAGCGAAGCGGTCACCCAGATGAGCCAGTTCGAGGTGGGCTGAGTGCGTATCTTTCTCTGCGACTACTGCGGTGCTCCGCTCGAGGCCCCCTGGTCCGATCTCGTGATCGTGTGTGCGTACTGCGGCGCGCAGAACTTCGACGGCAAGGTGCTCGACCCGGTGCCACCCTATGCCCCCGTCGACCAGCGCGCGCGGGTCAATCTGGGTGGACGTAGCTATGTGGCGGAGGGTCTACTGGGGACGGGCGACTCGACCCGAGTCTTCCGGGCTCGCTGGGTCATGCGCTTGGGCGAGCTCGTCTATCTCAAGGTGCTGCTGGCCCTGTCGGATGCCGAGCTGGTGCGCAACGAGTGGACCGTCCTCACGGCGCTGCAGAAGAGCCGAGCCGAGGGCGCCGAGCACTTGACCCCGCGGTTGCCGAGTCCCGTCGCCCACGGGCTGGTCACCACGGACAAGCCGCGCCTCGCCTCCGTGTTCGGCTGGCTGCCTGGCTTCACGCACAGCCTATCGGCAATCGAGCGAGAGTACCCGGGGGGTGTCGACGGCAAGATCGGGGTCTGGATGCTAACGCGGCTGCTCGAGTTGCTTGGCTTCGTGCATCGCGCGGGCTTCGTGCACGGTGCCGTCACCCCCGACCACGTCCTGGTTCATCCGCGAGACCATGGGGCCACGCTGGTGGGCTGGACGCTGGCGCAGGCTCACGCGGGTGGCCCTCCGTTGCTGGGCATGCCGCGTGACTGGCTGCAGCTCTACGGCTCGGCGTCGAGGGCAGAGCCAGCGCTGGACATCGCGATGGCGTGCCGCAGCGTGGCTCGCGTCGCGCGATTCGAGGGGCCGCTGAAGAAGGTGCTGAAGCAGGGGGTATCGGGTCACGCGGACGCCTGGTCGCTGGTCGAACAGCTTCGCGCAGCGTCGCGTCAGGTCCACGGGCCTCCCTCCTACAACCCTTTGACCCTCCGCGGGTGGAGCTAGCTGCCCATGGGTTTCGGTGGATACAGTCACGCTGCGCATCTCGCGCTCACTCGCTCTCGGCCCGGGTCCGGCTCGGAACAGGTGTTTTCGGCGACCCGTTGTCACCCCCTGATGAACCCCGCCAACGTGGCGGCGCGCGAGTGCAGAGACAGCCCGGACAACCCCGAGTCGCTGGGGGTCGTGTTCGTGCTGGACGTCACGGGGTCCATGGGCCGCATCCCCGAGCGCATGGCCACCGAGACGCTCCCGGGGTTCATGCGGACGATGCTCGACGCACGCATCAGCCATCCGCAGGTGTGCTTCATGGCCGTGGGGCAAGCGGGCGTGGACTCTGCCCCCCTGCAGGTGGGCCAGTTCGAGTCCACCGCGGCCCTCATCGACCAGTGGCTCACGTACCTGTACCTGGAAGGCGGCGGCAAGGGGCAACACGAGAGCTACGAGCTGGCGATGTACTTCGCGGCTCGGCACACCGCACTGGATTGCGTGACCAAGCGCGGGCGGCGAGCCTACATGTTCGTCACGGCCGACGTGGCCCCCAACCCGGCCGTGTCGCACCAAGAGGTGCGACGCCTCATCGGCGACGAGCTCGAGGCAGACTTGCCGATCCGAGCTCTGATCGACGAGCTCCAGCGCGGCTACGAGCCGTTCATCTTGCTGGCCCCCCACGCACCGCTACGCATCGACAGAAGCTGGCGCGATCTCTTCGGGGACCGTGTGGTGCGGCTGCGCGACATGGACGACGCAGCGTTCGTGGCCGCGGGGCTGGTGGCCCTGCTGCAAGGGCAGTCTCCCAGCCTGACGGCGGTCGTCGACCAGTTCCAGGCGTGCGGTGCGCCCGAGAATCAGGCGCGTCGAATCGCTGGCACGCTCGTGCCGTTCGCGGCCAGCATCGAGCGCGATGGCGCGCCCAAACCAGATCGGCGTCGGGTGGAGCTGCCCAAGGGCCCCCACGCGAGCGGCATCGTGCGAGGATGAGCGACTGGGCCGTCGTCGATCTCGGCTTCGGGGATGCCGGCAAGGGCGCCACCGTCGACGCGCTGGTGCGCCACGAGGAAGCATCCCTCGTGGTGCGGTTCAACGGGGGCGCCCAGGCGGGGCACAACGTGGTCACGCCCGACGGCCGTCATCACACCTTTTCCCAGTTCTGCAGCGGCAGCTTCGTTCCCGGGGTCCGTGGGCTGCTCGGGCCCGACTTCGTGCTGCATCCGCTGGGGATGGCCGTCGAGGCCGAACACCTCGAGAGCGTTGGCGTCGCGGATGCCTTCGCTCGCACCTGGGTGAGCGCTCGCGTCAGGGTCATCACTCCGTATCAGCAGCTCGCCAACCGCATCTGTGAGCAGCTCCGGGGGGCGGCAGCCCACGGGAGCTGTGGCGTCGGCGTGGGCGAGTGTGTCGCCGACTCCGCGTCGCACCCCGACGACCTGGTTGTCGCGGCGATGCTGGACGAAGGAAGAGAGCTGCGTCGTCGTCTGCGCCGCCAGCGGGATCGCAAGCGGACCGAGTTGATCGCAGCAGGCGCCCCGGAGGCGGAGCTGAATTTGTTCGACGATGCTGAGCTCGTCGAGCGAGTGGTCGCTGCCTGGCGCGAGGTCGCTGCGCGGCTGACGCTGCTGGATGACGACGCCCTGCAGCAGAAGATCGCAGATGCCAGAGCCGTGGTGTTCGAGGGGGCGCAAGGCGTGCTGCTCGACGAGCAGTATGGCTTTCACCCGCACACGACCTGGAGCTGCTGCACGGCCGCCGGCGGCTTGAGGCTCGCGGGAACCCGCTTGCCCACGAGGCTGGGGGTGATACGGGCCTACGCAATCCGCCACGGTGCCGGCCCGTTTCCGACGGAAGACCCGACCCTGCGTCTTCCCGAGTTGCACAACCCGGACGGCTACGCAGGGCGGTTTCGAGTTGGCGCGCTCGATCTGGTGTTGTTGCGCTACGCGCTTCGCGTGGCCCCCATGGATGCGCTCGCGGTCACCTGCCTCGACCGCGTCGGTGCCGCGCCTGGCGTCTGCGTGGCTTACGAGGGTCTCGATGAGCTTGCGCTCCCGGAGACGCTGGAGGAAGCGGAGCGCCTCGGGCAGCAACTGCGTGCGGTGCGCCCCGTGCTCTCGCAGTGCGACGACCTGTTGAACCACATCGAGGCCTGTGCCGGCATCCCGCTCGTACTGACGGCAAGGGGCCCGACTGCCAGAGACCGGCGCTGGCGGGCTCGGCTGCCGCTGCGCGCGGACAGCTCGTGGTGAAGCGGATCAGGTTGAACCGCGTACTGTACCGAAACGTGGCCAGCCCGGTCCAGGCTGCATTTTCGCCGTGCTGCGTCCTACAGCATTCAGCAATTACCCTGACGCAAATGCGACAGACGCGACATCGTTGAGAATTCCGGCTGGCGCCGCCCTACGCTCGCCGGCTTGCCTCGGAGCCACAGTGCGGGCACTCGCCGCCGGTGCCGAATCGACCCTTCCACCGGGCGTATGACCATCGCATCCGCGACCTCG
>CAZSVU010000325.1:0-9869 GCA_964610275.1 uncultured Polyangiaceae bacterium | reverse complement strand
GGCCCCACCGTGCCCGGACCCCCGTCCCGGCAGCGGTCGCGGTCCACCCGGTCGCGGTCCCGGACCCGGTCACGGACCCCCGACCCGGTCACGAAACCCACCCATGTTTCGACGGCCGCTGGCGGCCGGCGGAACATGGATCAAGGATGGGCCCGCATCTCCTCACCTTCCGACTCTGCGGCCAACATGCTAGGGTAGCGTCGGGTTACTAGGGTCGCTGGACCGCGATCGGGGACGACGATGGTGCGGAAATGTTGGTGGTCGGGGCGACACAGCGCGCGTTCCGAGTCGGTTGGTGGAGATCGACGGCGGAATCCGTCGACTCAGCGAGTCGAGCGACGCCGCAGCCGCTGGGTGACGCTCGGCTTGTCGGCAATTGCGATCGCTGGGTGTGCCCAGGTGCTCGGATTCGAGGACGGCAGGCGTGAATCTGAAATCTGCGATTCGAACGCCGACTGCGGGCCGGGCAACCTCTGCCTGCTGTCGGTGTGCTCCGAGCCTTGCACCCGGCATGCCGATTGCTCCTCGGGCCACACCTGTCTGGTCACGGACCTGGGAACGGCTTGTGCGGTCACCTCGTTGAACCGCTGCGAAACCACGTCGGATTGTCCCGATGGGACCATCTGTCGCGACGGTCGCTGCCGCACAGCGTGCAGCGACGGAGGGGACTGTCTGACGCCGGACCTGTGCGTCGACGGCGCGTGTCTGGCGCCAGGCGAGCCCGATGGGCCCGGTGGCGCGGGAGGCACTGGTGGCACCGGTGGCACCGGTGCCACGGCTGGGTTCGGCCCGGGTACGGCCGGGAGTGCGGGTTCGGCAGGTGAGCCCCCCACGGCCGGTGCTGCGGGTCTGGCCGGTGGCGGCGCTGGAGGGGAAGGCGGGGCGATTCTGTCGGATGAGTGCTCGGATGGACTGCTCAATGGAGCAGAGACCGACATCGACTGCGGCGGGGGGACCTGTCCCCGGTGCCTGCTCACCTGGGCCTGCGAGTTGCCCAGCGATTGCACGAGTGGGTTCTGCACCCTGGGGTATTGCCAGCAGCCGGAGTGCGTGGATGGGGTCGCCAACGGCACGGAGAGCGACGTGGACTGCGGTGGCCCCGAATGCGCCCGGTGCAAGGACGGTCGGACCTGCTCCGATAACCTCGACTGTGACAGCAAGGTATGTTCCGGGCTCGTCTGCCAGGCGCCTGCGTGCGATGACATACGAGACGGATGAGGATTGCGGCGGCAGCTGCAGCGGCTGTGACGCTGGGGAGGGCTGCGACTGGCAGGGTGACTGCGCGAGCCAGGTATGTGCCGAGCGCATGTGTGCCGAGCCCACGTGCGATGACGCCGTGGCGAACGGCGGCGAGAGCGATGTGGACTGCGGCGGGAACGGTTGCGATCCGTGCGGCATCCTGCAGGCGTGCACCAGCGGCGGGCAGTGCGAAACGGGGTTCTGCGACCGCGAGGTGTGCACCATTCCGGCCTGTGCCGATTCCGAGCCGAACGGTAGCGAGACGGATACGGACTGCGGGGGCGGGCAGTGCCCGAAGTGCGCTGCTGGTCAGGTGTGCCTCAGTGATTCGGACTGCGGGAGCGGGGTGTGTGGATCGAACGGCACGTGCGAGCCGCCGAGTTGCACCGATCAGGTTCGCAATGGCAGTGAGACCGACGTCGACTGCGGCGGCACCTGCCCGCTGTGCGTCAACGGGAAGACCTGTGGTCAGGGCAGTGACTGCGAAAGCGGGAGTTGCGTGGCCGGAGTGTGCCGGCCGGCGCAGTGCAACGACCGGTTGCGCAACGGCAGTGAGACCGACACGGACTGCGGTGGCACGGCGTGCGAACCATGCCGCGAGGGAAGTCGGTGCGTGGAGGCACGCGACTGCGCGAGTGGGGTGTGCACCGGCGAGGTTTGTTCGGCTCCGGCTTGCGACGACGACGTGAAGAACGGCGTCGAGACGGACGTGGACTGCGGAGGTACGGTATGCGCAGCCTGCGGCGCGCTGCAGCGCTGCCTTCGGAACAGCGACTGCGAGTCAGAGCATTGCTCCTCGGCCGGCACCTGCACGACCGGTGAGTGCAGCGACGGGGTCCTGAATGGCGCCGAGACGGATATGGACTGTGGCGGGCCCGAATGCGGGGGCTGTGCCCCGGGCGGCGATTGTGAGCAGGCCAGCGACTGCGCGAGCCAGGTCTGTCTGGAGGGCACCTGTCAGGCGGCAAGGTGCAACGACGAAGTCCGAAACGGGACCGAGACGGACACAGATTGCGGCGGCGGCAGTTGTGGGCCCTGTGCCGAGGGGGATGGCTGCGCGACCTGGGGCGATTGCGCTAGCAAGATCTGCCTGGGTACGCCGCCCGAGTGCCAGACACCCACCTGTCTCGACGGTGTGCGCAACGGTGAAGAGGTCGACATCGACTGCGCAGGGGATTGCGACCGTTGTGTCGCAGGGCAGCGCTGTGTCGCGCCCGAAGACTGCCTGAGCGGCGTGTGCGCGGCTGGCCTCTGCCAAGGCGCGAGTTGCTCGGATTCGCTGGACAACGGCAGCGAGACCGACGTGGACTGCGGGGGCTCCTGCGGCCCGTGCGATGATGGAGAAGGGTGTCTGACCGACAACGACTGCACCAGCCGGGTGTGCGAAGGCGGTGAATGCGCCGAGCCGACCTGCACGGACAACGTCACCAATGGTGACGAGACCGGGCCAGACTGCGGGGGCACCACCTGCGATCCGTGTACGGTGGCGGACGATTGCTCACCCAATCCCTGCCAGAACGGTGGCACCTGCATCGACGTGAGTGGCTCGAGCACCTACACCTGCGACTGCACGGGGACGGGGTACGAGGGAACGACCTGCCAGACGAACGTGAACGACTGCGCCCCGAACCCCTGCCAGAACGGCGGGACGTGCACGGACGGGGTGAATAACTTCACCTGTGACTGTACCGGCACGGGCTACACGGGCACGACCTGCCAGAGCAATTTCAATGAATGTGTCGGCAACGTGTGCGAGAACGGAAGTGCGTGCGTCGACGGCATCAATAGCTACACCTGCGACTGCACGGGCACCGGGTTCACGGGAACCTACTGTCAGACGAACGTGGACGACTGCAATCCGGACCCGTGTCAGCATGGCGGGACGTGCACGGACGGGGTGAACGACTTCACCTGCGACTGCACGGGGACGGGGTACGAGGGGACGACCTGCCAGACCCCGGCTGCCCCCACGTGTGACGACACCATCCAGAACCAGGACGAGATCGACGTCGACTGCGGGGGGACCGCGTGTGGCGCCACCTGTCAACCCGGCGACGACTGCACCGTGTCAGCCGATTGCGAGAGCGGTGTGTGCGACGCCACCTGCCAGGCGCCAACCTGCTCGGATGGCGTGATGAACGGGACCGAAGCTGGGGTCGACTGTGGTGGCAATTGTGCGGCCTGCGAGGACGTGAACAACTGTGGCGGCCCTGGCCTCCCCTGCTCCTATGATCACGGCACACCGTCGTGCGTGGGCGGTCAATGCTCCATGGCCCAGTGCGATTCACTGTGGGACGACTGCAGCGCCGACGAGAATGTGGCTCGGGACGGGTGCGAGACGAATATCGCGGCCACCGACGAACACTGCGGCAGTTGCGGCAACGATTGCACCGACGACTATGCGAATGCCGCCGGATCGTGCGTGAGCGGTGGCTGCGTAATGGGCGCCTGCGACGGCGGCTGGGGGGACTGCGCTGGCGGGTCCGGTGATGGCTGTGAGACGGATCTCACCAGCGACGTCGATCATTGCGGCGCGTGCAACGACCCCTGCGGCACGTCCAGCGGGACTCCGAGTTGCAGCGCCGGAGTCTGCTCGATGGCCGGCTGCAACAGTGGCTGGGACGACTGCAGCGCCGACGAAAACGTGGCGCGGGACGGGTGTGAGACCTACATCCAGGGTGACGCCGAGCACTGCGGCAATTGCACCAACGACTGCACCGACGACTATCTCAATGCCGATGGATATTGCAGTGGCGGCGTGTGTCAGATGGGGGCGTGCCAGGGAACCTTCCGCGATTGTACGGACGATGCGGGATGCGAAACGGACGTTTCGGTGTCCACCGTTCACTGCGGGGCCTGCAATACTCCCTGCAGTTTCATCAACGGTACTCCGAGTTGCGATGCCGGCGCCTGCAGCATGAGCTGTGCTTCCGGCCACGAGAACTGCAATCAGGAAGACTCCCAGCGTGACGGATGCGAGACGGACATCGACGGTGACGTCAACAACTGTGGTGCGTGCGGGAACATCTGCGCCGCGGAGGTTCCGCCCCATGCAGCCGTCAGCGAGTGCAACTCTGGTTCTTGCGTGTACGCATGTGATTCGGGGTACCTCGACTGCGACGGCGATCTTCAAGAGGTCTCCAGCAATGGTTGCGAGGTCGATCTCAATACGGATGTGGACCACTGTGGCACCTGCGGCTACTCGTGCGCGGTAAACGCTCCGTCGAACACCGTCGTCACGGAATGCTTGCAGGGCGAATGTCAGTACACGTGTGCTGCCGGATTCGGCGATTGTGATGGACAGTTGCTGACCAATGGCTGCGAGACCGACTTGGACTCGTCGGTGGACCACTGTGGTGTTTGCTTCGACGACTGCGGTCAGGTGAACGGAACGGCGTTGTGCAACGAGGGCATTTGCAGTATGACCTGCAGCGGCGGCTTCGCCGATTGCAGTGCCGACGAGAACCTGGCGCGCGATGGGTGTGAGACGGGGTTGGGAACACAGACGGACTGCGCGTTCTGTGGCGATGCGTGCATCGGAACCTGCGTGGGCGACATCTGCGAGACCTGTTCAGATGGATTGCTGAACCAGGACGAGACCGACGTCGACTGCGGTGGCCAGGCCTGCGGCCCAACCTGCGACTACGGTGAAGATTGCAGCGGCAATTCCGATTGCAGCAGCGACCGGTGCATCAATGGGAGCTGCGAGCTGCCGGTGTGTGTGTCTGGGAACGGGATCCGGGTGCACTATACAGATCGATTCACGGATCCGACGGACGTGGAAGCGAGGCCCGTGTTCATCATCCACAACGACCGAGGTGCGGGTATTGACACTGCCGACCTCGAAGTCCGCTATTGGTTCACTCGGGACAGTGTGCAAGATTTGAACTTCATTTGCGACTATGCGCCTTTCGGCTGTGGAAACGTGATGGGCAGCTTTCAGGAAGTGATTCCGGCGCGCACGGGAGCGGACTATTACCTGTTGCTCTCGTTCGGCAGCTACGTAGTCGGTCCCGGCTCGGACACCGGGGAGATCCAGACCCGGTTCCACAAGTTAGACTGGAGCGTATTCGACGAGACTGATGATCATTCGTATGTCCAGGCAGGCACCGACGTCGAGAACATGAACGTCACCGTCTACGAGAACGGCACGCGCGTTTGGGGGTGTGTGCCGGAGTGAACCCCGGCAGCGCAATGCTCTATGCTTGGCCGCTGAGCGTCATCAGATACGCCCAGTCACGACGTGCAACCCGTTGATCGATCAGCTCACACCACCCCGGGGGAAACCCGCACCATGACCGACGACACCATCACCAACGACTTGATCTCTCTGCAGACCAAGATTGCGTATCAGGAGAAGGCGATCGCGGAGATGAGTGACGTCATCTACGAGCAGGAGCAGCGGATCGCCAAGCTCGAGGGATTCGCGCGGTTGGTGGGGCCACAGCTTGCCGGCATGGGAATCGAGCTCGACCCGACGCTGTTTCAGAAGCCGCCGCACTACTGAGGGGGCTCTCCGGTCCGAATTCGGCAGATAGCTGGGAACGCCCGATTCCCCGCGCCCTGCGCGACGCACTCAGCGAAGAAGTAGCAGCCAATGGACTGCGGGTGGCGCCGCCGAGAAGCTTGTGGGCGTACGCTGCACGCGATCGAGGAAGGCGCCGCCCGCCTGGTGGTTGCCCGGGCCCTTGGAGGGGGCCCGGCACCCGGGCGGGCCGTGCGCGGACAGATAGCAGCATGAGTAGGCGCCGATCGCGGGCACTCTTGCCCTCGAGGGTTGGCGCCGCGAACGAGGCTAGCCCACGTCGGCCAGGTCGTCGTCAGCGGCCGTGGCGGTGTCGGCTGGGTGCTCGCGTTCGCCGACGGGCAGCAGGATGGCTGCCGAGAGATTTCCGTAGCGGTGGTAGTCGATGCAGATGCTCTGCTCGCGTACGTAGTGGAGCAGCTCCCAGCGGCCCCGGCGGAGGGGAGGTGCGGTCGCCACGTGGACGCCCGCCTGATGCGCCGCTTCGATGACCAGTGGCTCGTCCGTGCCGACGGAGCGAATGCGTTCGATGCGTGGCGGTGCGCCAGGTGGGATGAAGTAGCCGGAGGTTTGGGTGAGACGCCGGGCGAAGCCGGCGGCGGTCTCGACTCGAATTGCGGTGCCGGGGACGTCGCGGAGCCAAGTCAGGCGCCGTTCGGCGTCGGGATGAACGGTGAGCTCCAACTGGTCGGAGCAGGTCAGGGCTGCCGCGCAGGCCAGGCTTGTATCACGCGCCGAAGCGCTGCTGCTCAGGCGGACGACAATCCTCTCCAGGGGTCGGTAGCAGAACACGTTGACCTGGCCGAGGAGCTGGCTCGGATCGTGGTCCACGGCAAAGTGCCGCTCGAAGGCTGCAGCGTATTCTACGGAGGCAGCTTCGAGCTCGGTCCAGTCCTCCGTGGCCAGCAGCTCGCGCAGCCGGGATAGCATCAGGTCCACGATCGGCGGCGGCGTCCCCCGCTCTGGAGACGCGGAATGGTCGCGCAACCGCACCATCTGCGCGACGTAGTTGGGACCACCGGCCTTCGCGCCAGGTCCGAAGCACGAAGCCTTGACGCCACCGAACGGCTGCCGGCGGACGACGGCCCCCGTGGTGCCGCGATTGACGTAGAGGTTGCCCGCGCGCATGCGATCCAGCCACGCCACCTGCTCGCGTTCGTCGAGGGAGCAGAGCCCGGCGGTGAGCCCATAGGGAGTTCCGTTGGCGATGCGCAAAGCCTCGGCCAGGCTCTCGGCTCGCACCACGCCGAGCAGCGGCCCGAAGAACTCGGTGACGTGCGTGTAGGATCCCTCCCGGACTCCGAGCTTGATGCCCGGAGTCCAGAGCCTGGGGTTCTCCGGATCGGGGCGAGGTTCGAGCAGCCAGGATTCGCCTGCTTCGAGCTCCGTCAGCCCACGCAGGAGCGATTGCGTGGGGGGCCGGATCAGCGGAGTCACCACGCTGTCGAGGTCCCAAGCCGGCCCCACGCGCAGGCTCGTGGCGGCGTCGCGCAGGGTCTCGCGGAAGGCAGGGTCGTCGTACACCTCGGCTTCGCAAATCAGCAGGCTCATGGCGCTGCACTTTTGCCCGGCATGGCCAAAAGCCGATTGCACTGCGCTCTGTACGGCCAGATCCCGGTCTGCCAGCGAGGTGACGATGAGCGTGTTCTTGCCCCCCGTTTCCGCCATCAGGTCGAGGTCCGGCTTGAGATCATGAAAGAGTTGAGCCGTCGACGTGGCTCCAGTGAGCACGGCGAAGGCCACTCGCTCGTCCGCCACCAGCGCCGAGGCGACGCGGTCGGTACAGAAGACGAGCTGCAGCACCTCCTTGGGAACTCCGGCCTGCCAACAGATGCGAGCGAAGCGCTCGGTTACCAACGGGGTTTCCAGCGCCGGCTTGAGGATCACGGGGTTGCCTGCGACCAACGCGGCCAAGGTGCCGCCTGCCGGAATGGCCAGGGGGAAGTTCCAGGGAGGGGTGACCAGTCCCACTCCTTTGGGCTCGGCGCGCACGCGGTCGTCGGCGGACAACGCCAGGAAGCTGCGGCGGTAGTACTCGGCGAAGTCGATGGCTTCGGAGACTTCGGCATCGGCTTCGGTGACGCGCTTGCCGGCGTCGAGCACCATGGCGGCCACGAGCGCGCCCCGAGCGACCCGCAGGCCGTGGGCGATCCTCGCCAAGATGGCAGCCCGGGTTTCGGGCAGCACCGCGTGCCAGGTGGCCCGCGCCGCAGCTGCGCACTCCAGGGCCTGCTCCACCTCTGCCGCGGTGGCCAGCGGGTAGCGGTAGGGGATCACCTCCGGGCGGGAGGGGTCAAACCCATCCGCCCAGGGACGGCGGCAGATGGGGTGCCCGCCGATCTGCATGGCCAGGTTGCTGGGGGGCGCTTCTCGAATCCGGTCGAGGTGCCGGTGGATCCACTTTCGGTTGCACGGGAGCGAGAAGTCTGTGTCCGGCTCGTTCGCGAATTCGACGGCGGCGGGCAGGACGGGGGCCCGGTTCCGGTTCTGCAGGCGGCGCGAGTCGGTGCTGGGCACGTCTTGACGGCGGCACGCCCGCAGGAATTGGCGGCGCTGAGCACGCCAGCTTTGGTCCCCCACTCGCATGGTGAACGCATTGCGCAGGAAGTTGTCCGGTGCGGTGTTCTCGTCCAGGCGCCGGATCAGGTAGGCGATGGCGCACTGCATGGCCTCGTCGCCGACCACGGGACCGTACACGAGCACGTCATCGGCCACTTCCTGGACGGCCCGTCGGAGATGATCGGCCATCCCCTCCAAGAGCTCGAATCCAACCCCAGACTCGATCCGCTGCCACGCGCGCAGCGTCATCGCGTACGCAATATCGAAGACGTTGTGGCTGGCGATGCCGAGTTCGACACCGCGTACGTGCTCTGGTTGGCAACCGAACGTCACCATCCGCTTGAAGTTGGCGTCGACCTCGGCCTTGGTGGCGTAGACGGGCACGGTCCACCCCCGCAGCGACGATTCGACGCTTTCCGCAGCCAGATTGGCGCCCTTGACCAGGCGCAATCGGATCGGGGCACCGCCGGCCGCTACCCGCGCGAGCGCCCACCGGGTGAGCTCCTCTTGTACCGCGAACGAGTCAGGAAGGTAGGCCTGCAACGCGAGGCCTGCCGGCAGGGAGGAGAACTCCTCTTCTTCGAGGAGCGAGCGAAACAGCGCCACCGTCAGGTGCAGGTCCCGGTACGCTTCCATGTCCAGATTGACGAGCTTGGGGACCTCGCTCCCGTCCGCGCGCCGGAAGCGGTGGGTCAAGGCGGCGCGGTAGAGCTTCCTCAGCCGTGGACGGAGGCGGGCCAGGGTCTCGTCCCAGGCCAGAAGGTTGAGCTGGCTGCAGATGGTGGAGACTTTGATGGACACGGCCTCGACGTCGTCGCGGGCGAGGAGCTCGCCGTATCCCTCGACGCGACGCTCGGCCTCGTCTTCACCAAGAACCGCTTCGCCGAGCCAGTTGAGGTTCATGCGCACGGCCGAGCCACGGCGTCGGGCGAGGTGCTCGGACAGGACGGGCTCCTCCGAGGATAGGATCACCGAACGAGTCCGCTCGCGCAGCTTGTGCAGCATGGCCCGCGCCACCACCTGGGGCAGGGCCGCGCCCACGGCGCGCACGGCTCCGAGTTGCAGTCGTTCCGCCGGGGACAGATAGGCTGGGGTCCCCAGGCACTCGAGGAGGTGTCGCACCTGACCGACGATCCGTTCGGGGTCCCGGCTGCGGTAGGCCCGATCCGAGAGCAGGTTGCTGAACGCCTGCCCGTCCGGATCTTCCATCAGGCGACCGAGCAGGACGGCGCCCTGGCGATCGGTTTCGGATTTGTGGGCTTCGGCTGCTTCGAACAGAAAGCCTGCCACCCGGGCTGCGACGAGGGCGAGCTCCGCGCTCCGGAGGGGCTGGCCCGGTAGGCCGTCGAGCAACGCTCTGGCGCGCGCAACGGCCGCCGAATTGCGGTGACCGTTCACAACTCAAGCATAGCACGCACCCCCGGTTCGCGCCGCTCGACGGGCAAATTCTGCGGCGGCCGAGCGGGGCCCCGGCGCGAGATAGGCTGAGAACAGGCGCCCCGGGGTTGGGGTGGGGCCCCGCCACCCGCACGGGGTGGGGCGGGGT
>CAZSVU010000324.1:0-9893 GCA_964610275.1 uncultured Polyangiaceae bacterium | reverse complement strand
ACACTGGAACCGAGTTGGCTCCGGGACTCGGTCTCCGAGGTACGGAATTTCGTAGCGTTCGTTGCCCGGTAGAGGCGCGTGGCGGCGGCGGTTGGATCTTGACGACAACCGAGAAGGATGACTGCTGATGCCCCGTTGGTTCAATCTGAACGGTCCCACCGACCTACTGAAGAAGCTTCGCCACGACTGTGCGCGCGTCGAGAAGGACCCGGCCGATTCGTGCGCCGCGTTCGATTTCTTCGTGACGGCGTTTCACTTGCTTGACTGGACATACCCTGGGGACAAGAACGCTGCTGCGCGAAGATCGGAACTCGCGGCAACGCCTCTTCTGAGAATCAGCCAGCACATCGCGAACGGGGTGAAGCACCTACACCTCGACGACCCCAGGTTGAACAGCGTGGCCGGAACGGCCACAGTGGGCGTGTTCGACAAGACGTTCGACCGTACGTTCGACAGGTCCCGCCTGATCCTGCAACTCGATGGCGTTGCAGCGCAGAGTTACGGCCCGACCGTGAGCGTCGCGAAGCTGGCACCCGAGATCGTTGTTTGGTGGGAGCGGAAGCTGTCGTCCAACTGCTAGCCTTGCGAGACTGTTGCAGAACGCTTCACTGCCCCCCCGTCCCGACCAAGCCCGACCGCCGGCGAGAAGCCCCACCGCATGGTGAACCGACCGCCATCCGGTGTGTGAGGAGCGGTCCCGGTCGGAGTGTGTTGGACGGTGCATGAAACAGGCCTTCCACCACATCGGGTTGAGCACCGTCCCCCAATCCACTAGCGTGACGCCGCCGCTGATGGGTGCGGCTGGGAGGTTTCGATGCGGGGTGTGACGGTTGCTGTTCTGCTCGGTGTCTTGACGACTGCTGCTGGGTTGGCTCCAGGTTGCAGCACGCCATCCCCGCACTACGGGTGCCTAGATTGCGAATGTGACACCGGCCAGGCCTGCGACGGTGACCTCGTCTGCATTGACGGAACTTGCGTGGAAGCGCCCTCCGGCGGGGGAGCCGGCGGCGGCAACGATTCCGACAGCGCGGGCGGCACGGCGGGCAGTGGCGGCAGCGGTGACAACACTGGCGGTGCAGCTGGGGAGCCCGTTGCTGCCAGTGGCGGCGCAGCTGGCGGTGGTGAGACCGGCGCCGGCGCACGTGGCGTGCAGACCGCTGGTGGCGCGGGCGAGGGTGGCTCGGTGGCGCCTGGCGGTTCCGTCGGCGAGGGCGGGTCGGTGGACTCCGGCGCGACCGCGGGCGGTGCCGGTGAGGGAGGAGACTCTGGATACGCGGGCTGTTGTGACAGTCCAGGCGGCGCCGGCGCAGGTGGCGTGCAAACGGCCGGTGGTGCCGGCGTGGCGGGTAGCGCTGGTACGCCCAATGGCGGCGTTGGGGGTGAAGGCGGTGTGGGTGGCGACCCGTTCGCCCACTGCGCACTACCACCCCCGAGTCTGGACTGTTCCGTTCAGGGGGTCTGCGACGCTATCGAGGAGTTCTATCCGCCGTGCGGCAGCCCAGGGTCGCTGTTTTCTTCCGACGGTTGCCTAAGGTCGGAGTGTTTGAGTGACGCCGACTGCGCCACTGGGGAACGCTGCGTGGCGCCGGCGCTGGTCTCCATGGAAGAATGCCTCCCGTCTAGCTTCGGGTGCTCGCAGGCCCCTGACGGTTTGTGCGAATGCGAATGGTCGGGTGACTGTGCGGGGTACGTCGTGTGCGTGCCGCAGGACCTGGTCCCGCCGTCGGCGGACTGCGACCTTGGCAGTGTAGACTGTCCGTCGGACATGCTGCAGGATTCCCTGGAGTCCCTACTGCTGAACTCGGGTGACGAACTGGGAGCGGAACTCCGGACCAGCATTGAGGACTGTCTTGGGCGAGTTGAGGCTGCCCGAGCGATATGTGACCCACTGCCGTGACGTGACCCTGGTGATCCAGACCAGGCGCCGCCCCGCTCCGCGACCGTCAGCAGGCGCGGAACCCGGTCCGGGGTGAGGGCGGCGGGGGACTGAAACTCGCCAGGGTTCAGACGAAGGATGGCGAGTTCGTCGGAAAGCTTGCGAGTTCGCCCATACTGCACGGATCATGAGTCGCGAAGTCCAGCTGGCCACGTCGTCATCATGCGAAGCGCATCCACCTCCGTAGGACGTTTCCTGTTCGGTCTCGGTTGGAAGTTCCTCGCCGTCGGTGGGGTTGCGGCGGTCGTTGTGGCCGGGGCGAAACGGCACCGTGCCGCGAAGGTGAGACGGTTCTGTGACGCGGCGCTGGAGGGAACGACTCGGGAGGCGGTTGCCAGGCGCGCGGAGGAGGCCGGACTGCTGGTCTCGACCGGTCCGGAACGTGACACCGTCATCCACAATGGCCTCGGGTTTGGGTTGGCATGGTGCTTCGTGCGGCACGACGAGAGTCGGGTTACTGGAACGACGTTCGCAAGCGAATGAGCCAGTCCTTTCGTGCGGCCAAGGCGACGTACACGGTCGGGTTGGGTCGCAGGTGAGCGCGAGATCGGGTATCCTCGCTGGGATCTTGGTTCACGGGGGCTGCAATGCCGCGACGGGCTCAGATTCTGGTCGGCACGGTGGGAATTCTCGGCGCCATCAATCTCGGTTGCGGTGGCAACGGCGGATCGTCGGTGGGGCAAGACGGTGCGGGGGGCACCAATGGCGGCACGGGTGGGGGCACCAGCGGCAGCGGTGAACTTGTTTGTGTCGCGGGGACGATCCAGCCCTGCGAGGGGCCGAATGGCTGCTCGGGCACCCGGACGTGCAACGACGACGGTACTGGGTACGCCGCGTGTCAGTGTGGCAGTGGGGCAGGCGGGGGCCAGCAGGTCGAGGGCACCGGCGGCAGCGGAGGCGTCCTCACGGATGGAACGGGCGGCGAGCCCGATGGCGGAACTGGAGGTACTTGGAGCGGGGGTACAGGCGGCGACCAAACGGGGAGTACCGGTGGTGGCCAAGCTGTAGGCACCGGAGGCGCCGCGCCCGGCGGCGTTGGTGGCACGCAGAGTACTAGTCCGTGCAGCCCCGATCCGTGCAACGGGCACGGGCTCTGCCAGGCCATCTCCGCCACAGAGGCCGTATGTGGGTGTATGCTCGGCTGG
Organism: uncultured Polyangiaceae bacterium; assembly: GCA_964610275.1. Taxonomy (GTDB): domain Bacteria; phylum Myxococcota_A; class Polyangia; order Polyangiales; family Polyangiaceae; genus JAFGBI01. The sequence goes on along the minus strand of CAZSVU010000324.1, from coordinate 6,812 downwards.
AGTGGTGAATGGTGTGACATCCCGCCGCCACCGTTCTTCTACTTAATCGAAGTTGACTGCAGCGGTGGCCCCAATCCCGGCCACTGCATGGCGGGTGGAGTGGCCTACCCGGTCCTATTCGAGGCTGAACATGCGACATCGTGCTCAGCCGTTTCCGAGGTAACGGCTGGGACGGGCTCTCCCGGGACCGTCTCGGAAGTGACGATGACCGACTCGGGCGGGGAGTTCCAATACACGACTGGGTCGGTCGTTGGCGACACTGTCCGCATCAGTGTCACCTGCACCGGCGTCAGCGGAGAGGACACGAGCTACACCCAAATTGTCCTCGAATAGCGGCTGCCCGGCGATCTTCAGCGTGCTGGGGAACGCGGAATCTGTGCCCGAGGACGAGCTACATGAGCGGCCCGAGGTCGAGGTCCGGGAGCCGGAGGACGAGTAGGCCCTCTACGCCGCCTCCCTCCAAACGGCTTCCACGCCATCACGCCCCAGTGCAGCGGCAGTCCGGCTCGCCACGCGGCCGTGGAGCCTATCGGACCTGGCAGAGTAGTCGTCGCGGTGCCGCAGCAAGCGTCGGTCCGCCACTTCGCGGCGTTGTGATTCCGCCGACACGAGACCGGCCGGATGTCCCATTCTTCCGCCGGAAGTAAACAATGGGCAAGAGTTGCCGTTTGTCAGGAACGCGGCTCGCCGAACGGATACGCCGTTTGTTCTGGGAGTCAGCGTCGTCCCGACCAAGGAGCTTAGGTATGACATTGGGCAAACAACATTGTGTGTGGCAGCGACTCCTGCGCGAAACAGCAGGGCCGGCGGCCATAGCGGGGCTGTTCCTCGGTGTCGCCGCGTGCAGCGGTGGAGGCAGTAGCGGACGCGGCTATTCCGACGCTGGGACCGGAGGGGCGACCGGAAGCGGCACGGCACAGCCGGGCGACCCGTGCAACGGCACCGTGGATTGCACGCCGGGCAGTATCTGCTGGAACGAGATTTGTGTCGGTGAGGGCGCTTTGCGCTTCTCACTAGCCTGGAGCGTGGCGTCGGACTTCGATCTCCACGTCCAGACGCCGACCGGCACTGAGATCTACTATGGGAATTCGAGCGCCGAAGGTGCGAGCCTGGACGTGGACGACTGTGTCGGTAGTTCGTGCCGAAACCCCGAAGGCACGCACGTCGAAAACATCTTCTGGGCCGAGACGGCAGCCAGTGGCAGCTACCTGGTTTGGGTCGAGAACTTCAACGGTGGTGCGGAGGGAGATTTCACCATTGAGGTTTCGGGCGCGAGCGGCGGTCCGTTCACCGGCACGCTCCCTGCAACGTCCGGCGCGTCCTCGGAGCAGTTCAGCGTCACGTACTAGCGGCTGGCTGCACCAGTTCGCCGCAAGAAGCACGGTCAACACCCCAGAGGCTCAGGTAGCTTCTGGGGTGCCCGTACGCGCTACGCTCCAGCGAGCGTGCACTCGTGCGTGCTCCCTTCCAGGCCCCGACGAATGCGTCTAGCGGCGGACGAGAGCAGCCCCTACGCCGCGTCCCTCCAAACCATCTCCACCCCAGCCCTGACATCCTGATCCAACACGTCCGCGTAGACCTGCGTCGTGGTCACCGACGAGTGGCCCAGCAGCCGCTGGGTCAGCCGGAGATCCCGGGTCCGCCGTTAGACCTCCACCGCGTAGCTGTGCCGGGTGGCGTGGACGCCCCAGTGCGCGGGCAGTCCGGCCCTGGCCAACGCGGCCTTCCAGCCCCGGCTCACCCCCGAGGGCGTCATCGAGCACCACCTCTGGGAGACGAACACCGGGCTCTCCGGGTCGGTGGGTTCCCCGGCGTTTTGCTTCCACTCCAAGAAGCTCACCAGGTACGCGGCCGTCCGTTCGGAGATCGCCACCAGCCTGGACTTGCCGCCCTTGCCGTTCCTGACCAGTACCGCACGGGTGGCAGGTCTTTAAGTTCGTGCAGGTCGTGCAGGTGAGCTAGAAGCCGTGCGTCGTCGCCAACGACAGCCTCGTCCCCGAGCCACGTTGCGCTGGACCGCACGAGGCGGACCACATCATCCTCGTCGCCCGGAGACGAGCAGGTGGCGAAGTGGGTGATGATCGTGGAAAGGGAATGGCGCACGTCAGCGGGGAGGGCCACGTCTCTGAGACCGACGGCCAGTCCCGTGGCGAACTCCGCGTAGCTGGTCAAGATCGCGTTCTCGTTGGAGGCGGGCCGCTTGTCCGGGGTCAGGAACACCATGTGGACGGGCTTGTCGTCCGGCAGTTCAAGAACCTTTCGAACGGCCTCTGGGTAGACCAGCGTCTGATCCTTCCCGGTCTGCGCCGCCTCATGCTCGCGGCTCCCGGTCTTGGCCTCAACAACAACGGTCAGGTCGGCCAAGTTGAGCACCATGTCGGGAACCCCCGATTCCTCCGTCCAGACCTGGGTCAGAGGTGTTGTGACCTCGCTGATGTGCGGCGGCTCGTCCGGCCACAGCACGCGAAGCCAGCCTCGCTGTCTGGTCAACGCCGACGCCGGGTGCGTATCCGGGTGCAGCGCCCACGCGATCAGGTTCGTGTAGGCGTCCTCGTCGTACCGCCTCCGAGCGATTCTGAGCAGGTCGTGGTCAAGCATCCACTCCGCTAGCTCCTGGACCTCCGGGGCCAGTTCGTTCGCAAGGTCTCTCAGCGGGGCAGCCAGCGTGGGCCGAGCCCGTGCGAGGAAGGCCAGGAACTCCTGAAGCGGGGGCTCGCTATCTGCTGGGGAAGAATCTCGATCAGCCAGCAGAGACTCGCTCTGGGCCACGAAGGCCCCGAAGCGCTCGATGGTGTCGTTCCCCACCGGGAGTGATGATGCTTCGTCCGATACGCGTCCCCGCCAAGACGGCCCCCGCCATCTACGCGATGCGCAGCCCTCACCGGTGGGTGGCGCGTAGGCTCCATCTGGGCTTGCGTGGATCCGGATCGGTCCGGTCACGGACAAGTGAACTAGCCACCGGCCGCTGCCTCAGGCTTCGTCTTCGCGCTGAGGCGGCGGTTCTCCCTGACCAGCACGATCGCGACCACCAGCCAGACCAGGACGATCGCCACGTTCAGCAGCGCGAAGCCACGTGCCTGCAGGGCGAGCCAGGTGGTGCCGGCGAAGACCACGACGGCACTCACCACATCCCCGAGTCTTACGAAGAAGCTGTCGACGGCCTGCTTGGCTTTGTACTTCTCTTCGCGGCTCGTGGGCAGCCACAGCAGTTGTTTGGCCGTGTTCATCACCGAGTAGTCGGTGGAGTTCTCGGCGGTCTTGACCCAGCGAACGACGGCCAGTGAGGTCACTCCGACGGTCACGAGCCCGTAGGCGGCCAGCGAGGTGAGGGGTAGGGCAAACAGGACACCCGCGAGGCCCAGGTACTTGACGAGTCGCGAGACCAAGAACACCTGCAGCAGGACAGCGATGATGTTCACCCACAAGAAGAAGTCCCCGTAGAACCCCCCGATGAACGCCGCCTTGTCGAATCCGGGATCGGCAGCCAGCGCGGCATCGGCCTGCGTGACCACCAGACGGCTGAGGATATACTCGCCCGTGGTGTTGGCAAGGTTGAGCAGGATCATCAGCGCCGCGATGAGCGTGAGGTACCGACTCCTGAAAACGAGGGTGAATCCGCTGCGTCCGCTGAGGGGCGCCTGGCTCGCAGCGTCGTCCGCCTGTCCCGCAACAGTGCCCGTGCCGCGGTTGACAACCGTGTAGATGACGAGTGTGACGAGCAAGAGGGCGCCGGCCAAGTGGAGCATTCTCTTCGGGCTGATGTGCGCGTCGAACATGCTCCCGGCAATCCACGCTCCGACCGGACTCCCCGCGGTCATGCCGACCGCAATGATCGGGAAGATACGGTGGCCGGATTCCTTGGTGTAGATGTCGTTCGCGTACGACCAGAACTGCGCGATGATCGACAGGCTGAAGACGCCCACCCAGACGTAGAACAGAACCCCGATGAAGGAGACGCTGGACTCGACGGTCACCGAGAAGCCGAGAATATTCGCCACGAAGAACAGCGTGACCCCGTAGATGAGCTTCATCCGGCCAACGCGCGAGGCAAACCAGCTGTAGGCCGGGACGAACGCCATCAAGATCAGGGCCTGCCCCGCGGACGCGTACGTCTTGATCTCGGCCGGTCCTCGAATGCCGAAGCGTTTCAGAAGATCGGGAACCTCGCGGTTCAGGATCAACGGCTCACGGACCGTCTTGATGATGTAGTAGCAGACCAGGACCAGGAAGACGTTGGCGAGCATGAGCAGGGCGCGCCCGCCTTCGCCCGCCCGCACGTCGCTGAAGACGCCGAGTAGGCGGTCCAGCGGGCCGCGCTTCGTGGTGCCGGGGCTCGTGCTCTCTGGAGACATGCCCCCCGTTATCGTCCAGGGGGGGCGGCGAATCCATAGGGCAGGCCCCCGCTGCTGTTGCCAAGGCGTCCTTGACCAAAACTCGGCCGGACCAGAACCGGCGCCCTTCTCGGGGGATTTGGCGGGGCATTTGACCGAACCCGTGACTCTCGTCCCGGTGCTGCTGGGTGCCGGGATCCCGCGGTTTGCGGGCGTGAAGCACCGTCAGCTCGACGCACGAACTCGATTGCGGACTCGTGCAGCTGCGCTACCAGATCCTGGCCTGGCCCGACGCGAAGCAAGCGGCCAATCAGAACACGCCCACTGCAGAGAGTTCGATCGAACTCTCGGTGGCGATGGGTAGCAGGGCGACGGCCGCAACGCCGCCGGCTGTAGCCGGTCGGGGCGGCGAGAAGCTGCCGTAGTACAGCAGGGTGGGCAGCAGATAGCCCGATGCGAACCCCGCGACCCCACCCACGACGACGTCCGACGCCCAGTGCTGATCCCCGCTAATGCGCAGCACCCCGGCGGTGAGAGCGAGGACGACAGCCGCTCCGCAGCCGCTCAGATCTGCAGCCGGAGTGCCGTAAAGGCTGAGGTGGGTGTGATGGGCGCACACCAGCCCCGCACTGGTGGCGGTGACTGCGGAGTGCCCGCTATAGAACGACTCCCGCTCGTAGGGCTGGTCGCAGGGGAACTCCGCCGACGAGTCGGGGCAGCGATCGCCGAATGGTCTGCGTCGGGCCGTGGCTCGTTTCACGATGGTGTTGAGCGCTACCGTCAGGGCGTAGGCCTCGGCGTTGATCCAGAGCATTTGCCAGGCCACGTCCGGCGCGCCCGCCTCGGCCCAGGTGACGAGCAGGGGGTCGATCAGAACCGGCTGCACGACGGAGCCATAGAAGAGGATGTCGCTGGCGTTTCTCGCGCTTGAACGGCGGGCTCGGGATTCGGCACCCAGGAGCTGTCGCGCGCGGTTGTCGAACAGGATCGGCCCCGTCCACCGCGCCTCTTCAGGCCTGGGCACGAGGAAGTAGACCCCCAAGGTGGCTGCGCTCACCGTGGGAGTGAGCGCGTACTCCCAGGCGCCGACGCGTCGCCACTCGGGCTGCCAGACGAGGCGGCTTGGAGCGTCGGCCCGCGCCGATCCGGCGACCGCGATCAGGGCCACGGCAACGGCTGCACCGAACCCAAAAATCGCGAAACGGCTCCGACTCGTGAGCATGAGCGTGACGGTACCACGTCCGCTGCGGACAGAACTGCTCACGCTTTGCGGGCTCCGGCCGCGAGCACATCCCGGCGCACCAGTCGGGACAGGGGTTCGATCCGGTGATGACGGGACGGGTCGGTCGGGCGGGAGGCTCTCTTCGGTACGCGTGTAGCGCACGCGCCTGCGTCGCCCGGCGTGCTTTCGCGCTTCGAGTCGGCCAGCGTGAAGCCGACCCAGGCATGGTAGGCCCGTCCACCTCGACGCTCAGCCCGGCGCGTCGGAGTCGTCGGGGCGCTCGAGCCCGACCACGCGGAAGTCCTGAGCACCCAGGTGGTACAGATGGACCCGAGACGGCGGCTGGAACGCCATGTTCCGAATGCCAGCGGCCACGTCGATGACGAGATACGCCGGCTGGCGCGGGGAAGCGCCGGCCACGACCGGCAGGTCGATGCAAACCTCGTCGCCGTCGCGCCGGGTCACGGTTGGACTCACGGGTGAGAGGGTCGCACCCAGCCAGCCCCGCACCGCGTAGGTTCGCACGGAAGGCACCGTCACGGCGGTGGTCAGCGCCAGATCGGTCAGACACAGCTGCGCCGTCCGCTTACCGGGGCGCACCTCGGGCGCGGTCAGGGGTGAGAGCCGGGTCAGGTTGCGCCGCAGAATCGCGTCCCGCCGTCCGATCAGGATCCGAACCAGCTCCCGGTCCAGCGCTGCGTCACCAAACCTTGCGGCAGCCACGGCGGCGCGGACGTGGTCGTCGGTGAACCCAGCCATGATGCGCGTCATCCAGGCCAGATCGCGCTCGCTCGCGCGCGCGAAGGCAGGGTTCGGGTAGCCCGGCTGGTAGGCGTCCGGGTCAAAGCCGTCGACGTCGTAGTAGCCAAACACCGGTCCGGATGGGCCGAAGCGGGCGGTGTCCCACGGGCGGACCGCGAACCCGAGGGTGACGAAGTCATAGGCGACGTCGTTGAAATCGAGGTAGTTCGAGTGACCGATGCGCCGACCCAGCATCGGGGGCTCCCAGAGGCTGCCGAAGCAATCGCCGAAATCGATGATGAAGTGGCGGACGTAGCCGCCGCGACCGGCCTCGATCCAGGCGCCCAGCGTGTTCTGCGCACGTGCGTCGAAGTGATTGGTCCAAGCCGCGAGCAGCCGCGCGCCGCGCAGCTCGCGTCGGTCTTCGTGGTTGATGACGTCGTTGGGGTCGTCGCTGCGCGTACCGTGGTACGTCCACGGTCCGATTGGCTTGCCGTCGATGAAGCGGCTGGCATTGG
>CAZSVU010000323.1:0-9913 GCA_964610275.1 uncultured Polyangiaceae bacterium | reverse complement strand
GGGAGGAAGAAGGAGGCGGTGTAGCGGATATGTAGCAGGAGGCGCCGCCTTCCGGCCGCGGTCGGGGATCGATGGTACAATCGACTCACGATGAGCGAAGCGGCCAAGAGACTTCTGGAAGAGGCCATGCGGCTCCCTGCCGACGAGCGGGGCCTCCTCGCCCGACGGCTACTGGAGAGCGTCCGCGACGCCGGAATGGACCCCGCCGAGCTTGCCGAGTTGGAGGCCGCCCTCGAACAGAGCGAGCGCCAATTCGCTGCCGGCGAAGGCAGAGACTTCTTTGAAGCCATCGCGGGACCGCGGTAGTAGCGCGCTCCCACGACGCGGTTGGCCCCGGCAAACGCGCACCCGCGTGAGTGTGTGGCCGATACGCAGACGACCGGGCGCCATAGCGACGCTCAGGGCGCCGGCGCCCTCGCGCAGCGGATACCGTTGTCGGGGCTACGGCTCCCCGAGCCCATGTGCGAGCGGTAGACTGTGCGCGACGCTTCGGCCGCTTCCAGAAAGCTACCACCCCGCACCACGTGGTTCGGCCCTGGTGCAAGGTGTGCGCAATCCGAGCAACCGTCTTCGGTGGCCAGATACTGAGCTTCGTAGTACTGGTCGAGCACCAGCTCATTGACTCCGCCAGCCAGATCGCTGTGACCCCACCTACCGTTCCCCTCCGGGTAGTTCCCGACCGGCGCAGCGATCCAAGCGCGGTCCGGCACCCCATAGTCACATGGCAACGGCTCCGAAACGTCGTTGCCCCAAGGGTAGACGCGGTTCTCGTCACCACCCGCCGCCGCATACTCCCATTCGGCCTCGGTGGGCAGACGACCTCCATCCCAGTAGCAGAAGGCAAACGCCTCGGCATGCGTCACGCAGTGGACTGGCAGCATTTCATTCGCGCCCGGCGCGTCGGTCCACCACCCGTACGGTTCGCTGCAGCTCAGGTTGGAGATGAGCGCGGCTCGGTTTGCCGATAGGGAATCATTCCACGCGCTGTCCCATCCACTGTCAGCAATCAGCGGGTGTGCGCCTGCGCCGGCCGGTGGCGGCGTGCCGTCGTACTCATCCACGAAGGCCCGGAATCGGCCCACCGTCACCTCATACTTGTCGAGGGCGAAGCTACTGACCGTCGCCGGGTGCTCGGGCTGCTCGTCGTCATAGCAGGGGTCGGTACCAGGGCAGGGGAAGCAGGTCATCCCGCTTGGGCAGCCGTCGACGCACCCGTTACACGCTTCACTTCCCCGGCCCATCGGGAACGTGCCGCCGGGCACGACGATGCTCGTGCAGCAACTCTCGCCGTTGCATTCGGTGCCGGTCATGGCTGCGCACGACGGACCATCGCTGTCGAAAGTCCAACTCGCGCCGCCAGCGACTCCACCTGTGCCAGCCGCACCACCAGTTGCCTCGGGTGTACCCGCGGTGCCTGCAGTTCCGGCGAAGCCAGGCTCGCCAGCGGCGCCGCCTCCCGGGGCAGTCCCGCCCGCGATGCCCTGGTCTCCTGCCACGCCACCGCCGCCGGACACGGCTGCACCACTCGCACCTCCCTCGGGCCAGCCCGCAGCGCCATCATCACTGCCGCCCACGCCCGCGGTACCGCCGCTGCCCGCGCAGGTGCATTCACCAAAGCCGGTGCCGGTCGCGTTGCAGGTCGAAGTCCCTCGCGACCAAGTGCCGCAGTCAGCGACGCAGGCCCTCACTTCACCTGGGTAGCAGAACGTCTCGGTCCCGCCGGCGGCTCCTTGATGGTCCCGGTCGGGTTCACCTGCGGCACCGCCGGTCCCGCCGCCCCCGTGCACTTCGCCGTGCCCCAGTTCGGTCGTGGTGCCACCGCAGTTGGCGATCATGCCAACGCCGCAAACCACCAACAACCCCGATGTTCTGAGCCCGCGCACTCCGATGCTCCAGCCGAAACCAGCGACTGCCGTGCAATGGTAGCGCGACCGGAGCGAGGGTTCACGCCCGAAGCACGTCTGGAGATTGCTGGGCGTTGCGCCCACGGAGCGCCTTTCGCTGTCGAGGTCTCAACGGCGGTCACGCTCTCACCGCAGCGGCCGAAGAGGTAGGGCGAACGGTGGCCGAGCGCGATGCGCGTGGTATCCTGCGGTTTGGGGTTCGCGATGGGTCGTTGGATCACAGCCACGCTGGGGACGCTGCTGGGCACGGTCGCTGCCTGCGACAACGCGCAACCGAGCGCAGTCTTCGACCCCACCACCGCGGACGCTTGGTCGCCGCCCGTCCCCGAGAGTTGCCCGCCCGGTGAGATTTTCGCAAGTGGGTACCCGTCCTGCGAGTGTTCTGCGGACGATCCCTTGGACCGCTATCCACGCGAGGTGTTTGTCGACGCAGATGAAGACGGGCACGGGCTGAGAGGTTCCGCAGGCTTCACGTGCGAGCAAGTCGAGCCGCCAGCAGGGTTCATCTTCTGGGAGCCCTCCATTGACGACTGCGACGACACCGATCCGGAAGTGGCCGATCTCGTCCAGTTCTACGTCGATTCGGACGGAGACGGTTTCGGTGCCGGAGACTCCATCTACGTATGTGGTGATCGGCCACCGGAAGGGTACGCGCCGCCCGGCGACTGCGACGACAGCGACCCGACGGTGTCTGTGCTCAAGTTCGAGGATGGTGATGGTGACGGCCACGGCGGCGACGGCGACGCAGTGTGCGTGAACGAAGCCACACCGGGCTACACGGGCTCGCACGACGATTGTGACGATGGTGACGCGGGCATCTACCCGGATGCACCCGAGCATCCGCTCGACGGTGTTGACTCGAATTGCGACGGGCTCGACTACCCGGACACCAGGTGCAGCGATTCGTTGTCCGCCGAGCCCGTTGAGCCTCACCCTGGTGGGGTATGCGACGGCGAGGTCGACCTCGTGATGCTCGCGAGTGACAACTGCATGAACTGTAGAAATCTGTGTGAGACGCGAGTGATCGTGGGAAACCGCGGTTCGGTCCCGGCGGCGGTTCAGATCAATGCGGTGGGACCCTTCGCGCCCGACAACGACGCCAGTGCGTTTCCCTACACGTTGGAGGAGCCGCTGCCCGCCGGCGCGTCGGTGGAGTTCACGCTGCCGAGGTGGTTCCGTGCCCCCTTCACGTTGGATCTCGCTTCCGCGGACGGCACAGCGGACTGCAATCCCGACGACAACCGCGTTGTCGTTGGCTGCGTCGACATCCCACTGTGCGGTTCGTAGCTAACGGCAAAGGTCGAACTCATGACGCGCGATTCTTGGTCCCGACGCCGCGCGGCGTAAGTGTCGAAGAACACAAGGGGAAGGAGAGGAAGCGGGAGGCGGTGCAGCGGATATGTGGCAGGAGCGGGCTGACAACCCAGGGCAGGTGACCGGACGAACGGGCGTAGTCTGACAGGGAGAAGGGAACGTGGGTGCATGAGGTCTGGGTCAACTGAGCGGCGTCGGTACGCTGACGAGGTGGGCGTGGCAGGCACGCTGCGCAACTGGGTCTGCTGCTGCCGTAGCCGTTCGGTGCGTGGCCCGTTCACCAGGAGTTCCGACCGTAATGGGGTTGGCCGGCGCATCCGCACCGCAGTGCTTCTCTTCGGGCTCGCTGCTCTGGCAGTTGCGTGTGCGCGTGACGCCGTCTCTCGCTCTTCGCCGAGCAGCGGCGTGCCAGACTCTGAAACCAAGAGCACGGAGCGGATTCGTCGGGAGGGGTTCTCACGCCTGCGCTGCGACGTATCGTCCTCGACACCACCAACTCAATTTCGTCTCGCAGCGCCAGACAACCGAATCGACGTGTGGTCGGTTGCCTGTGCGAATCGCCAACCTGCAAGCTGTCGCAAGGACGGCCGCGACGCTCACTGCCTACCCGAGTTCGGCAGATTCTGCGAGGGCGGTGGCGGCACAGATTTGAAGGGAATTGGTCCGGCGAACGAACGCAGTGTGCTTGTGACAGTATGGGACGGTTCCGACATGGCCGTGCTTTCAGACAACGCGGCGCTGCTCCGCATGTTCGGACCCGCGGATACTCCCTCCGAGGCTGCTTGGATCGCGTGGTTCGCGGGATTCAATACCAGCTGCGCCTACGCCGAGCCGGGGCTCGTCAGCCAAGCCCCGGACGGATACGAACTCATCGCCGTGCGCGAGAGGGGCTGCATGGAGTGGAGGCAGACGTGTCTGCTTCACGTTGACAAGGCAGGAAAGTTGGACGTGCGACAATGCGAGCCGTGGCGCCAAGACCCGGAGGGATGTAGGTAGGCGAGGCGCGGGTCGAGTTGGTGCGGCGTCCTGGACATTGATGGACCTGCGGTTGCCGTGATCGGCAACCCGCAAGGCCCCATGATGGCTGACACTCACGGCGTTGTCTGGGCGCAGATCTCCTCCGTCCCGATGTCCACGGTGGACCCGCCACCACAGATGCCGTCGACGCAGTTGCCGGAGGCGCACTCGACCCGATCCGTGCATGCCTCACCGTCTGGAAGCACGCGCTCGCATGTGCGAAGGCTTGGACTGCAGTACGCTTCTGGCACACACGATCCGGTAGTCAACGCATAGGGTGAGTCCTCGCAGGGCTCGCCGAGTTCGTCTTGCGCGGTACACAGGTTCCCGTCGGGCACGTAGGCGCAGTACGCGCCGTTCCCGCAAAGCTCCACCAATGGGCCACTCAGGCACTGCTCTCCGATCCCGGGTAGGGGCCCACAGACGCCGTCCGTCATGCACTGCAGGCCGTCCGAGGCCAGACATGCGCCGCCCGGCAGCGGAACGTCGATGACAGCGATGCCGGGCACCGTCCAGCAATTGGTGGCATCCGCGCACGTCGCCACGCATGACTCGCCTTGTGCGCCGGGCTCGACCGTGATGCAGATCAGGCTGGTTGAGTCGCAGTAGGCCATTTGCCCTTCAGCTGCGACACATTGGGAGTGGGCGAAACACGGCTCGCCGGGAAGAAGCGCCGGGTGGTCAAAGTACAGGCACGCTTCCCACCGTCGCCTATCCTGATCGTCGAGCAGACAGTCAGCCACGAGGACGCGGCGCAGTTCCACGCAGTCACCTGCGAGTTGGGGGTCGTAGAGGTAGCCGTCCCCGCGTACCCTGTCCAATACCCCTTGCCCGAACTCGGATGCGTACGTCTCCTGGCACGCGTCCGCGTCGTAGGGGAACCCTGAAGCGGCGCAGCAGTGTTCAAGGCCAAGGCAATCGACTTCCGCAAACGCAGACACGAGTTCTTCTTCACTAACCGGATCTCCTGTCACTTCGGGTCCGGCTGCCCCCGTTCCATTCCCTCCGGTGATTGCTGCGCTCCCTCCCGATCCGCCTGAGCCCGCCGTCTCGCCGGTCCGGCTCTCACTGCCGCACGCAACGCATGCGATCAACGCCACCCCACACCAAGCTGCCCTCATCAACCCGCCTTTCACCGTCACGCGAGCATCGCGGCGAATCGGAGTGTACCGGCACCGGAGATAGCGCTCAAGCAGCGCCGGTGTAAGTGTTTGGGAATACGAGGATAAGGCCAGGTTGACGAGGCCATGCGACCAGAGTGCGTTGCCCGGCTTCATGCAGACCCGGGGGAGGATCGACGACCTGGCAGCGTACAATCCACCACATGGTACCGGGGAGCGGCGGTGCGCGACTCTTGGTCCGCTGCGGCAACGCACTGTTCGTGGCCGCGGCGGGAGTCAGCCTTGCGTGTGGTGGGAGTAGCGCACGTCCGCCGATTGCAGAGGTGCGAGACGATGCTGCGCGGCCGCGGGCGAAAGCCGAAGCGGTCCCCGGCGCCACCAGCGACGCGAGGCTAGTTGATGCCGGCGCCCCGGGAAGTCCCTCCGCAGCGGCGGATTCGTCCGAGTACGTTCAACCGATCGACACAGCAGATATCGCCAGGCGATGCGCGACTCCGCCCGAAGTCGAAACTGCGCTGATGCCTCGACGTGCTGAGTTGGCGAAGTTGGTGGGCCGCGCTTGGGCTCTCTGCCCGGGCACTGGTGAAGGGTTCGCTCGGACCATGAATCTGTCGCCCGAGACAGTTGGCCTGCTCATGAGCGTGGGCGGATGGCGGGTGGTCGTGGATAGCGGTGGCGGCGTCTGGAGTACGCAGCCTCCTGGCTGCGGCCATCGCGCCACGAGGGGACGCGCCAAGGTCAAGCAGAAGGTACTGGAGACAGAGCTCAGTTAATACCCGGTCACGGATGCGATGGACGGGACAAACCGGTGGAACGTTCGTATCCCTCTCCCCAAGCGTTGGGAGTACGAGGTGGCGCTCCGCGAAGAGGTTGTGGGGCGCAAGCTGAAGCGATTTCCACTGAGGGTGTGGAAGGACCCCAACGTGCTGACGATCGGCGACGCGAGGTTCGTCGATGTTCCGCGGGATGCCATTGACCACGAGCGACACCTTCGGAAGCCCACACCATACGTTGCCGCGCCACCCAAATACGCGCAGGCGGTGCGTCTCTTCTCGTATCGCCCCGATGCCATCGTGCGCGGTGTCTCGATCGATCAGTGCGTGGATTCCCCGTGGCCAGTCGGGCAGCTCTGCAAGGATGGTCCTTGCCCACCCGAGGTAACGAAGAACTGGTGCGTCATCACCGTGCGCGTCGAGCAGGTTTTCGACGGGCCGGCGGCCTTGCGCGGCAAGCTGCTCCGCGGGCGAGGCTTCAGAGCGTACTTCAAGTGGGTGCGAGCGGGGGAGCGAAGGCTTGCCCAACTCCGTCGTTCTCGGAAAGGAACGTGGTTCATACACGAGGGCGGGGAACATCCGGGCGGACCCATGCCGGGCCTCCCTGATTGGGCCGGCCCCGACCTGCGACGCAACCCCGAGTTCCTTCGGCTCGCAGAGCAGATAGGCCGAGGGTTCAGCCGCAGTCGCGCCAACCCCGACCTCGAAGCGATACTGGGTCCGCACCCGCTGTTGGAGGAGTTTCGCTCCGTGCCTGGCATCGCAATTGTCACCACGCGCGATTTGGAGCCAGCCCGCTCCGCGGACGGGTGCCTTACTGCGGTGCGTGTCAAACCGCTGACTGTTCTGAGCGGCCGTCTGCCGCGCCAGGGGGTGGTTGCCCTGCGTGTGAGCGAGGAAGTCAGCCTGCCTGAAAACAAGTTCCTTGCCGGGTACGAAATGACGAGAAAGGGACCATTGTTGCTCCAAGTATGGCCGCTCCGTTCCCATCTCATCGTCGCCGCAGCCGCAGTGAAGCGTGTGCCCGTACCCTAGCTCCGCTACCGGTAGCCCCGGCTGCACTTGCAGCGGTCCCTGAACACCTCGGGCAGGCAGGCGCGGCATGAGATCAAGACGGGGACGGGCCTACTCCGGCGATAGGTCAGCGCCCCAGCCGGCGCACGGCTCCTTGGCGCAGGCTCGTCCGCCCGGATAGCGGAACTTCCAGCAGACGCGGCGTCGAACGTCCAAGAGCTGTTGCCCGCTGTCGGATTCGATGATCTTGACCGACAGTACGCTGCCGTTCGCCCAATCAGCTGGGTGCCCGATCGGACTGAACCTAATGCGCAGGTCGACTGCGTAGGGCGACCACTTCCCCTCGACGGCGAACCGCTTGCCATGCGTCTTGGATGTGGAGAAGTCCTGAGTGCCTTTGGGACGCGTCAGGCGCAGAACATCGCATTCGGAATCCAGACACATGCTCAGTTCAACATGCCGCGAACGCGTTCGGAGGACTGCGGATGCCCCGCCCATGCTTATGCACAATAGAGGTGCGCAATGTCGCGAGTCGCCCGCGGGCGGCGGTGGCTGCTCCGGGCAGGGCGGCAGGTCGGACGCGAGCGCGCTGGGGCTGCCCGGTGGGGAGCCTGACGAGTCGGGGTGGGCGTCGGGCGCCTTGGCGAGTCTGTTTCGTTGGGGCTCGGGCGGCTTCGATTCTGCCGCATCCGTCGCATCCTGCGATCGCACTCGGGTCGCGCCACCCTCGCCGCTGCGGGTGCAAGCGAAACCGGCAGCCACGCTCATCGCAATGCAGGTGGTGACTAGCAGTGCTCGGCAGAACCCCCGCGTGGCGCTCATGGGAACATGCGTGCTCCTTCGCTGCAGCGGGGCTCGACGATGTCCGGGGACAGAGTGACGGCTGCCGATGCGTGGGTGATCCTGACCATGAGTTACGGGCAGTCGGTGCTCAAGTCTGCTCCGCGGTCCAACAGTGCCTGGATGTTCGCAGCCTGGCCAGCACAGTCGATCGGGTTCTCGGTCAGCTCAATTCGATCCCCGGCGCCAAGGCCCGGGTTGTCGACTAGCGGGGTCAAGTCGCTGATGTTGTTCGACCACAGTACCAGCACGCCCAGCTCCGTCAGCCCGGCCAGGGAAGTCACATCGCTGATGTCGTTCCCGGGAAGGAATAGGTCAGTCAACGAAGTTAGCCCAGAGAGCGGGCTCAGGTCGCTTGCGCTGTTCCAAGCCAACGAGAGGCTGGTGAGCGTGGTCAAACCAGCCAGCGGACTCAAATCGGTGATGCTGTTGCTCTCCGCGTTTAGGCGGGTCAGGGAAAGCCCTGAAAGCGGGGAGAGGTCGGTGATGTTGTTACCGAGGACGGTGAGGCTGACCAAGGACGTAAGGTCAGCCAATGGGCTGAGATCGCTGATGGTGTCGTAGCTTGCGTCCAGATAGGTCAGTTCACTCAACTGTGCCAGAGGCCCAATGTCGGTGACGTTGTTGCCGCCCACGCGAAGCTCGGTCAGGGCGGACAGCCCGGACAGTGGACTCAGGTCACTGATGTTGTTGATATGCAGCCCAAGGGAGGTCAGCGCGCTCAGTGCCGAAAGTGGCGCCAGGTCACTGATCTCGTTGTTGCTCAATTGAAGGGTGGTGAGTGCCTGCAGACACTCAATCCCAGATAGATCCGCCACGACCATTGTCGAGGCGTCGAGCGTCTCCAGCCCAACCACATCCTCAGCTCGAATGCCTCCGTTCGGCATGCCGACCGCGCTGCGCACGGCGGCAGTGAGTCCAACGTCTGCGAACACAAGCTCACCAGTGCAGTCCGCAGGAACGTAGCCACCCGTTCCGGCCCCACCGACGGAACTGACGCCGCCCACACCGGTCGTGCCTCCACTGTTGCCAGCGATGTCGCCCCCACCCCCGTCGCCGCCAGCTGTCGCACCGGCACCGCCGCCGTCCAGTCCAGCCTCACTACCCCCGGCTGCGCTTGTTTCAGCGCCCGCGGAGCCCCCAGAAGCCACCTCATCGGCACTTGAGTCTCCGGTGTGGTGTTCGGGATCGTCACATCCGAGCGGCGCTACGCACACTGCGACGAGCACCGCCGACACCGCCCAGAAGCACGCAAGCCTCATTGCTCCACCCAGCGCAACTGTAGCGCGCTGGAAGGCGGAAAGCTACGGGAGGCGGGCCGTACCGAGAGGTCGACGGTGGCCATTGCCAAGGCTGGTGGCGTTGTTGCCAACTCGGTTTCCAAGTGAAGCGAACACGCGCTGTCCGTTCGTGCAAGTTTGCCCGGCACGTGCCTTGCAGTGGTTCCCACACGTGCATCTCAGGCTGCGTCGACCCAGCGGGACTGCGCAGGCCGGAACCTTGCGGCTCATCCGAGCGCTCGGGGTCTGGGGGCTGCTAGCACTACCAACTGCGGGTTGCGGATGGCTTCACGAGGATGAACAGGGCACCGACCCCAGCTGCGATGTGGCCTGGACCCTCGGTGGCTCCGGTCTCGAAGTATTGGACGTTGCTGAGTCGGCGCCGGGATCACTTGTCGTGCTCACCGCTGCAACTGCTGACGGTGAGCAAAGGTCGACCACCGTCGAACTCCTTACGCTCGACGCTTCCTCAGGGCGGGTTCGTCACCGGCTTGTTCTACCCGCGCTGGCCACGCCGATCGTCGGATCTCTGATGGCCTCATCCGCCGGGACAGTTGGCAGTCTGCTGTATGAGCAGGGCGGAATGAGCGACGTGCTTTAGCGGCACCCAAAGCGTGATCCACCCTACGGCGGTTTCGTGATCCACTGTC
>CAZSVU010000322.1:0-9956 GCA_964610275.1 uncultured Polyangiaceae bacterium | reverse complement strand
TCAACTCAGCGACGTTGCTCCATCTTCTTCACACTGCCCGGCCCAAACTCCGAGCCAGGGTGCCCTGCTGTCTGCACCATTCACGGCGAAATCATTGAGGTCTGCCGACATTCAGTCCCGCGGTGCCGGGACGCCCGAATTCCCGAGCGCGCGTTGCGCGAAAGAACACGGGCCCTGGCTAGAGGCCGACGGAAGCAGGTCAGCAAGTCCCGGGCCCTCGTCGTGTGGCGGCAGTGTCCGCCCGGTCAGAGGCGAGTGACCGCCCATCGAGACAGAGACGCTGAAGATTCGACACGTGCTGCCAGAAGCCAATTGATAGTCGGAGAGGATGCGCGTCTAATGCGTTCCCATGAGAAATCTGCGCACCGCTACGGCATTCATGGTTATGGCGCTCGCCGCCTCGGCTTGTGGTGATAGCGGCAAAGGGGGAGGCGGAACGACCGATGGTGGCGCAGCCGGCGCCGCCGGAAGCACCGACGCGACCGGTGGCACCGACGCGACCGGTGGCACTGACGCGACCGGTGGCACTGACGCGGCCGGTGGCACTGACGCAGCGGGGGGCAGTGGCACGGCGGGGGACGGCTCAGGCGGTAGCGCACCAGTTGCTGGAGCAGCCGGCGAAGGCGCTGGCGGTGACACGCCGGTTGCCGGAGCGGGCGGTGACGTGCCCGTGGCCGGCGCAGGCGGTGACATGCCCGTGGCCGGAGCGGGCGGTGACACGCCTGTGGCCGGAGCGGGCGGTGACACGCCGGTTGCCGGAGCGGGCGGTGACGCGCCGGGAGCCGGCGCCGCTGGCGCGGCCGGTGCGGCTGCCGGTGCAGCAGGTGATGGTGGCGGTGGTGACGCCCCGACGGCCGGGGCCGCAGGCGCCGCCGGCGCTGGAGCGACGGGAGACGCAGGCGCGGGCGGGGCCCCGGCCTGCCCCAACGGTGACACCGACACTGACGGCATCTGCGATGACGTCGACAACTGCGTCGATGAGCCAAACCCGTCCCAGGCTGACTTGGACAGTGATGGCGTCGGAGATGCGTGCGACGCCATCGCCTGCAACCCGGCCTTCAACCTGCTGAACGGTACCTTCACCGGCGGTACGGCCACAGTGGTCGAGATCATAGGAACGGGCACCGTCACGCCGTATTCTGACGACCTCACTCTCGGCTGTGACACCAGTTGGGACCCGCAGGGCACGCTGTGCGACGAAGCCCCATACACGCACGATCCGCGCTACAGCGCCAAGACCGACGATGACAGCGGCGCCACCTGGAATGGTGACGTGCTGACCGATACGGGGATCATTGTCATCGATCTCGGACAGGTGGAGGAGTTCGACGAAATCGTGGCGTTCCAGATGTTCTCGGATGGCAAGGCAACCGACTTTCGCCTGGCAACGCACACGGCCACCGGAAACACCCCGCCTTCGGCAACGGGCGGCGGGTGGACGTTCGTGGATTCGAACTACACGGAGATCGGACCGGGCGTCTTCGACGGGACAACCAACGCAATGGGCGATCCGACACGCCTCCGATTTGAACCCGTGTCCTCGCGATATTTGCTCGTTGAGTTCCAGAACGATGCGTCCTACGACGATGGCAGCTACATTGAAATCCGCTCGCTCAAGCTCTACAACGACCGCTGTCCGGTCGACTGCAACGAGATCTTCGAACTGGGACTCGCGGCAGGCGACGGGCTCTATGGAGCGCAGCCGCCTGTCGACGCAGGTGCGGGTGGCGTCGGCGGTGGCGGCGGTGGCGGCGGGGCCGGCGGCGCCGATCCCTCCGGGGGGGTCCAGTGCATCTTCTCGAACTGCGGACCCGACACAGCCAACTGCGACGACGACTACTCGAACGGGTGCGAGACAGACACGACCACCGACGCTCGGAACTGCGGGGTCTGCGGGACTGCATGTGCGCTGACCGAGACCTGCAGCGCGGGTACCTGCGTGCCCAGCGGAGCGCCCACACCCACCACGTGGAGGATCACTTCGCTCGGCTCCGACGATTGCGTCGCCAACGTGGCGCACGACGGGATAACCGGCGATGACCGCGGCGGAATCGCGACCGGAAGCCTCGGTGCCTACTACAACGGTGACGACGCCGTCGGACTCTTCGGCTACACGAACCCCAATCAGGCTTCGCCATCCGCAAGCGATCGCTTCACGATCTTCTCCGACCTCGCCACCAACGTGGTCTACTCGCTCACGTCCGGCGGCAATGTGATTGACGACTGCAGCTACATGCAGAGCATCGACGGTTTCGTTGCTCTCGACCCGCTGACCCTCGATGCCGTCGGCAACGTGACGTCACTCTCCACGACCATCGATACAGGAAACACCAGCTGCAGTAGCGGCACCGGAGCGATCTTCGCCGGAATGGGGATGGTGCTCGTGTACGATGGCACCAACGTTCAGGAGATCTCCCTGACGGACGGGACCGTTTCGAACCTGGGCAGTAGCGCCGACTTCTCCGACGCGGAGACTTGCGAGGAGTGGGCGTTCTGGGGCGTGGCCGAGCGATTTGGTGGCGCCACCTACGCCGTGTATCGGGATAGCTCGGTCAACGCCATCGTCCGCCAGAACATCGCAACTGGTGCGACCGAGACGATTCTCGATATCGATGCCGTGGAGACCGCAACCGGCGGAGATATCGACGACCTCTGCTCGCTCTCGGTCAACCCGGGCGCTGGGCTGTGGGTCTACCACTCCGAGGACAACTATGGGCTCCTCGGAGTTCCGATGGATGCCAGCACCGACGAAGTATTCGGCGTCTGCCCGGCGGTCATCGAGGCGCCTGTCGCCGGCGGCTGAGGCTTTCGCCACACCCACCCACCTGCGCAGCGTGTGGGACACGCAGGGCCCGTCCGGGACCCCGTGTCCCGCCGGCGGGCGACCGTTCAGTGGCGTCCGGGAATCGTATCGTGCGGAGCCGACACCGGACGCGGCTCGGCGCCGTGCTGTTCCAGAACTGGATCGTCCGCGAATCACGCGGCCTCCCGGTAGTAGTTGTCGTTCCCAGAAACTCGATCCATGCGGCTAGGAGCCGACGTGACTGCACCGCGAGCATCACAGACACGCTGGCCGGATAGGGAGCTGCCATCGCGCGCCTGCCCAGACCCACGGTCCACCGCTCTCCTCCGGCACCACTACGCCTACGAGAGTGACAAGATGCTCGCTGTCGCCCGGAAGATCGGGACGTCAGACCAGCGCAAGGCGCTGGTAGGTGTCGTAGACCGGCAAGCGAGCCAACGTCGGGGACGGGCAAAGCCATGAGTGAGCAACCGTACTGCGCGTCCCGGGCGACGGGTCGTGGGACTACGGAGCCAACAACTGTCTCCAAGATGGAACTGGTTCAGGTCGAGGGATGCGGGATCGAACACTGATATGGTAGAAGCGATGGCAGCGAAGAAGCGGTAGACTGAGGTCGAGTGGGTAGGAGGACTGGTCGCGCTGCCGGGGTTCGTCATGGGTGACGGCGAACCGTATCGGTTCAAGACGCTCCTCTGGATGGGCTCCGAGGGCGCTGTGCTCGGGCACACCGTGGGTGACCACGGCGAGCTGATCGGCCTGGCCGCCGAGAGCCTGCGGAGCACCATCGAGCGACCGATGTTCGGAAAGCCGCACGCGCGTGCTCCGTCGAAACCCTATCCGCTGGCAAATCGTGGCCATTTCCGACTGGAGTAGGATCGCCCAGCCATGCGCCTCGTCGTCTCCCTTCTGGCCTGGTTCCTTCGCGCGGCCTTCACCTCGCGCGGGTCACTCGCCCTCGAGAACCTCGCCCTCCGCCAGCAGCTCGCCACGTACGCTCGCAGAAAGAACCGTCCCCGGCTGAAGCCTCAGGAGCGGGCCTTCGGGGTGGCGCTATCGAGAGTCGGGTCAGAGTGGCGGTCCTCGCTGGTGTTCGTGAAGCCAGCGACGGTGATCGACTGGCACCGACGAGGATTTCGGCGGTATTGGCGATGGCGTTCCCGTAAGCCCGGGCGGCCTCGCATCCCCGACGAACACATCGCCTTCATCCGCCGCATCAGCATCGAGCAGCCCGGATGGGGCGAGGACCGCATCGCCGAGGAGCTCGCCATCAAGCTGGGCGTGAAGCACTCGACCAGCACGATCCGCAGGTACATGGTCAGGACGCGCGGGCCGAGGGGCGGGCAGACCTGGAAGACGTTCGTCAAGAACCACGCGAGCCAGATCTATGCCATCGACTTCCTCACCCAGTACACAGCGCTGTTCACCACCGTCTACGTCTTCGTGGTGCTCGAGATCGCCACACGTCGCATCGTGCTGATCAAGGCCACGACCAGCCCGGGGCTGGCGTGGGTGAAGCAGCAGCTCCGGCAGGCGACCGCGTGGGGCAAGATCCCTCGTTTCATCTTGCACGACAACGATAGCGTTTTCGGCCAGTACCGTGACCGCAGGCGACGAGGGAAGAAGCAGCGGCGCTACCGGTGCCACCTCGACGTGTGGCTGGCGGATGTCATGGGCATCGAGGGTATCCCGATCCAGTACGGCGCACCCAATGCCTCCCCGTACGTCGAGCGCCTGAACCGGACGCTGCGCGAGGAAGCGCTGAACCACTTCATCTTCCTGAGCGTGAACCACGTCCGTCGCGTGTGTGCTGAATACCGAGAGTTCTACAATGGTGCGCGTCCATCCCAAGCGTTGCATGCGATCTCCGACCCGTATCCCGAACTGAAGAAGCCACCGACCGCGAACGGCAAGCTGATCGCGTTGCCCGTGCTCGGCGGCGTGCAACACGACTACCGCCTGGCGGCGTAGACGACGAAGCACGCCAGCGTCTTGTCGTTCACGGTGACCTTGCTTGGTTGCCCGACGACGGAGGGATCTGCTCGAAGAGCTGGGCGACGTCGTCAAGGTGTTGCTCCTCGGCGAATACCGGGTGGACCCCACGCTCAACTCCGTGCCGAGGGTGATCCCTGGTCGTCGTGGGTGGTCTCGGAGCGTCAGATCGAATACTCGCGGAGGACGAGTGCGACCCCCGTTCGGGGGAAGAACGCCACCTGTTCCGCGGAGAAACAAGGCCGATCTGAGTCAGCCGAGTTCTGGCACAGCACGAGGTCCTGATCCGGAGCTCCGCGAGGCACACGGGCTACTGCTTGCCGGTGTGGAATGATGACGCTACCCTTCGAGTCAGGCTGGACCGCATCATGAACTTCGTAATCGAGGTTGAACGTGAGAAGGACGAGCGGTGGATCGCGGAAATCCCCGAATTGCCCGGAGTGATGGTTTACGGAGCGACGCGCGACGAGGCCATCGCGAGGTGCCAGGCGCTCGCCTTGAGAGTGCTGGCGGATCGGATCGAGCACGGAGAAGCGCCGGCTGGGACCCTCGCAGTGACGTTTGCCGCTGCCTAGCTTGATGCTTTGGCCATCAGTCAAAGCAGGTCGTGTGCTCGCCGCGCGCCTGCGCATTGGTTGGGCAGTGAAGCGTGTGAGCGGATCGCACCGCGTTCTCCAGCGTGAGGGCTGGAGTGACTTCGTATGTGCCTTCCACGATGGCGTGGAGATCGGTCCGCGCATGCTGGCCCGTATCGGGCGCGCGACTGGACTGCGTCCGGAGGACCTCTAGCGCCACCCGTGAATGAATGCCTTGCAAGGGGGCCCGTCCCGGGCCGACGTGGAGGACAACGAAGCTAGCTGGAAACTGATCGGTTCGTGAGCTCGAGTGGCAAACCGCCAGTCACTCGAGCTTGCGTATACAAACCACATGATGTATACAAACGGGGTAGCGATGAACGAGATTGTCCATGCACGCCTCGACCCGGATACGGCTCGATTGCTGAAGCGCCTCGAGCGACAGTTCGGCTGGAACGGCTCCGAGGTCGTGCGAAGGGCCATTCGCGTGTTGGCCGAAGTCGAGTTGCCCCGACGGCCCCGCAGGATTGCGGGTCTGGGTGAGTTCGAGTCGGGAATCGATGACCTCGGGTCAAACGAGGATCACCTGTCCGGGTTCGGCAGGTGAAGCCAGTTCTCATCGACACCGGCTGCATAGTCGCCCTGCTCGACCGGAGCGAACGACATCACGAGCACTGCGTAGAGGTGGTCACCCAGTTGTCCGCTCCGCTCGTCACCTGCGACGCCGTGATTGCCGAGAGCTGCTACCTGCTCCGTTCGCTGCAGGGTGCCGCGGACGCGGTGCTCCGGAACGTCGACAGCGGAGTCTTCCGGCTTCCGTTTCGACTTGACGCCTCCGCCGGTGCAGTCAGGCGGTTGCTCCGTCGCTACCGCAACGTACCGATGGACCTGGCGGACGGCTGCCTGGTGCTCATGGCCGACGAACTCGACACCGGCGATATCCTCACCCTCGACTCAGACTTCAAGGTCTATCGGTGGCGTCGGAGTCGCAGGTTCCACAACCTGCTCGGCTAGATCAGAACAGGTACTGGCTGAGCTCTTGCGGGAGCATCCCGAGCTCGTGCTCCGGCTGCTCCCGGACGGTTCCGGGCTTCGGGCTGCCGAGTGGCGTAGGGGCCGTGGGGCTCGGGGTTTTCGAGCATGTCGACTAGGACCGACGGGTGCTATCCTGCGATCCCGGTGGAGGGCTCCCTGAGCCAGGGAGCGAGCAAGGAGCCATTTTCAGCATGCGACCCGAAGGCTACGAGCGGCAGGGGCCGAGGGCCCGCAGGGCGTTCGACGACGGTGAGGCGATGGGCATGGCCCAGGCCGTGCTGGAGGCGCTGGAGGTCCGTGGGCTCGAGCTGAGCGGCGAATCGCGCGCCCGGATCCTGTCCTGCACTGACATCGGCCAGCTCCGCACCTGGCTCCGCCGTGCGGTCACGGTCTGGAGCATCGAGGGTCTGTTTTCCGACTGGTCACAGCGAGCGGCTGGGGACGAACGTCGCAGTGAGGCGGCTGCGGCTGGGCTGCGGACACGCGGGGGTGAAGTCCGCGACAGCGCTCGTGACTCGGTGCACGTTCGGGACGACGAACCCGCGAGGCCCAAGCGGTCGGCCGAGCACAGGAAGATGGTCATCCTGTTCCGGGAGTGTCCGGAGCTCGCCGTCCAGCTGTTGCGAGGCCAGCCGGGGGTGTCGCTGGCGAGCGCCGTTCACGCGGTCGACGGATCGGCGGGGCTCGGGCCGACGGAGTCCGCCGCCCACCCGGTGGTCGCGGTGGTGGAGCTGTTCGGCACCGACGAATCGCGGCCCGTCCAGGCGATCGTGGTCGAGGTTGCGGTGCGCGTGGACCCGGTTGAGCTTGCGTCGTGGCGCGTGCACGTTGCCAGGGTTCACGCCCAGCTCGGTTGCCCGGTGTGTCTGCTGGTGGTGGCAGAGCGGGCAGGCCTGGCCGAGGGGGCGAGGCAGCCGCTCGAGATCGGACCGGGGTCGAGCCTGACACCAGTGGTGGTCGGCCCGGACGAGATGCCGGCCGTCACGGACATCGAGCAGGCGCGGCGCGCGCCCGAGTTCGCTGCGCTGTCGGCGATATTGCATGGTCGAGACCGCGACGTGAAGCGCGCGGCGGCGATCGCCATGGCAGCGACTGAGGCCATGTTGGTCTTCGATAGGTCCCGGTGGATGACGTACCGGACCATGATAGCAGCCTCCCTTAGTCGGCGGGCCTCCGAGGAGCTCTTGGCGATGCGGCTCGAAGCCCACCGGCGCCGGGGACGGACGCCACACAAGGCGTGTGCCGAGGCCGTGCTCGAAGTGCTCAACGCTCGCGGGCTTGCGGTCAGCATGGCCGACCGCGAGCGCATTTTGGCCCTCCCGGAGCTCGCAACACTCCGTGGCTGGCTCCGCCGCGCCGTCGTGGCCGAGCGGACCAGCGACGTGTTTGCCAACTAGCCGCGGTTGCCTCCAGGCAACCGCGGCTTCCGATCCCCGCCCCGCGCCGCCCCTCGGTTCGTCACGCCGCCCCACGCCGCCCAGGGCCGCACGGCGCAGCCCGCCGCCCCCCTGGAGGACGATCTCGAGCAACTCGCCAGTCCGCGGACCGATGAGCATTCACGAGCATGCCGTCAGTCGCTCATCAGGTACGGGTCGAGCTCTTGCGGGAGCACCCCGCGCTCGTGGTGCAGCTGTTGCGAGCCGTTCGGGGGCTGGGGCTGCGGCGCACGAGCACGCCAGGACGCTCCGGATGGGCCCCGCTAGCGGACGAGCCCGAGGGAGATTAGACTATGGGAGTTGTGCAGCCGCTGAAGGCCGAACCGTTGCGGGCCGTCGTCAAGAACGGCCGACTCATTCTGGACGAGCCCACTGACCTGCCGGAGGGTCTGGAGGTGACGCTGGTGGTTGCGGAGGACGAGTTCGAGCCCGAGGAGAAGGCCCGCCTGCTTCAGGCCATCGAGGATGGCTTCGAGGACATCGACAAGGGCGACTACGTAGACGGGATGGAATTTGCCGACGAGCTTCTGGCCAAACGTGAAGCTCTATCTCGGCGCTAGGGCTCGCCGTCAGGCTCAGAAGATGGAGGCGTGGTGGGCCGAGAACCGGCCTGCCGCACCTGACCTGTTTGCGCGCGAGTTTCGAGACACGCTGGAGCAGATCAGGACCATGCCGGGCTCGGGGACCGCGTGGCCAACCGAGCGTCGTCCCACCCTGCGCCGGATCCTGATGCCCAGGACCGAGAACCACATCTACTTCCGCGTTGACCGGAAGGCTCAGACGGTCCACGTGCTAGCCGTCTGGGGAGCGCCGAAGGGCACGACTCCGAAGCTCTGAAGCATCAAACCACGTCACGGACGGCAGATACCAATCCAGAGGAGGACCAAGTCATGGCCAGCAAGCAGTCGCCAAAGGCAGACTCCTACGAGGCCGTCGTGAGAAACGGCCGCCTCGTGCTCGACGAGCCCACTGATCTTCCCGATGGTGAGGTCGTGGAGCTCGTGCCCCTGGACGAGGTACTGGCCCGGGGTGGTGACTACGTCGATGACGAAGCACGGGCCAGGCTGCACGCAGCCCTCGACCGTGGCTCAGCTGACATCGAAGCTGGGCGAACGGTCGATGCTGCCGAGTTCCTGGCCAAGCTGGACGCCCAGCGGGGCACCAGTCCCAAACTCTGACTGGGGGATTCATCGACGCCATGCGCGCGCATTTGCTTCCGTTCCAGAGCCGCTCCTGGACCGGCCAACAAGAAGGCATCATGATGCCTTCATGAGGACCACCTTGACGCTCGATCCCGACGTGGCCCAGCTCATTGACGACGAGGCGCACCGACAGCGCAAGCCCGTGAAACAGATTGTGAACGAGGCGCTTCGCCGGGGGCTCGGGCCCGAGGCGCAGTCTCGGCCGCAAAAACGCTGGCGCGTGCGACCGCACCGCACCGCTCTGCGAGCGGGCATCGACATCACGACGCTCAACCGACTCGCGGACGAGCTCGAAGACGAAGCGGTGGTCGAGAAGCTGCGGGCCGGGAAATGATCGTACCGGACGTGAACCTGCTCTTGTACGCCGAGATCGACGCGTTCCCGCTGCATGGCGCGGCCCGGCGCTGGTGGGAAGATCTGATGAACGGCGAGCGCGCGATTGGTATTGCCCTGCCTTGCTTGTTTGGATTTGTCCGCATCAGCACCAATCGACGCATTTTCGTCGACCCCCTCTCCGTCGACGATGCCGTCGGCCGCGTGAGGCGCTGGCTGGAGCAGCCAGTCGTCACTTGCCTGGTGCCGGGGAGCGGGTACCTCGGGCTGGCATTCAGGTTGCTCCATCAGCTCGGCACCGGCGGCAACCTCACCACGGACGTGCAGCTCGCAGCCCACGCGATCGAGCTCAATGGTGAGGTCCACTCGAACGACACCGACTTTGCTCGGTTCGAAGGACTCCGCTGGGTGAACCCCCTGAGCCCCCGAGCGTGAGCTCGGGGTCCGCTTATCAGGGCAGCAAATTCTCTGCTTCCCCCCAGTCCGGCGCCCCGCGCGAGCGCGGCGGGCGCCCCCCCCCAACCCGGGGGCCCCCCCCCCCGCCCCCCCCCCCGCCGGCCCCCGCGCCGGCGCCGGCAGCCGA
>CAZSVU010000321.1:0-9987 GCA_964610275.1 uncultured Polyangiaceae bacterium | reverse complement strand
TACAGCAATCCCGTCAGCTGCAAGATCGGCACCAAGACGGAGGGGGACAGCATCGACGGGGTGGTCTTCCGAGACATCGACGTCGTCAAGGCGGCACGGCCCCTGATGATTGAAGCCTTCGATACGGCGCTGGTTACGAATACCCTGTTCGAGGACATCCGGATCGAGCAAGCGGACGCTGTCTTGATTGGGATAAGAAACGACGTCGTTCCGGAATGGCGCGACGCGCCGAACCAATGCATCGTCCGCGACACGCAGTTCATCAACGTATCGGCGGACGAGAGCAGGGTCATCGAGCTCCAAGGCGAGTCATCGACCTACCGAATCGAGAATGTCCTCTTCAGGAACCTGACCATTCAGGGCAACCACATCACCAGCACGAACGACGCCAACTTCAACATCAACGGAAACGTTTCGGGGATTACGTTCGAATGAGGTAGCACCTGAGGTGCTCGCGACGAAGGCCACCGGTCGGTCTCTGTGCGGATCGGATCGCGCGATGCCAGCGCAAGCACAGGTACGTACTTCAATCGCTTCTACCCAGCAGCCTTCGACCACTTCGCAGCCAGAAAGGACTGGGCACGGAGCGGCACTGGAAACCGCAATCCGATCATCGTCCTCGACGGCGATGACGGCGTCGGCGTCTTGACGAGGACTCCTCAGCAACGCACACGGGTTACGCTCGACGCATCCGGGACGACCGACCCGGATGGCAGATAGTCTGCAGCGCCTATTGGAGGATACACTTCGAACCGACGAACTGATGCGCCAGCGCCAACCGGGCTCCGGACGAGGTGCGCCCCGTTTGGGGCGCAGTGGCGAAGGCCACCTCTTGGGCGCGCAGCTACGCCGACCTGCGCCGCGAGCTCCGTCGGCGACGCTGGTGGCGCCTGCCGGCGAAGACGAGCGCCAGAGCGCTGAGCACGCCCATCCACGCGGGCGTGCGGGTGGTTCCAACCCGACACCCGCAGCCGGAATCGTCTCCGCCGGCCGTCTCTTCGTCCGCCTGGTCCATTGCGCCGCTGGCTCCAACTACGCCCCCGGTTCCAAGTGCGCCGCCGGTGTCGACCGCGCCACCGCTGCCGACCGCGCCGCCGCTACCGGTCGCGCCTCCACTACCGGTTGCGCCGCCGCTACCGACCGCACCACCGCTGCCAACCACCGCGCCGCCACTGCCAATCAAGCCACCGCTGCCGACCAGGCCGCCGCTGCCAACCAAGCCACCGCTAGCGATCAGGCCGCCGCTGCCGGTGGCACCGCCGCTACCGACTGCTCCGCCGACGCCCACGGCGCCGCCACCGACACCCACGGCGCCGCCGCCAACGCCGACCGCGCCGCCGCCAAGGCCCGAGTCCCCGCCCACGCCGAGGTCGCCGCCCAGGCCCAAATCGCCGCCGGTGCCCAAGTCCCCGCCGGTGCCCAAGTCCCCGCCGACGCCCGCCCCGGCGCTTCCTGCCGCGCCACCCTCACCACCTGCACCACCAGCACCGCCGCTGCCACTCGAGGCGTCGGTAAACGGGTCAGCCAGTCGATCCTCGATGAAGGTGGATATGGTTTCGTGGCCAGCGTCTTTCGGGAGGAAGCCGAACACCGAAACCGGATCGGTTCCCGTGAAGGAACGATTGTCGTTGGGATAACTGCCGACTCGACCGTAACTGACAACGACCATGTTGTCCGATTGAACGTAGCTCTCGCCCCCAATCCCCGGCGTCGTGTTCGCTGCCCCGATGTACCAGACCTGGGTGTCGTTGGGATCGCCATCTTCGAAGTAGATGAACGGCGAGGAGCATTCGGTCATGCTGCAGAGTTGCCCGTTCTCCGTTCCGTCCTGAGTGACCCATTTGTCGACGTCCGTACCCTCTTGCTCCCCACCGATGGGACCCTCGAAGAGAAATGCAAATGCGTCATCCGCTCTGATGATCTGGATAGCCCCGTGTGACCTGAAGAAGTGGTACTCGACCTCGTAGTCCGAGTTGCTCGAGCGCATCCTGAGGTGATCCCCTTCGAGACTGTCCACGAACGGGATTTCGTCCCCGTTTTCGTCGACCCATCGAGTGCTGGAACCGCTGCTCCTCTGGGGATGGTCGAAGTCGCCATTACCGAGGTTTGGCCATCCTCGGTACTCGTGGCGGCCGCTTCCACTGGGAGACGTATTGTATCCGCGGTCTGCGTCGTTGCCGATCCAGTCGTTGCCGACCATGTCGAAGGCGCTGCTGAAGCCGGTCATGCCGTTGGACTCACCGTTCTCGAAGTACAGAGTTCCCCCCGCAGCGGCGATCTTCCAGCACACGTTGTCGAAGTGAGTCACCTTGGTCACGTAGACGGAGGCCGGATAGGGATCGTAGGGAGCCCCGGCCGGGGGCTCTGTCTGCCCCAGCGCGTGGCCAGCCAGCATGGAGACACTCAGGGCTGATGCTCCCATGAGCAGCTTGGGCAATCGGGTACCGGTGGTCTTCATCCTCGTCTCCTCAAGGGGCAGGTTGGCTTCGGGCGAAGAAGTGCGGGACGTGTACCTACCGGGTGGATCTTTGTTGGATCGCTCGCCTCCGGCGCCTGGCACGCGGTCGCGATAGGAGATGCAGAGGGCTATGACACCCTCGTGGGATTACCGGCCCGACGCGGTGGCTGAGAAAAAGGTCTACCCGCCGTCAGTCACAGTCGCACTCGACTGCCGTAACCCTTGGAGCGCAGTGGCGACCGGCGAGGCTTCACGCCCCTCGTCGGCGGGACATACTGCGTCTCTTGTCGAGGGGCCAGGTCGGTGGTCTGCTCTATACCGGCCTAGCCCCTCGTCATCTATTCGGCCGGGGACTGGCAGTGCGCGCCCGCCCCATCCAGTCGCGACGGATTGCAGGAACTGAGAATGCTTCCGGGCGCCCCTCCGGCGTGCACGGGATCAGTTGGAGGTTACGTGCACGATCAGTTCACGCACCAATCTGCACGCTCAGCAAACTCGGCCTCGAAGTCATCAGCCCACCTCGATATGGATGAGCTAGGGCCTTGATAGTCCGGGCCACCATATTGGTTCGTGCCCGGAATGTTGTCGTATGTGCCACCCCAGCTATCCTGAGTTGGATCCTCCGGGTCGTTCAACGGGCGGTTGCGGCCCGAGGGGTGCGAGATCGCGCTCACCAGCCACAAGAACGAGGGCGAATCCCCCTCCCGTACTCCAGCTGGATTACCCTGGTAGTCGTAGTCTGGGTATAGAGCACAGAGCGGCCCGTGGTTGTTGATGATATTCTCAGTGACCCACGCCAGATCATCGGCGCCGAACATGCCCTGATAGGTGGTTCTTGACCAAGTCATGCGAAGATCATGAATGTCATTCAGCCAGTATTGAGTTGCATCCTGGCAGTGGATGGTGAAGAGCCTGAGTTTGCTGATGAACGCCTCGGACTCGGCCTGGCTGCGCGTGTTCTGGACCTGCCAGATGGCCTGCGCAACTTCACGGGTGCCCCCCCAGAAACCGATATAGAGAGGCCTCGGATCAGGTCTATCCGCTGCTTCGATGATTGCTTCCGAGGCTTCGCTGTCCCGGCCTTCTCCTATGATGTCCGACCAGTGCCCATTATCGCAATTCCAAGAAATGCTGATATTGCCTTCGTTCCCCAGACCCTGATAGGTGACCGAACGCAGGTAGTCTGCCGTGGGATAGTTGGCGTCATGTGTTCTCAGGTTCTCATCCACCTGGTCGTAGGCGTCGAGCATGAACAGAATGTTGTTCTTGTTGGCACGCATGGCACTGGTGCCTGCCGAAGCGATCAGTCCCTCGACGTCAAATTCGTTCGTGTACAGCAAGAAGCGGACCATCGATTGCACGTCGTCCGGATCGCTATTGGTTATCCGAGTGGATGGATCCGGGAAGTCCGAGCTCATCATCACGCGTAAGCGGTCGGAAGTGACCGCACCTCCAGTGCCCGGATCACCACCCGTGCCGGGGGCGCCGCCCGTGCCGGGGTCGCCACCGGTGCCTGGGTCGCCACCGGTGCCGGGGTCGCCGCCAGTGCCGGGGTCGCCGCCGGTGCCGGGGTCGCCGCCAGTGCCCGGGTCAGCACCGCCCGTGCCTGGGTCAGCACCGCCCATGCCGGCCGTGCTGCAACGACCGCAGCTCTCATCGCAATAGCCTCCATCGACCATCCACGCTGCGTCGCATTCGTCGGTTTGGTTTGCCCAGTCATCGCACGTGGCCTCGTCCCAGTCGGTTCCGGTGGGGCGGATGTTTGTGCACTCTTCCCTGGTGCCACCAGCGCCTGGGTCGCCGCCCGTGCCGGGGTTGCTGCCTCCGCTGCCCACGACCTGACCACCCGTGCCCACGACCTGACCACCCGTGCCCACGACCTGACCACCCGCGCCCACGACCTGACCACCCGCGCCCACGACCTGACCACCGCTGCCCACGACCTGACCACCGCTGGCGAGGTCGCTGCCGCCGCTGCCGACGTCCTGCCCGCCGCCCAAGCCGCTCCCGCCCAGTCCCGTCGTGCCAGCGCTCTGCGCGCTCCCGTCCGACCCTCCTTCGTCGCCACAGCCGCTCTGTCCGAGTGCCATGGCAATCAATAGCGCCAGGCCTGTGGTGCGGTCCGTTCGGGAAGACAGGGTTGCTCTTGGACTGAACTTCATGGCAAGCGCCTTCATCGTCGCGGAATCGACCGTGCGCCGGAGCCGGTGGGCTGCTCCGGACAGACTGATCGACGAATCTCTGCGTGCTCCTCAGCGGTGAGTCCTGTGCCCGGACGCATCTGGCGGGGTGGAAATTTCTTCTTTGTCGCCGAGTCGTGTGGGTGACTGCAGGTTGCAGGTGGCTCCCAGACCTACGTGGCGCCGCATCCGCGCGTCCGCTCGTAGCCGAGGTCCGTGAACCCCGCCCCACGCCGCGTGGTCCCGGTACACCACCCCGGTGGCCGGCCTGGCGCGTGAGGAGCAATGGGCGGATCGGGGACTGTCTCGATTCTGCGCGGAGAAAGATCTACCCACCGTCCGCAGCAGCCGCACTCACCTGTCATGCGGGTACACAGCAGTTGGAGCGTCAGGTTGTTCGTGGGGCCGCCGACCGGCTCCGGCGCGTAGCCCATTCCCGCGACGATGGAGGCGTGTGCGATGAACTTGAATCTGAAAGCAGCATTGGGTGCCCGCAGAAACCGTACCGCGTGCGTGGCCCTGCTGACTGCCATGGCGCTTGGACAGAGCGGCTGTGGCGACGAAGGACCGTCCAACGGTGGCATTGAGAGCGCCGGCGCAACGGGACTCGGCGGGAGCGGCTTGGGCGGCGGCCAGGCTGTCGGTACCGGTGGCACTGATCTCGGAACCGGCGGGCAGGACGTGGGCAGCGGCGGCCTGGTCGTGGGCGCGGGCGGTCTGGTCGTGGGCGCGGGCGGTCTGGTCGTCGGCACGGGCGGTCAAGTCATCGGCACGGGCGGTGCCGATCCGGGCACGGGTGGTCTGGTCGTGGGCGCGGGCGGTCTGGTCGTGGGTGCCGGCGGTTTGGTCGTTGGCACGGGTGGCGACCCCGGCACGGGCGGTGCCGATCCGGGTACGGGCGGTCTGGTCGTGGGCAGCGGAGGCAGTGACCCCGGCAGCGGCGGTGACCCCGGAACCGGCGGCACCACCGCCACCTGCACCAACGTTCGTCCCACCGGAACGGACTGGGACGAAGCCACGTGCGATGATTGGGCCACCCAAACCGAGGAATGCGACGCAGCGTGGATGATCGACGGCGGCTACTGCGACGAGAGCTGCGGTCGCTGCACCACGAGCGGCACGGGCGGTGCTGACCCTGGCACGGGCGGTGCTGACCCTGGCACGGGTGGCGACCCCGGCACCGGCGGCGATCCGGGCACCGGCGGCGATCCGGGCACCGGCGGTGATCCCGGCACGGGCGGCGACCCCGGCACCGGTGGATCACCCCCCACGACCAACTGGAAGGCGAGAGTGATCCACACCACCGACCTCGGTGCCGACCCTGACGACGAGCAGTCCATGGTCCGCGCGCTCGTCATGGCGAATGACGTGGACATCGAAGGGCTGATCGTCGCGACCGGTTGCTGGAGAAAGAACCAGAGCAACACCAGCATGCTCGATACGATCGTCGACGCGTACGGCCAGGTGCAATCCAATCTCCAGGTGCATGACCCGGACTTCCCCGACGTGGGCTACCTGCGGAGCATCTCCGTCATGGGCCAAACGGGCTACGGCATGGGGGACGTCGGTGCCAACCGGGACAGCGAGGGTTCGAACCTGATCATCGCGGCGGTCGACGACGACGACCCGCGTCCGGTTTGGGCGACTTGCTGGGGAGGCTGCAACACCATCGCTCAGGCAGTCTGGAACGTGCAGAACTCACGCTCCCAGGCCGAGCTGGACGAATTCATCAGCCGGCTGCGGGTGTACGACATCCTGGGCCAGGACAACGCGGGAACCTGGTTGGCCAAGACCTTCCCCAATCTCCTCTACATCCGCGCCACGAGCGTCTACAGCTGGCAGCCCTCCGACAGCTGGATCGACCAGAACGTCCAGAACCATGGTGCACTGGGGTCGGTGTATCCGGACCGGCGATATGCCACCGAAGGTGATACGCCCGCCATCTTCCATGTCCTGGGCAACGGCCTCCACGATCCCGACGATGTCTCTCAGAACGGTTGGGGCGGGCGCTTCACCATGAAGAGCGGCATTCGAGGCATGTCGTGCATGTCGGGTGAGGACGCGCAGTACGACCCTTACCAGATGTACAACGAGGTTTCCGAATCCATCAGCCGTTGGTCGGGCGCCATTGAGAACGACTTCGAAGCCCGGATGGATTGGTCCGTCAGCAGCAACTACGGGGATGCGAACCACCACCCCGAAGTGGTCGTGAACGGCGATACCAGCCGGAACGTGCTGTATCTGACCGGCTCCGGATCCGTCCAGCTGAGCGCAACCGGCACCACCGATCCGGACGGCGACTCGCTGAGCTACAACTGGTGGGTCGACAATGATCCCAGCAGCGGATCAGGGTCGATTTCCGGCGCGAGCTCCGACACTGCGACAGTGTCGGTTTCGGGTGGATCCGTCCACGTCGTTCTCGAGGTGGTCGACAACGGTTCCCCGAACCTCACCGCCTATCGCCGCGTGATCATCAACGGGTAGTTGCCAAGCGGCGAGTTCGTTCGGGACTGCCAACCAGCTCCGGCGCGCAGCCCAACCCCACAACCATGGGCGGCATGAGCGATGAACCATGATCTGAGGGCAGGTATGCGTTTCCGAAGAAACCGCACCGCAGGCCTGGCGCTGTTTGCTGCCATGGGGCTCGGACAGAGCGGCTGTGGCGACGAGGCAGCGAAAGAAGACTCGGGCAGTGACGGGGGCGCTGAGAGCGGTGGCGCGACGGGAGTTGGCGGGACCGGAGTGGGTACGGGCGGTCAGGTTGTCGGCACGGGTGGCGCAGTGGTTGGCACGGGCGGCGCAGTGATCGGCTCGGGCGGCGCAGTGGTCGGCAGCGGCGGGGTGCTGGTCGGCACGGGCGGTGTGGTGGTCGGCACCGGCGGCGTCATCGTGGGTAGCGGCGGCGTAGTGGTCGGCGCGGGCGGCGTCATCGTGGGTAGCGGCGGCGTAGTGGTCGGCAGCGGCGGTACTGGCACCGGCGGCGACGGTACGGGCGGCGTAGCGGTCGGCAGTGGCGGGGTAGTGGTCGGCAGTGGCGGCGATGTGGTCGGCAGCGGTGGGGACGGAACGGGCGGCGACGTGGTCGGCAGCGGCGGCGCCGGCACGGGCGGTACGGCCGGTGCGGCCGGTGACACTGGCACGGGCGGCGCAACGAGTGACATCTGTCCCTTCGAGAGCAGCGTAACGCCGTCAGGCTCGAACTGGGTCAATGGGGACATATTGGAGTTCAACGGCAACGGCGGCTGGTGCTGGTACCAGGACGAGCGCGTGATCGTCGACGCTGAAGCCGGGAAGCTCATCATCGGGTCAGTTGCCAGCGGGGGAAGTCGTGACCGACACGTTGAGATCGTACATTGGGATATCGCGTCCCAGCAGGGCGAGCTCCACCATCTCGACACGGTGGGCTACACGGACGACCACGATACCGCAGCCGTCATCAAGCGACCCGACGGGGGCTACGCGGCCATGTGGGCCGGCCACAACGACGACTGCAACAGCTACCACAGCACTTACAATGGTAGCTCATGGGCCACTCGCAGCGCCTTTGCGTGGCCTAGCTCTGGCTGTCCCACTTCCACCAACAAGACGGTCACGTACGCGAACATGTGGTATCTGGGCGACACGCTGTACAGCTATGTGCGCTCCCTCGAAACCAGCCCCAACTATCTGTATTCGACCGACCACGGCGAGTCCTGGCAGCTCGGGGGGCGCCTGACCTCGACGCCCCTGGTGGGGTATGTGGCCGGCTACTACAAGTACTGGGGCAACAACACGGATCGCATCGACTTCTTCGCGACCGAAGCGCACCCGCGTGACAACGACAACAGCCTCTATCACGGCTACATCCAAGACGGGGCGATCCACAACTCGACCGGTCAGGTCATCGATAGCGACTTCACCGACCAGTCAGCGGAGCAGATTACTTCCTACACGAGGGTTTTTGCGACCGGCACCAATATCAACGGCGTCACTTTGGAGCACATGTGGAACGCCGATCTGGTCGCGTATGACGACGGCACAGTTGCCGCCATCGGCACGGGGCGCGTCACTGGCACCGGCTCAGACGATCCGGACAAGCGCTTGCTCTACTTCCGCTTCGACGGTTCCCAATGGAGGCCGACCTACCTGGCCAGGGCGGGAACGAAACTCTACGACTCCGAGCAAGACTACACGGGGCTCGGGGCGTTGCACCCCGACAACCCCCACGTCATCTACATCTCCACTCCCTATGATCCGCGAACCGACGACGGTGACTTCTACGGGTGGAGGGAAGTCTGGAAAGGGGTGACGTGTGACGATGGTGCGAGCTTCGACTGGGAGCCGATCACTGCGAACTCCACCATGCACAACATGCGCCCGGTCGTCCCCAAGTGGGATGCGGCCCACACGGCACTCCTGTGGCTGCGGGGGACCTACGCGACCGCACAGAGCTACGACCAGGCGGTGGTGGGTCTGATCGAACAGGAGTAGACTGTGCCTTTCGCTCGATTCGCATCCGCGCCCGGCCAGAGCGATCGCGAGGCCGAGCTAGCCGCGGAGTCTGCCTGCGAAGTCCAGATCGAGGTCTTGTGGTGAATCAGTCGTCGAAACGAGACGGACAGAAAAATGACGCGCAGTGGGTGAGAGGCATCGACCCGCGCGTGTTGAGCCACCGAGTTCGGTGGTCCTTCAGGGCGCGGGGACCAAACAGTGCCTCACCGTCCGCCGAAGGCGTTCTGGGCCAGCCTCGGAGGGTCAGCCGCCACCCGTGACCGCCGTTCAGCGCCTCGCTGGCCCCGACATCCCCTCAACCGATGCAATTTCACTCGTCATCCGAGGCGGTGGTCCCGCGGACCCGAGAAAGATGCTCCACCATCTGTGGTCGGCGTGTCCCTGCAAAGTCGGGATGGAACCGCTTGTCGTCGGGAACCGCGTCGAACGGGTCGACGCCCCTTTCTCTGAAGAGCCGCCGGGCGTGCTGGTGTCCGCAGAACCTGAAGATACGTTCGCAGAGCTTGCGCGCGTTTCGCTCTTCCCCGAGTTCGAGCAACTCAACGACAAAGCATTGCGCGCTGCGAATGGACGCCATGAGCTGAGCCCTGCCATGCTCGTTGTCGTACTGCCCCGGCAACCCCACGGCGTTGTGTACCCGGCTTTCCATGCACAGGACGGGATGCATGATCCGCAAATCGACCCCGAGCAGATTGCCATCCTCGCCGAGCAGTTGCGCCGGGATCGCCGTGCGTCGCACTTCATCCGCGTGGAGGCCGTACACGTGTGGAAGGAAGTCGATCTTCCGCTCGTAGCCCTCATGGTCGACGAACACGACCACGCCGCTCATTGGCGTCGTGTCGTCCATCGTGGGCATGA
>CAZSVU010000320.1:0-9994 GCA_964610275.1 uncultured Polyangiaceae bacterium | reverse complement strand
TCGCGTTCGGCCCGGCGGAGGACAACGATTGCGACTTGTGAGACACAGCACTAGACGAGGAGGAGCTCGGCCAGGTCCAGGTCCAGGTCTCGCAGGTCCTGCAACCCGGCGAGCGTCGTGGTCGCCTTCTGGCTGACTCAATCGGACGGTTCCGACGACTCGACACGCACGAGTCGGAAGGAGTTCACCACCTCGGGATCCGGGCAGCAGAACGTCCCCTCACCGGCACTCTCCCAGGGGAAATCTCCCCCATAGCGGAGCGCGGTGAGAAACGGCATCAGTGAGTTGAAGGCCCCCAGGCACAGGCCTCCGGGAGTGCGGCGGCCGACCACCCACTCATCGCCGACGTGGTGGCCGTTGGGACAGCGTTTGAGCTGCGAGACGAGAGTAATGCGAACGTCGTAACGGTGCGCCATCCTGCCACCTCAGCTCATCTGCGCGCCGCCGCACACCGGCAGGTACGTGCCCGTGACGAAGCGGGCCCAGTCCGTGCAGAAGAAAAGCACCGCACCGGCGATGTCATCGGGCTCGCCGATCCGCCGGAGTGGGGTACGGGCAGCCGCCGCGATCCTCATCTGCTCGGGCTGGTGGGCGGTAGCGTCGGTGAGAGTGAGCCCCGGCGCCACCACGTTGACGCGAATGCCGGTGGGCCCGAGCTCGAGCGCCAAGGAGCGCGAGAAGGCATCGAGCGCGGACTTCGCGCTCGAGTGGGCGATGAAGCCAGGGCCCGCAACGCGCGAGAGGCCGCTGCTCACGTTGACGATGCAGCCGGACCGACGCGCCATCATCCCCGGGACCACGGCCTGGCAACAGAAGAAGCTCGCCCGGAGCTCGCTCACGAGCTTGCGTTCGAAATCCTCCCAGGCGTACTCGGCGAAAGGTTTGACAGGGAAACTCATGTTCGCATTGTTGACCAGGATGTCGACTGGGCCGAGCTCGCGCTCCGCGGTCTCCACCATGCGCTGCACGTCGTCGGGCACCGTCACGTCCGCATGCAAGAGCAGCGCCCGACCGCCGCGAGCCACGATCTCCGTCACGACACGCTCTCCGGCGTCCTGCCTGGTGGCGTAGTTCACGAGCACCCGGGCGCCGTGTGCCGCCAGCAGCTGCGCGGTGGCGGCTCCGATACCGCGGCTTGATCCAGTGACGATCGCGACTTTGTTCTCGAGCATGGTGAATCTCCTCCTGCTGCGCGCCCGAGCCAGCCCCGAACCGGAAAGCCAGAGCGAGGACTCGAACCACGCAGACGTGCGCCGCATGGTATCACTCGAGTTGTCCATTTTGGCAGTGGGGAGCCTCGATTGCGTGAGTGCGGACTAGCCGAACCGGAGGTAGGCTTGACCGCGACTTGGGCGATGTGAGGCGCGCGCGGTCTCGTCGGGTGGGTCCGGCCCAGCGAGCGCTGGAGCTGGTGGTTCGGGTGGTGCGAGCGGTGGATCCGCCGGAGCCACGAGCTCGGGCGGGGCCAGTGGTGGTTCAGAACGCCCTGGCCGGGATCATTGGTGAGTGGATTGCAGGGTGCACAGCCGACGGGTTCGATGCCGTGGAAATCGACAATCTGGATAGCACCGGTCGCTCTGACAGCCTGCTCACCCAGAGTCAGAACATCGCCCTCATGGGAATGCTCGCGGCGCTCGCGCACGCCAACGGCCTGGCCGCGGTCCAGAAGAACTCGACCGAGCTCTTGAACGAGGTCGGCGCCATGGGCACGGACTTTGCCATCGCCGAGGAATGCAACCGCTGGGGCGAGTGCGGCGACTACCAAGCCGCGTACGGCAACCTGGTTTTCGTGATCGAGTACCGGCAGCAGGACTTCGATGCCGGCTGCGCAGCCTTCGACGAGCTGGCCATCGTACTTCGCGACGTGAACGTCACGACCCCGTCGAGCTCGAGCTACGTGTATGACGCCTGCTAGTGCACTAGTTTCTACTTCGGCAGTTTTCCAGGAGCAGGTGATCCGGAGCAGCGCTGAGGCTTCGGGGGAGGGGGGGGGACAAAAGACCCCCCCCTGCTGCAATCCTCTGGGTCGAGGGGAGAGCTCGTAAGCCCCTTTCGTCCGGTCCCTCCGTGGCCTAGACTTCGTTGGGGTGGGTGCCAACGAGCGCGCTCACTGCGTTCCGAGGATAGCCGTCCTTGCTTGCGATGGAGGCTCTGATGCGTGCTGTTTCGCTGAAAGTCGTGATGCTCTCTTGGCTCTTCTTCTCTGCCGGATGCGGAGGAACTGACAATCCCTCCGACTCAACCGAGGGGGGGGAGGGGGGCGCTGCAGCGCTCACCGGCGGGTCTGGCGGTTCAGGCGGGACGGTTGGATCCGGGGGCCTCGAGAGTAGCGGCGGCAGCGGCACGGGTGGCGATGCGGTCGGCAGCGGCGGCAGCGGCACGGGTGGCGATGTGGTCGGCAGCGGCGGCAGCGGCACGGGTGGCGATGTGGTCGGCAGCGGCGGCAGCGGCACCGGCGGCGATGTGGTCGGCAGCGGCGGCAGCGGTGGCGACGTGGTCGGCAGCGGCGGCGACGGCAGCGGCGGCGACGGCGCGGGCGGCGATCTCGGCAGCGGCGGCACGGGCGGGGACGGCAGCGGCGGCGATGGCACGGGTGGCGACGGCACGGGTGGCGATGGCACGGGCGGCGACGGCACGGGCGGTGGTACCACGGAGCTCGAGCTGATCACCTCTGGCCCGAACGACTATTGGAACACGGACGCGCAGGTGACGGAGGTTTCGAGCGGATCTGCCGACCTGACCATCGACCCGAACACCACGTACCAGCGGTGGGACGGGTTCGGCGGAACCTTCAACGAGATGGGCTGGGATGCCCTCAACGTGCTCAGCAGCTCTGAAATAACGCGCGCGCTCACGCTTCTCTTCGATGCGACCGACGGCGCGAACTTCGTCTATGGACGGATCCCAATCGGAGCCAGTGACTACTCCATGAGCTGGTACACGCTTGCCGAGACGGCGAACGACTACGCGATGGACAACTTCTCCATTGACCGCGACCGGCAGATGCTGATCCCCTACATTCAGGCGGCACTGCAGATTAGGCCTGACATCCGTCTCTGGGGGAGCCCGTGGATCGTTCCCGACTGGATGATGAACGGTAGGGACATGAGGAGCGATGCTCAGACACTCGAAGCCCATGCCCTCTATCTCGCCAAGTTCGTCGAAGAGTACGGCAACGAGGGCATGACCATCGAGGCGGTTCACCCCCAGAACGAGCCCGGCTACGCCCGCGTCAACTGGGGACAACAGGTCCTCATCGACTACTTCAAGACGTACTTGGGACCAAAGTTTGCCGAACGAAATCTCTCCGCCGAGATCTGGTGCGGGACCATGTCCGCCCCGGAGGACGCCAACATCGCCACGGGGGTCGCGAACGATCCGGACTCCATGCAGTACGTCACGGGCTTCGGCCTGCAGTGGAACCACGAGGACACGACAGCCGATCTGGCACCTTTCGGTCCCGTCATGCAGACAGAGCACAGGTGCGGCAACTACAGCTTCTCGGCCCCTTACTGGGACCAGAGTCGGTACGATTCGAACACGCCACAGAATGACCATCTCTATGGTGAGGAAAGTTGGCAGCTCATCCGGGATTGGATCGTCGGAGGGGTGAACTCGTACCTCGCTTGGAACATGGTGCTCGACACCCAGGGCCACAGTCTGGATGGCTGGCCCCAGAACGCGCTCTTGGTGGTGGACCGTTCGGGGGGCAGTCTCATCGAGACCGCGGCCTACTACGTCTTCCGGCACTACTCCCAGTTCATCCTCCCGGGAGCGACGCGCATTGGGACCAGCGGCACCAATGACGCGGTCGCCTTCCAGAACGCGGACGGCAGCATCGTCACAGAGGTCTACAACAGCGGCGACTCGTCGAACACGATGACCGTCGACGTGGCCGGCGCCATGTACCAGTTCGACGTTCCTGCCCACGGATGGGCCACCCTCACTACGCCGTAGGGCACGTTCTGTCAGGACGTCCCGGACTCTGTGGTCCGGGACATCGACGCACTTACAGGATCAGTCCGTTCGCGGCGGGAATCAGTTTCCTAACCACCGGTGCAGCACAACGCTGGTGACTCTCACTCGATCGGCGGCGGGGAACGCCTGGTGCGCCTCAGCCCAGCAGCGCACAAGGCAGCACCCAACATGAGTGCGAGGCCGGAATTGGGTGCGGACTTGCCTGCTGCACTGCATGCGCAGCCGGCATCGTCCCCGCTGTCCCCACCCGACCCAGTGTCGCCGCCTGTGCCTGCGCTGTTCGTTTCAGCTTCACCGCCGGTCTCGCTCCCGCCAGTGCCGCTGCCGCCACTGCCGCCTGCGAGCGTCCCCGCAGCGCCACCGGTCCCAACGCCAGCACTGCCACCGCCTGAGCCTCCACTGTTCGTTCCAGCTTCACCGCCGGTCTCGCTCCCGCCAGTGCCGCTGCCGCCACTGCCGCCTGCGAGCGTCCCCGCAGCGCCACCGGTCCCAACGCCAGCACTGCCACCGCCTGAGCCTCCACTGTTCGTTCCAGCTTCACCGCCGGTCTCGCTCCCGCCAGTGCCGCTGCCGCCACTGCCGCCCGCGAGCGTCCCCGCGGCGCCGCCGGTCCCGTCGCCAGCACCGCCACCGGTATCCGCGGCGGCACCTGCGCCGGCCGTGCCACCCTCGGCGCTGCTCCCGCCCGAGCCTCCCGTGCCGCCGGCGCCGCCCGCCCCGGCCGCACCGCAATCCGGCAGCGCTTCGGGGGCGCTCGTTTGATCCTCCTCAACTCCGTTCCACCAGACCTCGCTGTACGTGCCGTCGCTGTTTTCCACCAGGTAGAGCCGGCCAGACCAGCCCACCGGTATGGCATCGGGAAACCACGGACCGGCCACCGCCACTATCCACTCTACCTGCTGGCCCCGCACGTCAATCGAACGCATGGCGACGCCTTTGTACGTCTGCGAGGGAAAGACCCGCGTGAGGTAGAAGGTCGAAATCATGTTCTCATCTGCGATTGGGGGTCCGTCGCACTCGATGGATATGCCCACGCCATCAATGACCAGATCAGACGCGTCCATCAACTCCTGCTCGGTCATGGGTGGCGGCAGGGCAGCCGCACCCTGCGCCAGCAGCACTGCAGCCGAAGCGAATCCCAAGCCAACAAGTCGAGATGTGGTCCTCATCATACCCTCCTGAACGGAGTCTACCTCAGGCCGCTCCCTGCGGCGAATCGTGGTGGTACGTCCGAAGGCGCGAGCCATCTGAGCGGTGAACTGCTGCAGACCGACGAGCGTTGAGCCCTACTTCGACTCCAACTTTTCGCACGCCGCCCCGTCACCTGCGCTGCACGCCTTCCGGTTGTAGCGTTTCTCCCGCTCGAAGAGGTTCGTCCGCTCGATGCAGGGGAGAGAAGTGTAAGTGTGCTCGTAGACATAGGCCGCACCAGCGCAATGTCTTCTGGGCGCCTTCTGGCAGGCTTGTGCAAGAAACCACTCAATATCAGCGTCGGTCGGGCAGAATTCTTCTCCCTTCGCTAAAATGAGTCCGTTTACCCAACACTCGTCGCCAACAGGGTCGAGCCTGCAAGCACGCTTGAAGAAGCGAAGGGCTTCATCCGGAACCATCGGGATGTCCTTGCCGTTGGAGGCGCCGTGGTTGTAGGCCAATCCAGCCTTCGTACAATCCGCAGCCACACCGCTACTGCATCCATTGATCCAGCCCAGCACAGCGCAGGCGGTTCCGTCGCCATCACTGCATCGGCGACCCCATTCGACCGGAGCAACCGGCTCGGTGCCGAGCCGCTCCGGCAGGACCGCCTTCTGCAAGTTCTGGGCGCGCCGACGCAGGAGTGAGGCTGCGCCCATCTCATCGACCAGACGACCTTTCATGCCGTTGCGGTTCAACTCGCGGCGTAGGTCACATGCTTCATGGTCACCGTTGTTGCACAGGCCGCTGAGCGTGGGCTTCTGCATCGCTGGCTTGCTGTCCGACCGACGCTCTGCCGTGGTGGTCTCTGGCTGGCTGGGGTGCGTTTCGGTGGGCCGGTGTGGCTCAGGAGCGGTCGCGGCTCGCCCCGCGCCTTTCGACTCGGCTGTCGATGGTCCCGGCGGTGGTTCCTTGCCGACCAGCGCACACTGAGAGGCTTCGCCGGCCAGGCAGGACCAGGTTCGGTACTGTCGTTGCTTGCCAGCATTCTCGGAAGTGTCGGCCAACTCCGCATAGAACTTTGCACACGTCGGCGACGTGACCGGTGCCGGATAGCACGAGGGCTCCTGGCGCTTCATGCAAGCGCCTAGGCAGAGGGCGACGAAGGCTACCGAGATATCCTGTTTGCGCATGCGGTGGACCATCATGCGCCCCCATTGAATGCACCCGCCAGCAGGAAAGCACGGTTTCGG
The DNA here is from genome assembly GCA_964610275.1 of uncultured Polyangiaceae bacterium. GTDB lineage: Bacteria > Myxococcota_A > Polyangia > Polyangiales > Polyangiaceae > JAFGBI01. The sequence goes on along the minus strand of CAZSVU010000320.1, from coordinate 3,632 downwards.
CTACTGGTGGTAGTCTGCCACGCTCACGATATCGACAGGTCTCTTACTCGTATCCCGCAGCGAGGATGGCGTCCTGGAGGGCGTCAACGGTCTCCCTCGACGCAGCGCCGTTCGCCATACAGCCTTCGTAGAAGTGTCCTCCACCCCAGGCGCTGTTGTCCCCGCCGGTTCCGAGGATGATGGACCCCTGCTTCTGCATGGTAACGTAGCCGGGTTTCTCGGGGCGAATTCCGTCGTACATCTCTGTCAGGGTGCCGGATGTCGCATCGCCTCCATAGAGTGCAAAGCGGCCTCTTCCGCTGTTCCTGTCCCGCGTGTCGCCGATGACCACGCCAGTGACGAAGTCGTATCTGAGGGGCGTATTGGTCGAGATGTTGTCATCCTGGCCATTTTCCCAGCCGGCATAGAGACCGTTTTCGAGGTCTGCCATGATCCATGGGCCCCCCTGTACACCGGAGCCCCAAATGACGCCATTTCCAAAGTAGAGCGTTTCCATCGTGCCGTTGCCGTCGTCATTGGAGGACGTTTCGGCGTTGCCGTAGTCGAAGCAGCACTCATTGACCAGGTCGCGCTGGCTGGTCACCCAGTACATGCTCTCTGGTTCGTCGCCCACCGCAGTCCCGTGCCCAGTCGGGATGTTGCAGTCACTGCACCCGGTGCGATAACCCATACCGGGTTCAATGAGGATGCCGTAGACTGAATGGCCGTTGGCCGTTACCGGGAGAGCCGAGGCGTCTGCCGGCAGATCGGGACTGGGTTTGGCGCCGCCACGCGGAGAGGGTTCCAGGTGATTCCCCTGTCCGGACTGGTCGTAGATGGTCGTTATGGTGCACTGGGCGCCGGCGCAGAATGCGTCGTGCGCGGCGGCGTCGGCGTAGCCATCCACGACCCCGATGTCCTGGGTCTCCCCCCGGCAAGAGCTCGGCCCTGCAACCGCATTGCCTCTGCAGAGCTGGTAGAGGGGCCCGGTGTAGTCGCTGACGATGAGTCGCACCGTACTGTGCGCCGAGCCACACTCGTGGCCGGCCTCTTCCAAGACGTCGCACGGCAGGGGTACCCCGCAGTCCGTGTCGCCGGAGGACTCACAGCCAGTCGGGCAGCACCCATCGCCAGAAGTGCAGGCGGTGATGGTCGTGTTGCCGCAGGTGGCGTTGCAGTTCGCCGCGCTGCCGGTGAGCTGATCACGGGTGCAGGCGTCGCCGTCGTCGCAGCTGGTGGGGCACGAAGCCGGCGGATCGCAGGTCTCGCCGGTCTCCACGACGTCGTTGCCGCAGCTGGCCGAGCAGTCCGTGTCGACGGTGGAGTCGCAGCCAGTCGGGCAGCAGCCATCGCCGGACACGCAGGTGCTGATGGAGCTGTGGCTGCAGGCGACGTTGCAGTTCTGGGAGTTGCCGGTGAGCTGATCGACGGTGCAGGCGTTGCCGTCATCACAGGTCGCCGGGCACGTACTCGATGGATCGCAGGTCTCGCCGGTCTCCACGACGCCGTTGCCGCAGCTAACCGAGCAGTCGGCGTCGGTGGTGGAGTCGCAGCCAGTCGGGCAGCAGCCGTCGTCGGGGGCGCAGGCGTCGGTGACGGCGTGGGTACAGGCGACATTGCAGTTTTCGGGGCTGCCGGTTTGCTGATCGGCGGTGCAGGCGTTGCCGTCATCACAGCTCGCTGGGCACGAGTTCGGCGGATCGCAAGTCTCCCCCGAGTTGACCACCCCGTTGCCGCAGGTTGGTTCAGCGCCGCTGCCGCCGACGCCCGTGGCTCCGCCCTCGCCCCCGGTATCCGGGGCCACGTAGTCCCCACACGCAGCGGCAACGGCGCCAAGCGTGACTGCCACTGTTACGACCGAGCGAATCTTCATCGCGACATCTCCCGAGTTGCACAGATTGCTCGGGCATGCCGGGCGAGACGCCCAAACTTGGTAGCGCGGGAGTCGTCCGACGTTGCTCGGGCCGTTGGACCTACCTGTGGGTAGGCGGCAGCGCCGGAAGACAACGGGCGGAGTTTTTTGGGAGCCGGGTGCGGTACGGCGCCCCTGCGAGCTACGCGCCTGGACCCTGAAATCCACGTGATCTCGCGCGATGGCGCTTCATGCCGCCGTGGCCACACGGTTGCGCCCGAGCGACTCGGTGAGGCGATCCCGTAGGCCGCGCGGCCGGCTCGCCAGAGGCGCCTCGTTCGGTGGCTGAGGGACGAGTCCAGTTCCACGGCTCCGGTCGAGTTGATGCGAGCCGACTGCGATCTTGTCGCTGCCGGGGCCGCTGAGAGGAGAGGGCCGCTCAGGTGTCGGCCATGACCACGTAGTTCCCCGTGGTGCCGGGGCTGAACGACGTCACCACCACGGTGTAGGTCCCAGCGTAGAAGATCTGCGCGCCGCAGCCGACGAGCAGGCAGGCCATCCAGAGCAGTCGACTGATATTCATGCGCTCCCTCGTGTCACCACTGTAGTGTCCCGCCGCGTGTGCAACAATCGGTGAGAGCGCTCGCGACCCGGAAGTCCAGGGGCGTTCGCGCGCGCGCTGGTGACTCGACCTGTGCCAGATCGCCGTTGGTATGACGTCGTGGGAAAGGTCACGTTGCTCGGTTGCTCGGTCATGCCGGTGTTCCCATCCGAACGAACATCCGTCAGATGTGGAACGTCGTGTACTTCACCATTAGCCCGACTTCGTGAATGAGCTCGAGTCCGTCAGGAACGAAGAAGTTGAGTCGGTAGTAGGGCTCGAGAAAGTAGTGGTCATCTCCCCAGGGGAATCCCGAGAACAGGTGAAAGACCGGACCTGCGTCATCCCCGGTGAGGTAGCCTGCACCGAGACCCCAGTTCGCCACGAACCAGAAGCTGAATTCGGTTTGGGCGCCGTAGAGGTGGTAGCCGGGTTGGCCGACGTACTTCAGGTTCACTGACGCGGCGAAGGCGCTGTGCGTATACGCCGTATCGAATCCCAGCGCGTATCCCGCGTCTGGGCCGTACGCGAAAGCGAGCCCGGGCCCGAGGGCAAGGTCGTTTTCCGGCCATTGGGGGGTGCCCCACCCAGAGGCGTACGCCGCAGGCGCGAGCCCGAAGCCGGCCACGGCGAGTAGCAGGACGACCGCGGGTGCTCGGAATCGTCGCCCCAATAGCCCCCACAGTCCGCTCCAACAGAACGCCGCGATGCCCATGGCAGCCACGGCGTCTAGTCTAGTTCCCGGCGCCAAACGCCGCAATCGCAAGACGATACCGTGGCTGCGGTGTGGCGTCGACGGGGGCCCGCCGGCGCGCCGCGACCGCGGACGCGCCGCGGGCCCGTGCTGAGGGCTGCTGGCGGGTGCTGCGGGCGCACCGGTGCCAGGCGCCGCGCGAGGCTGGTGCCAGAGCAAGTGGCGTTGCCGCGTTTCTCTCAGGCTGGCTTGGCTGCGGCCAAGGCGTGACGCGCAACGACGAGCAGGTTGCAGGCCAGCACCGACGCCTGCACGTACGCCTGGAAGGACCGGAAGCCGCGCCAGACACAGCGACCGAGGCCGAAACCGCGCTTGAGGAAGGAGCCGGACGCCTTCGATGCCAGCGCGGAAGGCGCGTAGCCGGCGATAGACCCAGGTCGACTTGACCATGTCCTCGACCTCGAGCCGACAACGCTTGTGGAAGGCAACGTCCTCGACCCCCAGCG
>CAZSVU010000319.1:0-10011 GCA_964610275.1 uncultured Polyangiaceae bacterium | reverse complement strand
AGAGGTGGACGGAGCTTGTTTTGGTGAAGGAGGCCCGCGAGCTGCGCTCGCGTGCGGTTTCTGGTTGGGAAGCAGCAGAGGTGGACGGAGCTTGTTTTGGTGAAGGAGGCCCGCGAGCTGCGCTCGCGTGCGGTTTCTGGTTGGGAAGCAGCAGAGGTGGACGGAGCTTGTTTTGGTGAAGGAGGCCCGCGAGCTGCGCTCGCGTGCTGACTACGGGGTCAAGGCGAAGCAGTAGATCCCGCCGTAGCCGCCGCCACAGCCGACGCAATCCCCGCTGCCGGGGCCGTCCTGAACCAGGTTCACGCCGGCTGCACAGCCGTGTGCGTCATGCGCCGTGATCCAGTGTCGACCACTCTGGGCAGACCAGGAGTGTCCCAACTGGGGCTGCCCCGTGCTCCCCACGGCGCTCGTCCAGTCATTGCACGTATCGCCGACGTTGTTGGAGGCTAGCCTTCCTTGCTCGTTCGATCCGGTGAGCGTGTCGTGGTTGTCCACCTCACCCGTGCCGTCGGGGTTGCTGTTGAGCACGCCGTACTCGTTGGGCAGATCATCGACGATGGCAGAGTCACCGTCCGGACGAGTGTTCAGGAGGCCAGTGATGTCTTCCGCCACCAACCGTCCCATCCGGTCGTACCAGGGTCCCGCGCCGATTCGATCGATGGCATCCACCGTGCTGGTGCTCAAGAAGGCACGCCACCCCTTGGCACCGGCCCCGGGCATCGAGTACTCGGCGATCTCGGCGCAGATCTTGTCGGCCCCCGTCAATCCGTCGGCTTCCCCATAGCGGAGATCACCGCCGAACCCATCCTGGCTCCCGGACAAGCGCCGCATCGCCTCCAGGCTGGTGACGAAGAAGCTGAAGGGGTCCAGATCGCTGGAGGCGCCACCCGTTCCGGAGCCGCCCGTTCCGGAGCCGCCCGTGCCCGTTCCACCAGTGCCGAGAGTTCCGCCGCTGCCCACTTCGCCACCGGTGCCCGCGCCGCCGCTACCGATGGCGCCGCCGGTGCCGGTGCTGCCGCTAGGCGAGGCGTTCTGCGCGACCGTCGAGCCCGGCACGATGCACGAAGCGCTGTTTTCCCATCCCCAACCGTCGCCGTCCGGGTCGGTCGAAGCGTCCGCACACACGGGATAGCACGTTCCGTTCACCTCCAACTCGGTCTCACCGGTGGTGGAACCGCCACTGCCGACGTCACCGCCGGTGCCGACCGCACCACCTGTTCCCAGCGCGCCGCCGCTACCGACGGCGCCGCCCGTTCCCAGCGCGCCGCCACTGCCGACGGCGCCGCCCACGCCGACCGCACCGCCGGTGCCCAGCGCGCCACCGGTGCCGACCGCGCCACCGGTGCCCAAGGCGCCACCGGTGCCGACGGCTCCGCCGGTGCCCACGGCTCCACCGGTCCCAGAGGCAGTGCCGACACACGTGCCCCCGGAGCACACGGCGCCTGCGGCGCATTGGATGTTGCAGCCGCCGCAGTTGGCCGGATCAGATAGTGTCGATATGCATCCGGCGCCACACAGCTGTTGTCCCGCTGGGCATGTGCAAGAGCCGCCGACGCAGCCCTGGCCGCCCGTGCACAGGATGTCGCAGTTCCCGCAGTTGGCCGGATCGGCCGTCACGTCGACGCAACTGGTTCCACACTGGGTCGTGCCCACAGGGCAACTAGTACTGCACTGGCCGTTGGCACAGACTTGCCCCCCCAAGCAGGCCATGTTGCAGCCACCGCAGTTGGCTCCATCGGCGAGTACGTTCACACACGCGCCATTGCATGGGACTAGGCCAGGCTGGCAGGAGCACTGACCGAGAACGCAGCTGCTACCTGTTCCACATGGGACGTCGCACGCGCCGCAGTGCAGATTGTTGCTGCCGAGGGCAACGCAACTCAGGCCACAGAGCTCGAACCCGTCTGGGCACGCAGACGCGTCGGCATCCTCGTTGCCTGCCTCTTCACCGCACCCAAGTGCCAGCAGCGGGGCAACCACCAACGTGAGCCCGGCGCGAATCCGTCGTCTCATCAACAGCTTCTCCTGCATGCAATCGAGAAGCGGATGCCGGGCGAGACTCCTGGCGCGGGGATCGCGCGGCTGCCCAGTCCGTCCTCCCACCACGTATGTCACCGTGGTGACGGAAATGAGGCAGAGCAGGCGAAGAATCGACGCGCATGTGACGGCGGGACTGCGGCCGCGGGATCACGCGGTGGTGATGAGGGGTAGAATCCATCGGCGCTGAAACGCTCCAACCGTCTAGAGCGCCGCCGAGTCGTGACGCTGCTGCGCAGGGCCGGGTCCGGTGGCCTCAGCGCTCCAGATCCTTCCACTGCTCTCGGAACGACCGGGGCTGCAGAACCGGGAGCGAGCGGTGGCGGCCCCAGGTCGAGACGCCGGGCAGGCGAGCGAGCAGGCGCTCGCCGAGTGGACCTAGCCGAAGCAGCAGCCAACGCGTGAGCCGGGATAGCAACGTGAACATCGTCGGCCACGCTGCGGCCGTGGCGAAGACTTGCACCCCGATGCGTTCGGCCAAAGGGGGCTGGTAGAGCGCCACGTTGCGGCTGCGCAATCGTAGGAGCAGATCGTGTAGCGGGATCTTCACTGGACATGCGTCGTAGCACGCGCCGCAGAGGGTCGAGGCGTTGGCGAGCTCTGCGGCGGCGGGGTCATGAGGGGCGAGCAGTGGGCCGAGGACCGCACCAATGGGGCCCGAATAGACCGAACCGTACGCATGCCCGCCCACGTGGCGGTAGACCGGGCACACGTTGAGACAGGCGCCGCAGCGGATGCAGTGCAGCAGCTCTCGGAATGCGGGGTCGGCCAGCTGCCGCGACCGTCCATTGTCCAGGATCACGACGTGCAACTCGCCGGGGCCGTCCAGCTCACCCTGGCGGCGGGCGCCAGTCACGACGTTGACGTACGTGGTGATCTTCTGTCCGGTAGCGCTGCGTGGCAAGAGCTCGGCCATGAGCGGCAAGTCAGCGAGCGTCGGTAGGATGCGCTCCATCCCCATCATCACGATGTGCGTCCGAGGCAGCGTGGTGACCATCCGCCCGTTGCCTTCGTTCGTGAAGATCACCACGCTGCCCGTTTCGGCAATGGCGAAATTGCAGCCCGTCATCCCGACCTCGGCGCGAGCAAACCGCTCGCGGAGTCGCTTCCGGGCGTAGCCGGCCAGGGTAGCGGTGTCGTTGGTCAGCCGCTCGCCACCCTCCTTCTCGAACAGTTCTTGTACCTGATCTCGCGTCTTGTGGATGGCCGGGATGATGATGTGCGACGGGGTCTCGTGGGCCAGCTGGATGATCCACTCACCCAGATCGGTTTCGAGGCACTCGATCCCGTGTTCGGCCAGGCGCGCGTTGACGCCGACCTCCTCCGAGACCATCGACTTGCTCTTCGCGACCAGTCGCGCTTCCTGCTTCGCGACGATGCGCAGCACGATGTCCCCAGCCTCCCGCGCATCCGCAGCAAAATGAACGTGTTGACCGTGCGCTTCGAGGTTCCGGGAGAACTCGTCCAAGTAGTAGTCGAGGTGCTGGACCACGTGCTCTCGGACCCGGCGCCCTCGCTCTCGCCAGACTTCCCACTGTCCGAGAGCATCGGTGCTGTCCGTTTTGGCCTGACTCAGGCGTTCGGCCGTGAACCGAACGGCTTTGCGCAGAAACGCGTTGCCGAGGGCCCGTTCCGACCGGCTGGCGAGCGTGTCGTCTGCCCTGCGGCTCATTCGCGCCCCCGCAGGCCTTCGGCCAGCAGCTCAGCCAGATGCAGCACGCGAATGTCCGACCCGCGCTGCTCCAGCCGACCGGCGATATTGAGCAGGCAGCCGAGGTCGATGCCCACCAGGTGCGTGGCGCCAGTGGCTTCGACGTGCTCCGCCTTCTCGTCCACCATGGCCGCCGAGATATCCGGTAGCTTCACCGAAAAGGCTCCCCCAAAGCCACAACAGTCATTGGGACGCTCCAGCGGCACGAGCTCGAGTCCTCGCACTTCGCGCAGCAGCGCCAGGGGCTCGTGGCGTACTCCGAGCAGGCGGGAGCCGTGGCACGAAGGGTGGAAGGCGACGCGGTGCGGGAAGCGTGCGCCGACATCGGTGACACCGAGCACGGTCACGATGAACTCGCTGAGCTCGTACGTCCTGTCGACGAGCTCGCGAGCGCGGCGGCGCAGCGTGGGATCGTCGGCGAAGAGCTCCGCGAAGTGGTGGCGGATCATCCCCACGCAGGAACCACTCGGAGCCACCACGTAGCGCGCGCCCTCGAATGCGTCGAGCAGGGGTCGAGCTGCGGCGCGGGCGGCATCGGTGTAGCCAGTGTTGAAGGCGGGTTGTCCGCAACAGACCTGCCCGGGCGGGAACGCGACCTTGCAGCCCAGATGACGCAACAGGCGGACCGTGGCGACACCCACCTGGGGAGCAACCTGGTCGACCAGGCACGTGACGAACAGGGAGACCTTCATTTCGGCTCCCGCAGCAAGATGGCCACCACAGACGCTGGCCCGTGCACGCCGATGGTGAGATCGTTCTCGATGTCACTGGTTCGACTCGGCCCCGTGATGACGTGGAGCGCCGAGGGTAGTCTTGGTCGTGTCCGGGTGGGCGGAGCACCCAACGCCCACTCCAGGGTCGGCACGATCTGTCCGTCGCGGACCAGGGCGATATGGGCGGTGGGCAGCAGGCTGACCCCGCGTGGACGAGTGGGCGAGGCGGCCACCACCAGGCTGCCGGTCGCGGCGACGGCATGGCTTACGGTCGTGATCCCCACCTCGGCTTCGAGCATGGCGCCGCGGAACCACGTTTCGCGGTCCGCTGTTCGGTCGTCTGCGGCGACGACCCGATGGTCTTGCCACACGGCCTCTACGTGCCAGGAGCAGAATTCCTGTCGTGCCCAGCTCACCACGCGGCTTGCGTGCAGCCGTTGGAGCTCGGCTCGGAGCACCACGCTCACCTCGGGCAGGCTGTCGACCACGTGCACCCGCCCCCCCACGCGGTCGAGTTCGGCAACGAAGCGCGCCCGGAGCTCGCTCGAGGCAGTGGGCAAGGCTGCGGCCCGCGACGCAGGCGGACCCACGAGGTCTCGAGCCGGTGCCTGACGCTGCCGGGCACGACCCAGGCGGTCCGCAATTCGATCCAGAAACACGTCGCGGTCCACCGTCGTACTCCCGACTAGATCCCGTAGAAGCGGCGAGCATTCTCAGCGAAGATGAGCTGCTCCGTGGGGCCGGACAGGCGGCTGCCCAAGATTTCGCGCAGCAGCTCCACCACCCGTGAGTAGTCGGCTGCGAGCGTGCAGACTGGCCAGTCGCTGCCGAACATCAGTCGCGCTGGACCGAACACGGAATAGACGTGCTCCACCGCGGGGGCCAGATCCCGGGCGTCCGCGCCGGGGCGAGCTTCCGTCACCAGACCGGAGAGCTTGCAGGTTGCGCTCGTGTGGGTCGCCAGTTGGTTCAGGCCTTCGCGCCACGCGTCCAGGTCTCCGGTCACCAGGTCGGGCTTGGCGCAGTGATCGATGACGGCGCGGACCTGCGGCACCGCTCGGAGGGCCTCGAAGACGACGGGAAGGTGTCGGGGGAACACCAGCAGATCGAGAGTGAGCCCGGACTCGGCGAGCGTTCGCAGATTGTCGATGACCGGGCCTCGCAGGATGAACCGGTCGTCATCCAGATCCTGGAGCATCGGTCGAATCCCCAGGAACTTCTCCTGCTGCGCGTAGTGCGCGAGCCGGGCCGGGAAATCCGGCGCTTCGAGATCGAGCCAGCCCACCACTCCGGCAATGCTCTCGTGTGACCGGGCGAGCCCGAGGAGGAAGTCCGTTTCGTCGGTCGTGGGAGCCGCCTGCACCACGATCGTACGCTCGATGCGGTGCCGCTCCAGGTGAGGCTCGAGATCCACTGGCAGGAAGTCACGCCGCAGGGGAGCGACCGCGGGAGCGGATATCCAGCCGTAGTCGCCTCGGGCGACTTTCCAGTAGTGCTGGTGCGCGTCGACCCGCGACATGGAGAATCAGGTCGCGGGCTCGTACGCGTCCGCGATGGTTCGAGCGGCCTGAGAGAGAGGTCCCAGGAGCTCTGGCACCCGTGATGTCCCGCTGCGCGCCGTCAGCCACGAGGTGGTCAGCGTCGCGATTACCTGTCCACCAGGAAGTGTCACGGGAACGCCGAGATCCTGCAGCCCGTGCACCACTCGGCTTTCTGCCAGCGCGTGACCACTCGATCGGATCTCGGCGAAGTCGGCTTCCAGCGCAGCACGCTCCACGCGGCCGATGCGCCGTCGGTCGCAGAAGCTGGCGAGCTCGTGCTCGGACAGTCCGGAGAGCAGGACCCGTCCCGAGACCGTAGCCGCGGCGTCCTGGAGCGCTCCCACCTGGAGGCTGACCCGCACCAACCCGCGCCCTTCAACCTGGGCAATCAGCAGCAGCTGGTCGTCGCTGAGCACGCCGAGGTGTACCGACTCCTGGGTGCTATCGGCGAATTGCTGCATGGGGCCCAGCGCTCGCGTCACCAAATCGCGAAAGGGAGGATACCCGTTCGCCAGGCGGAACAACTTGGAGCTCAGGCGATACGCTCCACGCTCGTCTCTCACCAAGTACGCGCGAGCCGTGAGCTGAGCCAACGTTCGCTGGACCTCGGAGACGGTTCGACCCAGCGTTCGCGCCACTTCGGTCAGCGTCAGTGACTCGGGCGATGACGCCATGCACTCGAGCACATCGAGACCACGATCCAGTGCGGGTACGGGGCTTTTATCGGCCATGTTCGTGTTTCGTTTGAGGACGAGCCGACCGCGCGGTGTTGCCAGGTCAACGGTGCGGATTCACGCGCTTGCCGACTTGGTATCTTTGATGATAACCGCTATCACACGCGCGGCCCCGCCGCTACCAAGGACTCACCATGAGACTCGTAAGATTCGGACCTCCAAGGCAAGAGAAGCCGGGTGTTCTGCTCGCCGACGGATCGCGTCGCGACTGCTCGCGGCTGGTACGCGACTACGACCGGGACTTCTGGAACGGCGGTGGACTTGGCGAGTTGCAGCGCGCCGTGTCCAAGACTGGCTCGGAGCTACCCGTCGTGCCCGACTCGGAGCGCTGGGCCGCTCCGGTGCCGAGGCCCGGCAAGGTGATCTGCATTGGCCTGAACTACTCGGACCACGCCAAGGAGTCGGGCATGGAGGTGCCGAGCGAGCCGATCATCTTCATGAAGGCCGCGAATACGGTGGTGGGCCCCTACGACGATCTGCTGATTCCCAGGGGCAGCGAGAAGACGGATTGGGAAGTCGAGCTCGGGGTCATCATCGGGCCCGACGCGAGCTACGTGCGATCGCCGGAGGCGGCCGCGGCGAACATTGCGGGATTCGCGGTGTCGCACGACGTATCCGAGCGCGAGTTTCAGCTCGAGCGCGGCGGCCAATGGACCAAGGGCAAGTCCTGCGACACGTTCAACCCGCTCGGCCCGTGGCTGGTGACGCCCGACGAGATCAGCGATCCCCAGAACCTCGACTTGACGTTGGACGTGAACGGAGAGCGCCGCCAGACGGGGTCAACCCGAACCATGGTGTTCGGCGCACACTTCCTGGTTCACTACCTGTCGCAGTTCATGACTCTCGAAGCGGGCGACCTGATCAGCACCGGCACGCCTCCCGGTGTCGGGCTGGGCATGAAACCGCCCGCGTATCTCAAAGAGGGCGACGTCGTCGAGCTCGAGGTCCAAGGGCTCGGCCGACAACGCCAGCAAGTGCGTCGCGCGTGAAGCCGGAGTGAGCGCACGGCGCCGGTTCACCGCACGCGGTGGCGCGCCACGACGTCGTCGCGAATCTTGAACCCCACCCCGGGCTGCTGTGGCAGCTGGTAGTAGCCGTCAGAGACCACAATCGGCTCTTCCCAGATGCCGGCGAGGGACTCGTAGCAGTTCTCCACCATCTCCACCGCCGGGGTCGCAGCGGCCAGCTGCACATGCAGCTTCTGCTGCACGTTGGTGTGCGGGATCACGGGAAGGCCGTAGGCGTTGGCGAGCGCGGCGACTTCCAACCACTCGTCGATGCCCGTCAGCTTCGTGGCGTCCGCCTGGACGATTTGCACGGCGCCCTGTTCGATGAAGTCGCGGAACGCCTGCCGAGTGTAGATGGTTTCTCCGACCGCAATGGGAACCGTGATGGCACGCGCCAGCTCCGCATGACCTTTGACGTCAAACGGGTGCAAGGGCTCTTCCAGCCAGGACACGTCCAGGTCAGCCAGCTTCGCCCCCCACAGCTTGGCCGTTCCCAACGACCAGGAGCAATTCACGTCGGTCATGATGCGAACGTCGTCTCCCAGAGCCGCGCGCACGGCCTTCACCCGCTGGAAGTCCTCGTGCGGGTCGGGCCGACCCAGCTTGATCTTTACCGCGTCGAACCCTCGCTCACAAAGACGTGTCACGTCACGTACGAGCTCTTCGGTGGTCCAGCTCAACCATCCACCATCGGTGCTGTACGCTTTGACCCGCTCCCGGCAGGGGCCCAGGTAGCGCCACAGCGGCATGTCGACGCGCTTGCAGACCAGGTCCCACAGCGCGAATTCTACGGCGGCGAGCCCCACGGCCGTGGCGCCTACTCGACCGACGAAATGATTGGACCAATAGCATTCGTTGACTAGCGTCTTGCGGTGCTCCGGGTCCTTCCCCAAGAGCAGTGGGGCGTAGTTGTCCTCGATCACGACCTGCGCCGCTCTGAGACCGGTCGTGTAGCTCCAGTTCATGCCGTAGCCGGTGATGCCCGCATCGGTTTCGAGCTTCACCTGCACGAATTCGACTTGGTCGACGCGGGATTGGGAATCCGTAATGGTGCGCTGCTGGAGAGGAACTCGGAGCAGGGCGGTTTCGACTTTGGTGATGCGCATGGGTCTACTTCGTTGGCTCACTTCACGAGTACGCCGCCGTCCATCGGCAGCGCTTGCCCGGTGATGAAACTCGCTGCTTCCGAGCACAGGTAGAGGGCGAGCGCCGCCACCTCTGCTGGACGCGCCATGCGCCCGATCGGCTGGTACTGGGAGAGCTTCTCGAACATCTCCGCTTCTCGCCCAGGATAGTTCTTGGCCAAGAAGCCGTCGACGAACGGGGTGTGCACCCGCGCCGGGCAGATACAGTTACACCGGATCCCCTGACCCATGTAGTCGACGGCAATGGAGCGCGTCAGGGTGAGCACGGCGCCCTTGCTGACCGAGTACGCAAACCGGTCTTCCACGCCGATCAGCGAGGCGATGGAGGCCAGGTTGACGATCGCGCCTCCCCCCTGTTCGGTCATCGTCTTCACAGCCGCGCGGCAGGTCAGATACGTGCCCTTGACGTTGACACGATAGACGCGGTCGAGGTCCGACTCCTCGGTGGAGAGCAGCGTGCCGATGTGAGCAATCCCGGCACTGTTGACCAGCGCATCGATTCGCTCCGAAGCCTTGACGATGGCGTCGAAAGTCCGCTCCACCGCGGTGGCATCGGCGACATCCGTGGCATGCGCGACCGCTGTGCCTCCGGCGTCGATGATGGCAGCTGCCGTGCGCTCGGCCGCGCGCTCGTCGAGGTCGACGACGTGGACCGTGGCGCCTTCACTGCCGAACAGGTTCGCGGTGGCCTCGCCGATTCCAGAGCCGGCTCCGGTGACCACCGCGATACGGCCCTTCACGTCTATCGGCTTCATGAGCGATAGTCGCTATCATGAGAAGCGGAGAGGAGTCCAGGCACCTGAAATCGGAGCCGAAATTGGCCGTGGAGCAACCGGTCGTTTGATGATAACGGCTATCTGCGACGATGCAGCCTCCACCTCCGACTCCACCACTGCAGTGGGTGCGCGTGCTCGGATTGCACATTGAACACCAGCGAGCCACACCTCGGCTCGGCGAGTCGCGACCGGCTCCTTCGGCGCATCCCCCCCACCCTCGGCGACGCACTCAGCGAAGAAGTAGCAGCCCATGAGCCGCGGGTGGCGCCGCACAGAAGCCCGTGGGCAGCCTCCCCTCGAGCGTGGCTCGAGGGGCTCGGTACGACTTCCGTATGTCTGCTGCATCC
>CAZSVU010000318.1:2702-10021 GCA_964610275.1 uncultured Polyangiaceae bacterium | reverse complement strand
TGGCTCGAGCCATCGCCGACTAGCCCTGTTGTTCCGGGGTCTTTGACCAAGACCCCGCCCCACCACGTGCCGTGGCGGGGCCCCACCCCAACACCGTTGCGCTGGTTCTCGACGCATTCAGCGCCGAGAACTAGACCAGGATTCGTACTCGAATGAATTGGGATTCGTGCTCGAACGGTCATCATACCGTGAGCAATTTCGACGACTTGGCTCCAAGCGACGACGCCTTCCGATTTGCGATTCACGTTGCTCCACGGTGGGCCAGAAACGGATGTCTGGTTGCGGCAGCAGGCAATGATGGTACTGAAGGAGCAACGACTTGGCTCCGGCGGGCCGGCCTTTGGGGGTTGCGGGGAGTGGCCCGCGGACGCAGGACACGTCGGACCGGCACCGTTCTCATGGCACGCATGCTCATCGTCATCGACGAACCCGCGAACCGCGATGCGGTTGCGGCCATCATCCGACGGACAGAGCATGAAGTGCGGGTGGCTGCCTCTGCTCGTGATGCGCTCGAGCAGACCAGAACCCAGACCTTTGACGTGGTGCTCGCAGACGTCCAACTGTCGGACGGCAGTGGCCTGGAGCTCTTGCCACTGCTTCGCCAGAGCTACCCGACCCCAGCGGTCATCATGCTGAGCGCTCGCGCGGACGGCGACGAGGCCGAAATGGCGATCAAGAGCGGCGCTTGGGACTACATCGAGTACCCTGCCGGGCAGGACACGGTCACGTTGTCCTTGACCCGTGCTCTCCAGTACCAGGAAGAGAAGCGAAATCTCGGGCTGCCGATCGCTCTGCAGCGCGAGAAAATAGTCGGACACAGCGCACTCACCCGAGAGTCCCTGGATATCGTGGCGCAGGCGGCGGGGTGTCAGGCCAACGTGCTCATCAGCGGAGAGACGGGCACCGGCAAGGAGCTCTACGCTGCCGCGATACACGAGAACAGCGCACGCGCCGCCGGCAACTTCGTGGTCGTCGACTGCTCGGCGCTACCGCCAAATATCGTCGAAAGCGTGCTGTTTGGGCACGAGCGAGGTGCCTTCACCGGGGCGGACCGCGCTCACGATGGCCTGGCGGCGCAGGCCAACCGCGGAACGCTCTTCCTCGATGAGGTGGGTGAGCTCCCGCGGAACGTTCAGAACAGCTTTCTGCGAGTCATTCAAGAACGTCGGTTCAGGCCCGTGGGCGGCAGCCGTGAGATCTCCAGTGACTTCAGGCTCATCGCGGCGACGAACCGCAGCCTGGACGCGATGGTGGACCGCGGAGTGTTCCGCGCCGACCTGCTCTTCCGACTCCGCACCATTACCCTCGGGCTGCCGCCGCTCCGGCAGCACAAGGAGGACATCAAGGCCCTCACGCTGCACTACGTTGCCAGAACGTGTGAGCAATACGGTGTGGAGATGAAGGGATTCACGCCGGAGTTCTTCAGCGTGCTGTCCCGCTACGATTGGCCTGGAAACGTCCGTGAGCTGAGCCAGGCGTTGGAGCGCGCCGTGGCCTCGGCGGGCGGCAGACCGCTTTTATACCCGATGGACCTACCGATCGACATCCGGGCCAAGCTGGCCAGGAACTCGGCCGATTCCGTGCGACCGCACCCCAGCGCGGACGCGGAGCCCGTCGGCGACGCCACCGCGACCTTTCCCCGCTTGGACGAGACGCGGGCAGAGGCGGTGGCGGCGGTTGAACGCCAGTATCTCCGCGACCTGATGGCCTACACGGACGGCAACCTCGTCTCGGCCTGCGCGCTCTCTGGGCTGTCCCGGTCGCGGCTCTACTCGCTGATCAGAAAACACGGGGTGACGGTGCCGCTCCAGGTCAAGACCAGCGGCAACGGAGGCGGCCCCTCAAATGGCGAGAAGTCGGGAGGCGGATAGGGAGACGAGAAGGCGCGTGGGCTCGCCAGCGTACTCCAGTCAGAAGCCTCAGCGTTTTCCCGGTGGATGGGTTTTCCGCGCGGAGTGCGCGCATTCCCCAACCTGGACTCGCGCAAGCCGCAATGGAGCTCAGGCGCCGTGCGCCGGTGAGGCCTCCGCCTCAATCGCGACATCGAGCACGACAGCCGTGATGCGGAAGCCGCTGGCTAACAGGTACTCTCCGTTGCCTGAGCCCGCCGCGCCAGCCCTCGACCCTTCCGCCAACCCAGGCGCTCCACCTGGCTGGTGCCCTGTCTCGGAAGCAACAATCCATGAACGCGCGTCGCCGAGTTCTTGTGGGTCGTCCTGGTGGTAGTCGAGACGGGGCACAGCGGCACCGAAGGTGCCGCATGAAAGACAGGGTGCTTTGGCTAGATCGCAGCGGAGCTGCGCTTCCGCCGGGCCGCCACCCTCGCGTTCGGCCCGGCGGAAGCGCAACGATTGCGAGTTGTGAGACACAGCACTAGTCGACTGTGTCGCTCCGTGGGTCCGAGGGCAGCGGGCTCGGGTCGGGATCCCGTGTTGCCGGTTTGGCCGGGTCCGGTTCCGCAGTCGCCCCGTCCACGCTCGCCGGCGTGGCGGCGAGATCGTTTGCGTTCAGGCCGCGCCGCAGAAGTGGGAAGCCGACGGCAAAGACCAGGATGGTACTGATCACACCAGCGAACACGACGGTGGGCA
Organism: uncultured Polyangiaceae bacterium; assembly: GCA_964610275.1. GTDB lineage: Bacteria > Myxococcota_A > Polyangia > Polyangiales > Polyangiaceae > JAFGBI01. The sequence continues at coordinate 7,433 of CAZSVU010000318.1, read as the reverse complement.
GCTGTTCGGTGTGGCTCATCCCAGCCTGGTACGGGAATATCGCGAGGACGCCGGCCGCCATGCCCCGCGGGAAGGTGACCGCTACGATCCCCTTGGCACCCGAGCTGAGGCCTCCGCCGAGTGTGGCGACCAGTACCGCCGGCACCCGCGCCGCCAGCAGCGCCACACCCAGTGCTGCGCCCATGGCCAGCAGTGACCACGGCGGCGCGAGCATGGCCCCTATGAACGTGAAGAAGAACGACTTGACGATGAAGGTGAGCTGGCTGTGCACGGCCTGCGCGCCTTCGCCGAGCTTTGCGTCCTCGCTCAGGCCGAACGCCTCGCGAAACGAGCTCGCGTTGCCCAGCAGTACCGCCACCGTGAGGATGGCCAGCGCTGCGCTACCCTTCAGCTCGTCGACGAGCGCGTAGAGCGCCAACAGTCCTCCCAGCGTCAGCGGGTAGCCGTAGACGGTGTCCTTGAGCAGCCGAAGAAAGAGCAGCCCGAGCAGGCCGGCGATCAAGCCGATGCCGAGTCCCATGCCGAACGCGCGGCCCAACGTCGATGCCGCGTCGGCCGCGCTGGCCGCGCCGCTCACGGCGATGTGGATGCACGCTAGAGTTCCGACAACGCACAGTACGTCGGTCATGGCTGACTCCAGGTTCAACAGATTGGCGAGCTCAGGTTTCAGGCCGGCCTTCTTCATTGCGGGCATGATCACTACCGCACTCGAGCCGCCGAGGATTGCGCCCAGGGTCAATCCGTGAAGCCAGGTCCATCCGTCCGGCAGCCAGCCCATCCGCACTGCGGCCATCGAAGCGGCCGCTACCAGTGCAACCGATCCGGAAAACGCGAAGAGCGCTAGCACCGTAGAGCGGATCGCCGTACTCGATAGCTCCCGGAGGCGAATCTGACTTCCACCTTCGAACAGGACGACCACGAGCGTCAGAGCGCCGAAGTAGGGAGCGATTACGCTCAGGGACTCACGGCTGACCAGACCTCCAATGGGCCCGAGAAGCAGGCCAACTACGACCAGCCAAACCACGTCGGGGACACCGGTCTTCCCGAACATCCACTCGCCAACCACGCCCACGATGAAGATGCACGCAATGGCCAGCAGGAACACGGACACGGGGCTCATCGCGCAATAGAGTGTGTGCGCTGGCGATGCGGGTCAATGGGAGAGGCCCTCCCGTCCAGCGCCAACCGAAACCGTCTGCGATCGGCACGCCGCGTGCATCGCGGTCAGGTGGCGACCGACAGGTGACGCCATAGGCTGTTGGACTGCGCCGAGGAGGCAACACGATGACCGCCGACCAGCCAAGTACGAATATGGGCCCTCAACGGCGTCACGGTAGTGGCCGGGATGGCCGTTGGGCGCGGCGGTAGCTGATCGAAGCACCGGCAGCATGATCGGGCACGACTGCGAGCAAGCCGGGGACGTTCGGACTCACGGTCAAGCCGGAAACTGTCAACGCGCTGTCCCAGACGACAGGACTCAGTCCTGCACCACGAGACAACCGGCTCGGTCGGCTGCCGGACGGCGGACTCTGAGGGTGTCCGATCTGCCAGCGAGCCGATGCCCCGCCTTTCTCTTTGGCGCCGCCGCCCAGTCAGGACCCGCCGAGTTTCCGGCGCCGTTTCCCGAGAATGGCCCGATACCAGCGCTGGCTCCTTTCTTGCCTGGGCGAACGCGCGGAGTGTCGAGCTCCGCTTCCGCTGCACAGGCCGCGCGTGTGACTGACTTGGGGCGGTAGTCGTGAAAATCTCATTCTTCAGCTGGGAGAGCCTCGACGGGCACTCCGCGCGCATTCGGGCAGTGGAAGCCAAGGCGCACGCTCCCGCCCTCTGAGCTCATGGCCCACGTATCCCACAAGCTCTCCGGGTCGATCGAGGGCGCGTTGGCGGGCGGCGGCGATCCGGCGACCTCGCCTCTGTACGTCTTCGGCCCGTTTCTGCGGCTGATCTTCGTCGCCGGCGTGGCCTCTGTGGTCTTCGGCGCCGCGATCTGGCTGGCGGTACTCACGGTGGTGCTGGTCTCGGGCATGTACCGCCTCGTGATGATTTGGGTCACCGACGGTACCGGCGGCAGCGGGCTCAACGAGGAGGAGTTCGGGGGGTGGGCCGTGATCGTCAACGCCGGGATCACGGTCGTCGAGTACACGCTCACCTTTCTGGTCAGCATCGCTGCCCTGGTCACTTTTCTGGGGGATCGCCTTCCCGTCCTCCAGCAGAGCGTCCTCGGCGTGCCGGTCGGGACGTGCGTGGCGGTCGGCGCCAGCGTGCTGATCGGCTTCGCGGTGAACCTCGGGCCGAAGGTCGCCGCCCGCACCTTCGGGCCCGCCACGGGGGCCGTGCTGCTGCTTCTGTGGGCGATGATCGGAGCCACGATCTGGCGGTACGGGCTGCATTTCCCGTCACTGCACTGGGCGGCGTTCTCCTGGGCCAACATCGGCACCACGCTGGGCGGCTACGCCCGGATCCTCGCGCTGATGACCGGCATCGAGATCTTCGCCAACCTGGTCGCCGCCTACGAAGGTCCGGCCCGGGTGCGGTCGCGCAAGGCGTTCGGGAGCCTGGTCATCGTCATGGGCACGACGGCGCTGACGATGCTCATCGTCGGCCCCGCCATCTACGACCTCGCAGACGCAACGAATCAGGAGGTATCGGTCTTCACGCAGACGATGGACCGGCTGCTGCCCGCCCCGCTCCCCTACGTCGGCACGCTGATCGGCGTCACGGTGCTGCTGTCGGCAGCAGCCGCGAGCGTGCAGGGAATTCAGAACCTCAGCGTGGGCCTGCGCTACCGCCACTACATTCCTCCCTGGCTCGGGGAGCGCAACAAGTACGATGTGGCCGCGAACCCGGTGTGGCTCGTAGTGGCCATTTGCGTGCTTTGCTTCGTGGTGTTCGGCACGCATGAGGAGACCTACCTCGCGCTGTACGCCGCCGGCGTGTTCATCCTGCTCAGCCTCACCGGGTGGGCCGCGGTCAAGCGGCTCGTGCGCGAGGTTCGACAGGAGCCAAGCGCCGGTCGGGTCGCCGCCATCTGCGGGACCGCGCTGGCGGCTTTGCTCGCCTCCGGAGCCACGGTGATCATCTTCGAGGAGCGGTTCACCGACGGGGCGTGGCTCTATCTGGTAATTCTCCCGGTCTTCTGGTTTGTCTTCAGCCACTACCGTCGCCGGCTCGGCCCACCTCGGTCGATCGACAACCGCCTCGGGAAGGCCATCGCGTCAAGCAACCTGCCGCCGAACTTCGGTGACGCCCTCTATGCGGGGGTGAGCTACGCCAACATCCTGGTCCCGCTCGATCAGTCGCCCCAAGCGGAGCTGGCGCTGGCCCAGGCCCAGACGATGGCCCGGAACTACACCGGGACCATCCGGCTGCTGACGGTGCTGGAGGTCAGCAGCGGCCAATCGGACGAGGACGAGGACGAGGCGCGCGTGTACTTGAATGACGTCGCTGAGGATCTGGGCATGGGTGGCTACCGGTGGGAATCGGCCATCGGCCGGGGCACTCCCGCGGAGGTCATCGGCGCGGAGGCGACGGCCGGCCACGTCGACCTGGTGGTCATCAGCACGCATGCTCACTCACGCCTGAACCGCTGGGTCGCGTTGCACGTGGCGACCAAGGTGATCCACCAGACCACGCCGCCGCTCTTGCTCATTCGACCGACCGAGAGCTGGCGAAGTACGCGCACGCGGTTCCAGCGGGTTCTCGTCACGCTCGACGGCTCGGAGACCGCGGAGCAGGTGCTACCGCACGTACACGAGATCGGCTCGACGTTCGGTGGTCACGTCATGCTCTTGTCGGTGTCCGAGGGATCGCAGGCCGACGACCACGCCGACAAGCTTCATCGATATCTCTCGCGCATCGCGGAACGGCTGGCCGCCAAATCCATCGTAGCGAGCGTCCGGATCGCCGAGTCGGCCCCCTCGCAGGCGATCTCCCGGATCTGCGAGGAGGAGAGCATCGATCTCATCATGATGGTGTCGCACGGGCGCGGCGGGGTGGAGCGCCAGGACGCCATCAAGCTGGGCAGCGTGGTGGAGAACGTGATCCAAGCGGCACCTTGCCCGGTGTTTCTAGTCTCGGCCACCAAAGAACCCCGAGTCGCGGCGGTGGCCGGTCGCGCCATGGCCATGGCGGAGGACGGATGCGCATGACCGAGCCTGCTCTCGAAGCGGTGTCGGAGCCGACTACGACGCCTGAGCCGAAGGCGAAGCGCTTCGGCACCTTCGCCGGGGTCTTCACTCCTACGCTGCTGACGATCCTCGGTGTGATCATGTACCTGCGTCTGCCCTGGGTAGTGGGCAACGCGGGGCTGCTCGGCGGCTGGCTCATCCTTTTCATGGCGCTCGGAATCACGACCGCCACCGGCCTGTCCCTGTCGTCAATCGCGACCAACACGCGGCTCCGGGCAGGAGGGCCCTACGCCATCATCGCGCGGTCGCTCGGCCTGGAGGTGGGCGGCAGCGTGGGCGTCCCTCTGTACGTGTCTCAGGCTTTGGCCGTAGCCATGTACGTGTTTGGCTTCCGCGAGGGCTACCACTGGATCTTCCCGCAGCACCCGGCGCTGCTGGTCGATCTCGGGATGTTTGGAGCAATCTTCCTGGTCGCCTCGCTGAGCACGAGCCTGGCCTTCCGGATCCAGTATGTGGTGATGGCGGTGATCGTCGCTTCGCTGGTGCTCGTCCTGGGCAACGTCTCGGTCTATCGGAGCGGAGCCGACATCGCATGGTGGGGCGC
>CAZSVU010000318.1:0-2602 GCA_964610275.1 uncultured Polyangiaceae bacterium | reverse complement strand
GGTCGCTCTGGGGGCCGGGGGTGCTCGCCGGCCTGCTCGGCGCGACCTTCTCCTCGGCGCTCTCGTCACTCATCGGTGCGCCGCGCATCCTGGTGGCACTGGCTCAGGACCGCCTGATCCCGGGTGGACGGTGGTTCGGCAAGGTCGGTCGTGACGGCGAGCCGCGGCGGGCCTTGCTGGTCACGGGTGCGATCGTGGTCGCGGCGCTCCTGCTGCGCGACCTGAACGTGATCGCGCCGCTCATCACCATGTTCTTCCTGATCACCTACGCGGTGATCAACCTGGTGACGCTCGTGGAGTCCAGCCTTGGTCTGGTGAGCTTCCGGCCAACCATGAAGCTCCCCCGCATCGTACCGCTGCTCGGCGTGCTGGGTTGCACCTTCGCGATGTTCATCGTCAACGCGGCGTTCAGCCTCGTCGCGTGGGGGGTCGTGTTTGCCATCTACATCTGGATCCTGAAGCGAGGCGTCGACCGCCCCGCGGACGACGTGCGGAGCGGGCTGTTCGTCGCCTTCGCCGAGTGGGCCGCCGGACGGGTCACTGCACTGCACATGGACACCGCGCGCGGATGGAAGCCCAATCTGCTGGTCCCCGTATCCAACCCGGCCGAGCTTCGAGGGGAGCATCGTCTGCTGGTCAATCTGACGCGCCCCGAAGGCAGTATCAAGCTGCTCGGCCTGGCAAGCGACGAGACGGTCGGGGACGTGACGCGGCGCATCGCCAAGCTCGGCGCCGCCTTTCGGCTGCGAGACGTGTTCACCACCTGGTCGGTAGTCGATACCCCCGGCTACACCCACGGCATCGTCACCGGGCTGCAGGCGCTGGGCTCGGCGTTCTTCCGGCCGAACGTGCTCACGCTCACCCTGTCTGACGAAGTGGGACGAGACGTCGAGCTCGGCGCGGTCGTCCGCGAGACGCGCCGCCTTCGGGTGGGACTGGCGCTGATCGGGATGCACGCCCAGGCGGCGACCGGCCGCGAGCAGGTCGTCAACCTGTGGGTGCCACCGCCTGCTCCCATGACCGACGTGGAACGCGGTCTGACAATCGGCAACATGAACCTCGGTGTGCTCCTGGCGTACCGTCTGGCTCGCGCCTGGAAGGCGCAGTTCAACGTGATCAGTGTGGTAGAGGACGCCGCCCAGGTGGAGCCGGTCCAGGCGTACCTGGGCGACTTACGCGAGCTGTGCCGCCTGCCTGCGAGCGCCGAGAGCCTGGTCATGGTCGGTGACCTATTCGATGTGATGGCGAACCAGGCACCCCAGTCGGACATGGACGTGCTGGGCCTGCCAGCCGAGGGCGACATCGTCGCGTTCGTGCGATCGGCCATCGCGGCGTCGAGATCTTCATGTATCTTCACGCAGGATTCGGGCCGCGAGAGCGCTCTGGCCTGACGGCAGCGGTGCGGCATTGGTGCTGCCAAGAAGCCACATCCGTCGCACCAAACAGCATGGCGCATGCTGGCCCAAATCAGGGAGCGTGATTCTGGAACAGACCGACGTGCCGCGATCCGTACGCCGCCGCACCGGGTCCGGCGCAGGCCCGCCTGCGTGGGGAGCGCGCCGTGGCCTCGGCGGGCGGCAGACCGCTTCTGTACCCTAGTGCGCCGGTGATGCCTCCGCCTCAATCGCGACATCGAGCACGACGGCCGTAACATGGAACGCATCATGCATGGTGTTTCCTGGATCGAACCAAGCGTGGGAGGGCTTGCACGCTTGGCTCGATCGGCGTCCCGCCGGTGGGAGCCTGCGGCGCCCATTCTCCAGGAAGGACTACGACGATGGAAGCCAAGGATATCAGCTCGAAGGCCGACGACGCCGGAAGCACGGACGAGGGCCTCAGCGGCAAGGTTGCCGAGGTCGTCGAGACCGCCGGCAATGTGACGATGGATGCGCAAGGCAAGGTCGGGGGGCTAGCGGCGGCGGGTGGACACCGACTGCAAGAGACCGCGCGGAAGGCGGGCCACATCGCCAAGGAAGTCGCCACGAAAGCGCTCCACTCAGCGCAGGAGACCGCGCAGAAGCTGGTCCACCGCCACCGGGAGGCGGCAGACGCAGCCGACCACCGACGCCAGGAAACCGCGGCCAAGGCCGGCGACCAACCGAAGACACAATAGGGACTCGTAACCACCGGCGGAGTAGAGAAATGCTGAATTTTCTGTGGGCCATCGCTGCCGTTCTCGGCCTGATGTGGCTACTCGGCTTCGCGTTCCACTTCACCACCAGCGGGTTCATCCACCTGTTGCTGGTGCTGGCAATCATTTCGGTTCTGGTTCGCGTCATCATCGGCCGTCGGATCGCCTGAGCGCAGACACGCCGGCCGAGGGGGAGACCAATCGCAGATGAGGAAATCTGGCGAGGGCAAGTTGGGACTGTGGCCGGTGGTTGCCATCAGCGTCGGCGGGATGGTCGGCGGCGGCATCTTCGCGGTGCTGGGTTTGGCGGTGGAGCTGGCGATCCTGCTGTTCTTTGTCGCGGTCGACCTTGCCAGCATCAAGACATCGCACATCGCTCCGGCTTCGTGGTCGCCGCCGCTGCAGTTGGCGGCGGGCGGGATGATCATCTTCGTCGCCTATGAAGGGTTCGAGCTGATCGCCAACACGGCG
>CAZSVU010000317.1:0-10023 GCA_964610275.1 uncultured Polyangiaceae bacterium | reverse complement strand
TGCGAGCCCTCACCCTGCTGGGGGCTCGCAAAACCGTGATCAGGATCGCGCTCGCAGACTTAGAGCCAGCCGGCCTGGGGTGGTTTCCGCATGGGCGCAGGCCAGTTCATGTGCGGCTTCCGCCCATGCGTCACTCGACGGTGGGATTCGCTTGCTCGATCACCGGGCACACTGCCTCCCGCTGCCGAGAGCCAGCTCTGGACAGTCAACCAGTCCTCACCCTGGCGTGTCTGCGATCGCCAGAGACCGACTGACCTGGCGCCCGTCCGATCCATTCTGGGCAAAGACTCGGGGGCCCCTCGGCCAGAGCGCCCGAGCGCGCATGGCACATCCTTTGGATCCGTTCACGGCATGCAGGTCTTGTTGGGGTCAGTACCGAAGAGCTGCTGCCAAGACACTTGCGCTCGTCGACCTTCGTGGTTAAACTGTGCCCTAATCAAGATGGCGAAGGAAGAGCCAAACTCAGCTAGGAGAGTAGGATCGGCGGCGGTGCGGAGAGGCGGTACCCCGCAACTCTCTCTTTCATTCCCCAACCGACACGGCGGTCTTCGACCGGGGGCAGGCAGGCCCCGAAAGTCAGGTGGGTCCAGTGTCCCCCACCGCCGCCGCGCGCGCCTGTCACGCCACCACCCCGCGCACGTGACTCTGCGGATCCAGAAAGGCCTGCCAAGTCTGCGCAGGAAGGCATTCTTCCGCGCGGTCCACCGAGCCTTCTGTGATGGCTGCGGCCGGTTTGGCTTTCGACTTGTCCACTACAGCATTCAGAGCAACCACATCCACCTGATCGTGGAGGCCCCCAGCACTCGGATTCTGGCGCGAGCGCTCCAGGGACTCACCGTTCGCCTGGCGCGTCGCTTGAATGCGGCCATGCATCGCAGGGGGTCTGTGTTTTCGGACCGCTATCACTCACGGGTGCTCGGTACCCCGCTCGAGGTGAAGAACGCCCTGCGGTATGTGCTGAACAATGCGGGCAGGCATTCCGCAGCAAGTGACCGCGGCGTGCGGTTGCGGGGCCGCGTCTGCTCGCCCAAGACCCGCATCAACCCGGTTTGCCTCGATCCCTATTCCTCGGCGGTATGGTTTGACGGGTGGCAGGGCACGCGGGGGATTCCGCCCGCAGTCTTCGGGATGGCGGACGCGCGAGCAGCACCGCTTGGATGCTCCGATCCCCGCTTCCTTCCCGACGCGAGGCCAGAAACCGCAGAGGCGCGGTCTCACCTCCTGCAAAGCGGCTGGCGCCGACATGGATTGATCCCCATCGCCGCGGTCCCCGGACCGCGCCCGGTCAAGTAGATCTGAAATTGCGCGGCACCTCCGCTCTGAGCGTGACAAATCCGCACCCGGGCGCGCCGAAAGTGATCTCGAACCGTGGCGCCGCCCCGATCACCGAGACACACTTCCTGACCCTAACCAGATCCGCACAGTGTGACTGCGTCCGATGCAGACGTGGCGGCTCGCGCACGGGCCTCGGGGCTTGGGGGCCCCGCGACCCGCGCTCGGTGCGGCGTGGGCAGATGATACTCCGTGCTATTGGCGATCCACGGCGTCACCTGGTCGCGTGCACAAACGATCTGGCAGAAGTACACTTGCTCCCGTGGCGGCGGGGAAACAGCGGGAGGAGCCACGCCGCACGACGGGTAGCGATCATGCACGAGAAGCAAGCTCACCGCTGGGGCCTCGCCTCTGCAGCAATGCTGGCCGCGGGGGGCGTGGCAGCGCTCGAGGCGTGTGGAGGCACGACCGGTGACGATTCCTCGTCGACCGGCGTGCAAACGGGCGGGAGCGCGGGAGCGGCAGCCGAAGCTGGGGCATCGCGAGCCGCTGCCGCCGGAACGGCGTCTGCAGCAACGGCATTCGGCGGCGCCGCCGGATCGCTGGTCGATGCGGGTGCCGGCGACACCGGGGGTCAGCCAGAGTGGGTACTCGTCTCGTCGGTCGAGGTCACGTCGAGTGGTACTGCACCTTCAACAACCGCTGCGCTCCATAGGCGAGCCCCGAGTTCGTCGGAGCATCCCGCAACGAGTGGCCCGTCTCTGGCGCGATAGCTCGGCTTCGGCTACAGCCACGGGTTGACATTGACCTGCGCGGTGTTGCTGCGCAGGTTGACCAACACTCGACGCAAGAAGTAGCCGACCGCAAACACGCTCAGTGCAAACATGACCAAGCTCAGCGTCTCCTGGAGTGAGCGCACGACCGGACTCTGCAGCCCGGAGACCCACAGCACGGTCAGCACCAGCGTGGCCAACGCCAAGGGAATGAAGAAGCGCCAGCACACACTCATCACCTGGTCGACCCGAACCCGCGGCAAGACCCAGCGGACCCAGAGCACCGTGAAGACCACGAGCCAGCACTTGGCCTGGAACAGGACCGCGCCGAGCACCTGAAGCCGCAGCGCGGACAGCTGCGTGCTCGGATCGACGCCTGGCAGCCGCCAGCCGCCCAGAAACAGCGCTGCGGCAAAGCTCGACAGTACGAACACGTGTCCCCACTCGGCGAAGAACATCAGGCACCGGGATGCGGGGTGACGGAGCGATCCCGCGTTCCCGCTGCTGCTTTCCGCCTCCGGCAAATCCGTCCCAGCGCGACTGGTTTCGGGCAGCGCGGTGGCCAAGAACAGCAGGAACGTTACCAGCAGGGTGGGATTTCGGAAGAGGTGCCACTGCCACGGCAGCGCACCCTGCGAGCTGACGATGTCGGGCAAGCGGGCGCTCCCAGACATGATCACGATGCAGACGACGCCGGTGAGCGCGGGCACCTGGAAAGTGAGGATCTGCAGAGCGCTTCGGATGCCTGCGACCAAGGACCACCCCCCCGCATCGCGCCATCCGCCCAGCATCAGGCCGATGGTCACCATCGCCGTGGTCGAGGCCGCCAGCAGGATACCCAGGTCGAGATCCAGGGAAATCAGCGGAAGGCCCAGCGCGAGCCAGGTGAACGCCGCGCTGGTGCACAGGAACAGGAGGTAGGGCACGACCCGCAGCAGCAGCCCACGCCCAGCGGGCAGAAGATCCTCGGAGAACATGGACACGAGGCCGTGCTGCAACCAAGCCCAGAAGCCCCGGCGGCTGAGTGTGCCCCCAGACGAGCTCGCCCGGAGTCGGCGCGCCACCAGGCGCTCCGCCCAGGTCATCAATCCTGCCGCCGGTGCCATGAACAACAGTACGATGGCCGCGGCCACGCCGATGATGAGCGACGCCAGCGCGAGCTCGCTGGGTGGCGCGGACCGAAATCCCTGGACGTCCATGCGATGCACCGCGGTGTGCTTCAGGTCCCCCCGGGCCACCTGAAGCGTGGCAAACCGGTGGCGACCAGAGGGAACCAGGTCCTCGACCGCATGCACGTCGACATCATCGACCTGCCGAATCACGTCTTTCGGCTGCAGCCCGGCCTTGGCCGCCCGGCTGTGTGGCAGAACCACGGTGAGCTCCAGGAGCTGCTCGGGACGGCGAGGCTCGACTCGGATCCCAGCAAACTTCAGGAACTGCTCGGCTTCCGCCGCGCGCTCCGCGAGGACATCCGCAGGGAGCGGCGGCGGGGCGAGATCCAGCGCGACGTCGCGAAGCGTGCCCGTGACCGGCGGTGCACCTGCCTTCAGCGGAGCAAACGCAATGACCACGTCTCCCCGGAAAGTGGTGTGCTGGGCGTCCCGGCCAGCACCGCAGAATCGGGCCTGTAGGCGCTCGGATAGCACCAGCGATACCCGGTTCTGTGACGTGCGCGCCAGGGGCGCGGTAATGGAGACGCCACGCGTGGGATCGGTCCCCGGTTGGTGCAGGTCACCTCGAAACGTGATGGTTCCCAGCTTGCCTTCGGGAAACCCGGTTCCGACGACCTCCAGCTGATCGCCGACGTCGGCCCGTCGCGGGGAGAAGTCGACCACGCTGAGCAGATCGGGAGCCTGAGCGCTGGGACGGCACCCAACGACAGCAGCGAGCACGACAGACACCAGCAGCAATGCTGCGAAGCGCATTCGCCAGGCTATACATCGCAGCTGGCATACGGGCGAGAAACCCGAACCCGCGCCAGGCGCCCCTGATGAAGCGCACCAGCGGAGAGGAGTGCCGATTTCTAGACCGGCCCGAGCGAGCGTGCTTAGGGTCGGCGCGTCTCGAAGGTCGAGAGGTGGTGGGTATGCGCGAACGCAGATGGAGAGCGTTGCTCTCTGAGATCCGATCAGTTCAGACAGAAATCATGCGGACCGCGCCTTACCGCGACGCTGGCCTGGTGCCCAACCCGGGCGCTTCCGAGGCCACGATCGAACAGGCGGAGCGTCGCATTGGACGGCCACTGCCGCCGAGCTACCGCGAGTTCCTGGCGGTACACAACGGTTGGCCGAGATTCTTCGAGGGCGCGTCGCTGTTGAGCGCCGCAAGCCTGGGTCGCCGCAACTTCGCGGAGCTGGCCCGCGCCGCCTGCGACGCCGCCGAGACGCCGGTGCCCGACCTGGGTCCACCCTCCCAGTGGACCGAAACGTCGCGGCACTTGGTCCCCTTCGGCATCGACCGTCAGGCCACCACGCTGTTCGCGTTCAACCCGACCGTGGTTCGCGCTGACGGGGAGTACGAGGTCATCGCATGGGTCTGCGAGCTGGGCCTCAGGAGCGACGGCTTCGAGAGCTTTCTCGAGCTCGTCCTCGACCTCTGCAGGGCCGACCTTCCGCTCAGCGCCACGCCGGCGCTCAAGAGCGCCTAACTAGCTGAAATCACTCACCACCCAATGTGGTGTCGCTGGCTTGACGCTGTGCGGCAAGTCTGCTGTCATCGGGCGCCACTGGCGTGCCGGCGGCGGTCAGGCCCCTACCACCTCGGCCGGCTGGACACATCATGCTGGTGGCGGCCATCCCACGCAGACAGCAGGACTACCAACATGACTGAGGGCCCGGAGGGCGCATCGACCCCCGACGACAACAGGCGGGTCATCAAGCGCTACTCCAATCGCAAGCTGTACGACACCAGGGGCAGCCGCTACGTGACGCTGCTGCAGATCGCCGAAATGGTGCGCGCCGGCGAAGACGTGCAGATCATCGATAACTCCACCAAGGAGGACAAGACGGACGTCACCCTCGCCCTCATCATCTCCGAGGAGCTGAAGGCCCGTCCGCGCGCGATTCCGCTGCCAACGCTGCGGCTGCTGATTCGGCATCGGGGGGAGAAGATCCTCACCCAGCTTCGCGAGGGGCCAATCGGCCGGCTCATGCCCAAGGACGGTGAGGATGAAGCTTTCGAAGCAGCCGAGCAGTCTGACACGCCCGACCAGGAGAAGGACGTGACTGAAGCAAAAGAGGCTCAGGGTAAGGGATTTCGGGCCACTCTGGAGAACTGGCAGACGACCATCGACGAGCGGATCCGCGCCGTTCTGCCCAATTTTTCGGTGATCCGGGAGCTACAACAGCAGGTCGAGCGGCTCGGCCAAAGGGTCGAGGCGCTCGAGAAGAAGCTGGGCCAGCCGCCGAATCGACCAGAGGAATAACGGGGCCCGTCCACCGGTTCTGCCGTTACGGGAGCCAACGTGTCAGGCAGAGACCACAGCGACCGGCGAGCCCAGACCGAATTCGAGCGGGAGGTGCTCAATCACCTCAATTCGCTGCTCGCGGTCGCTGTGCGGCTCGCGCGTAGCGTTCCGGAGGGCGAGGATCTGGTCCAGGACACTCTGGTCAAGGCCATGCGCGCCCGAAACCGATTCGTTGCCGGCACCAACATGCGGGCCTGGCTGCTGAGAATCCTCACCAACACGTTCATCAACCGGTACCGCCGGGGCGGTCTGGAGAAGAGCATTTTCGATGGGCCCGACGCGGACCCGCTCGCCGATGGGTGGGTCGGTGCCGCCACCATGGCGGCGATGCGCGATCCGGAATCCCAGGCGCTCCGTCCCATGGTCGCCGCCGAAATCGACCGCGCGCTCAGCGAGCTACCGGACGAGTTCCGCCTCGCAGTGCTCTTGGCTGACGTGGAGGAGCTGTCGTACCGGGAGATCTCCGAGATCATGGGCTGCCCGATCGGAACGGTGATGTCTCGACTGCATCGGGGACGGCGCCTGCTGAGAACCCGCCTGTACGACCAGGCGCGGGCGCTCGGCGTCGTGGGGCCCGAGTCGGTCTTGTTCGAAGAGGAGCGCTCGGCGGAGCCCGTGGACATCCGTCAGTACCGCCGACAGAAGGGAGCGGCCCGGTGAACGACTGTCGGCGGCTACTCCCAGCGCTGGACGCGTTCGTGGATGGCGAGTTGCCGCCGGAGAAGATGCTGGACATTGAGCAGCACCTGGTGGATTGCCGCATCTGCCGTGAGCGCGTCGACTTCCAGCGGGCGGTGCAGATGAGCACACGCGACACCGTCCAGCGAGGAGCCGTCGCGTCCGAGGCCTTCCGGGCACGCGTGGAGGCGGCGCTGGCCGCAGAGTGCAATCGGGAGCACGACACCGCGCCGCTGGGCGAGCTCCGGAGCGGGGCGCTGACCTGGCGATCCATCGTACCCATGGCCGCCGCGGCCGCGTTGGTGTTGGTGTGGGCGGCCTCGGTCAATCAACCACAGCCGGGTCGATCCACTGGACCCCAGACCGCCCACGTGACGCCCGTCGCAGCCAAAGTGGAGCAGTTGCTCGACGAGTTCGTCGATCACCACGCCAATCCACCTCAGGACGAGGTGGTGGATGAGGCGTTGATTCCAGGACTGGAGCCCGAGGTCGGCGTACCCGTCAAAGTGCCGAGCTTGAGCGAGTATGGCGCCGAGTGGAAGGGAGGCAGCGTGGTGTTGATCAGCACGCAGAGGCGCCGCGCGGCGTCGCTCCGCTACAGCTTGGATGGACATCGGCTCACCGTATACGTCTACGATGCGGCGCGGTTTCCGCTCCGGGCTACACTGGAGCCACGCGTGGTCCGCAACATCCCCGTGTACGTGGGGACCCGTCGGGGATACTCGATTGCAGCCGCAGAAAAACGCGGGGTGGGCTATGCGGTTGCGACGGATCTCGACGACTCGGAAAGCGCCGAGCTCGTGGCCATTTCCTTCCATTGAGGCGAGCGCCCCAGCACGGGCGCCCGCAGCTACTTGTCGAGCTGCAGTCGGATCCCCTCACGTTCCAGCGTTTCGCGGAAGGCCGCCTTGTCATTCGACTTGATGAACGCTTCCTTGGGCTCGACCGTCTTGCTCTTCACCAGCTCGAGCAAGTGGTCGTTCATGGTCTGCATACCGTTCTTCCTACCGGTTTGCATGATGGACGTCAGCTGATACGTCTTGGATTCCCGAATCAGGTTGGACACCGCCGCGTTGGCGATCAGGACCTCGAAGGCAGCCGCCCGTCCTCCCCCCTTCTTCTTGCACAGCACTTGGGCGATGATGCCCTTGAGTGATTCACTCAGCATGGTGCGGATCTGCGCCTGTTGGTCCGGCGGAAACTGCTCGATGACCCGATCGACGGTGCTGGCCGCGGTGGTGGTGTGCAGCGTACCGAACACGAGGTGACCGGTTTCGGCCGTCTTGATGGCGATGGAGATGGTCTCCAGATCCCGCATCTCACCCACCAGCACGATGTCCGGGTCCTCGCGCAGGGCGGCCCTGAGCGCGTTCTTGAACGTCGCCGTATGAGCGCCGACCTCGCGCTGGTTCACCAGGCACATCTTGTTGTCGTGCACGAACTCGATGGGATCCTCGATGGTGATGATGTGATCACGCCGGTTCCTGTTGATGTAGTCGACCAGCGTTGCCAGGGTCGTGCTCTTCCCGCTGCCCGTGGGGCCAGTCACCACCACCAGCCCCTTGCTCAGCCAACACAAGTCCAGGACTTGCTGGGGCAACCCCAACTTCTCCGGCGGCACGATCTTGAACGGAATTTGGCGCAACACGCCGCCCATTCCTCTCCGGTCGGCAAAGTAGTTCGCCCGGAAGCGCGATAGTCCCTCGATGGAATGAGCGAAGTCCGCGTCGCTGCGGGTCTCGAACTGGTGCTTCGCGCGAGGCGTGATGACCTCGTAGAGCACGGAGCGCACCTGCTCGTCGGTGAGCTTGGCGTGGCCCTTCTCCAGCGGCCGCATCTCGCCGTCGATGCGCACGATGGGAACCTCTCCCGAGCAGAAGTGCAAGTCGCTGGCACCGAGCTCCAGCATCCGCCTGAGGTAGCGGTTGAGGCGGGGCTCACCTTGCACTTGCGGGATGGGTCGCACAGGCTGAACGGCGCCGTCGATCTCCACTGGCACCGTGCCTGAAACCGGGGCAGGCGCCCCTGCCGCCGAAACGGGCTGGGGCGCTTCGGCAATGGCAGGCGCAACGGCAGCCTGCGCTGCAGCGGCCACCACTTGGACCGGTGACGCAGGGACACCATCCCGTGAGGGCGGAGCCGCGGGTACGGCGGGGGCACGGCCCGAAACGAGAGTTCCCCCGCTCGCGAGCGGCGCCGCTCGTGGTCCCGCTGGGGGCGCAACTGGGCCCGGTGACGGGGAACCGAGGTCGAGCTCCAACCCGTCGTCGTCCTCCGTCGCTGCTTCGGAGGCGGGCGTGATGAGTACCCGCCACCTGCCCTTGGTTTGGGCGTCCACGCTGACCTGGACGCGGGTGCCCGCGGGCCCCTGGTACTCGAAGCTCGCCTTGCCTGCGAGGGTGAGTTGCTCGATTGCGCTGCGCGGCGCTGCCTCTTGAACCAGCTTGGCGATGGCGCCGTGTTCGAGCTTCGAGTTGGTGGCGCGCTCGCCCTGCTGGAACCTGAACTTGACGGGCTGCTCGGATTCGAGGGTGAGTCCCAGCGCTTGGTGGCGGACCAGGTGCTGTACGTACGGGTCGATGCGACGGGCGGCAGAGGCGGACATCAACCGCCGAGACTACCGCGGAGGGACACCTCTGGCCAGGCGCTGGTGGCGAAGCGGTGCAAGCACTCGTCCCGAGTAGAGACCGGGTCGATCCCGCCCAACTTCGCGGGGCCGGGCCAGAATGCTGCGCACCTGGTCAGCCGCCGGCCATGTGGCGCTCGGAATGCTGCGCCGCCCATACCCGCTACCGCTACTCGTACGTCGACCGTACCTGGATCTTCACGGTGCCGCTTCCCCGCAGCTTCGTTGCGTTGGGTGGCTTGCCCACGACACTGACTCGACCCTTCAAATCGATCGCTTCGGGCCAACAGGTCGCAGTTTGCAGCACCACCGTGCCGTTGAGCTCGGTCTGGTTGACGGTCTGCTCCGTGGTCTCGACGACGGTGAAGCTCACCGCGAACTGGCCCAACCGGATTCCCTCTTGCTCGGACACGCCGCGCAACGTGAACTCGGCCTGGGTTACCTCCACGTCTCGCTTGCCAAAGGCCGCCGCCAGGGCACGGGGATCGGGCGAGAGCTGCTCCCCCACCTCGACCGGGCGCCGGGGGATCAGCGCGGCAAACTGGCTGGGCTGACCCAGATTGGGGTGGTCCTGAGTCAACCGCTCACGCTCGTAGTCCGATACTGAGCCGCCTCCCGATCTGGTTGCGGTGAGGCGACCAGCAGAGAGCTCCAGCACGTAGGTCTTGCCCATCAACGGATTGGGGATGCTCTGCTTACGGTCATCGATGCGTTGCTCACTGGCTCCCGCCAGATACTCGACGCGCTTCTTGACGATCGCCTCTTCGTTGACGGCCAGCACGGTGGTCCTCGTCTTGGAGCGCTGCCGGAGCTCCTGCACCAAGGACTCTCTGGCTCCACCTTCTCGCCGAGAGAATTCGATGCGTGAGGAAGCCTCGGATTCGTCCACGCGTACCGAACCCTTGGGCGGCACGCGAACCTCGAACAAGGTGCCCGTAGCTTGCGCCGAGTCGGCGCCGGCAGGCTGCGCGTGTTTGCCATCACCGCCTGCAGCGTCGGCGGCTGACGTGGGCTGAGAAGCGTCGCTCGCAGCGGGATGCGATCCCGCACAGCCGAGAGGCAAGAGCAGCGCCAGACCGATCAGCAGCGATCCATGCATCGATGGGCATGGTAAGCCATGAGGCCCCAGCCTGGCCACTGCGGCGGTCACCGCCGCATCCTTGATCCATGTTCCGCCGGCCGCCAGCGGCCGTCGAAACATGGGTGGG
>CAZSVU010000316.1:0-10087 GCA_964610275.1 uncultured Polyangiaceae bacterium | reverse complement strand
TGTGCAAGACCGGAGGCTGGCGTCAGCTGCTAGACCACACCTCGCGTCGTGGCTGCCGCCGCAAGCTTCCGCACAGCGGCCTGGATTCCCCCCCCCTCGATCCGGGCCGCTGTGCTCTATTTGCCCTCGAGCGAAGCTCGAGGGCCGCGTCCCGACGACGCAGATCGTCGGGCCGGATCAGGCAGAACAAGACTACGAATCCAGTACTGTGCCCCGCGCGCACCGCTCGCGAGCGGACCTCACTGGAGCGCCAGCGACGGTGCGACCAAACTCCGGCCGTCGCCGCGCCGTCCGCACCCGAGACGCGCCACCTGGCCCTCCCCACCCCGACGCGCGCACACGGGCGTCCCCCCGCGTTTTTCCCAGTCGCCGTCCCGCCTCACACTTTTCTTGGCCGTTCTGCTCCCCCCATGGCAGGGGGGATATGGCGTCGGATACAAGCCCCCCAGTCTTGGCTGCCGCCGTGCGAGGTGAACAGAAACGGCTCAGGTGGATCCTCCTGCATCTGAGCCGTTTCTGTTTTCCGAGACAGCCGGACGCAAACCATGAAAGTGCTCGTGGCTCCGGACAGCTTCAAGGGCTCGCTCAGTGCGGTCCGGGCGGCGCGAGCCATGGCACGCGGGGTCCTGCAGGCCTGTCCCGGCGCCGATGTGGACCTGTGCCCTCTGGGGGACGGGGGCGAGGGGACCACAGAGGCTCTGATTCACGGGGGTGGCGGGGAGATTCGCCGCGCGCGGGTGACGGGGCCTTTGGCAAGACCCGTGGACGCGACCTGGGGCTGGCTGCCCGGGCAGGTTGCCGTGGTGGAGATGGCTTCTGCAGCTGGGCTACCGCTGGTGCCGGAGGGGCAGCGCAACCCGCTGGGGACCACCACGTTTGGGGTCGGGGAGCTGGTGCGCCAGGCGCTGGACGCCGGCGCGAGGATCATCCTGATGGGTCTCGGGGGAAGCGCGACGACCGATGGTGGATCCGGGTTGGCTCAGGCGCTCGGGGTGACCTTCGAAGGCGGCTCGACGCCCATGACCGGCGCAGACCTGCGGGCGCTCCGGCGGGTAGACCTTGGGATGCGCGATCCGCGGCTCGAGGCGGTGACCGTGACTGCACTGTGCGACGTCGATGCGCCGCTGCTCGGACCCCGGGGGGCGGCGAGGGTGTATTCGCCCCAGAAGGGTGCGAGCCCGGCTGACGTGGACGAGTTGGAGCGGGGCTTGGCTCGCCTGGCTGAGTTGGTGGACCCGCGGGCAGCTGCGCTCGACGGTGCTGGAGCTGCCGGAGGAATGGGGTTCGGCTTGTGCACGCTCATCGGCGCATCGTTGGTGAGCGGGACGGACTTCGTGTTCGACCGCGTCGGTCTGCGGCGACGCCTCGGTGTGTGCGATCTGGCGCTGACCGGTGAGGGAAGGCTCGACCAGCAGTCACTCTCGGGCAAGGTCGTCGGCTCGATGGTCCGGGAGG
The DNA here is from genome assembly GCA_964610275.1 of uncultured Polyangiaceae bacterium. Lineage (GTDB taxonomy): Bacteria > Myxococcota_A > Polyangia > Polyangiales > Polyangiaceae > JAFGBI01. Next base: position 8,632 of record CAZSVU010000316.1, on the reverse strand, counting down.
CGCAGCGGGCCGGGGTCCCGGTGCGCGCGATCATCGGCAGTGCAGGTCCGGGAGCGGAACGCGTCATGGCCGCTGGGCTGGACGGCTACCAGGATCTCGTGAGTCTGGCGGGGAGCGTCGAAGCGGCGCAACACGAAGTGGAGCAGTGGCTCACCGTGGCTGCAGACCGGACCGTACGCGGCTTCCTCGCCGAGCCCCCCAGCGGCTGACGTCTGCGCGGGCGAGCCCGACGCGGGGCGGTCAGGCCACTTTCTGGGTGCGGAGCACTTTCGCCGCAATGAACGCCAGGATCGCAGCGGAGAAGGACAGGAGGGCACCCATCTTGGCGGCGTCCAGGGTCGTCCCGGGTGGGAAGGCGACTGTGGACACGAATAGCGCCACGGTGAAGCCGATCCCAGCCATGAAGCCCAGCACCACGACGTCACGGAAGTTCATGCCTGCGGGCATCTCGAGCTTGAAGGCTTTCACGGCCAAGACGGTGAGCAGCGTGATGCCGACGGGCTTGCCCACCAAGAGGCCCACCGAGACGAGCCCCGTTGGCAGCCCGGCGTTGCCCAGGACCACTCCGGCATTGGCAAACCCGAAGAGCATCAGAATGAGCTCGACCGGATTGTGCCACCAGTGTTCGAACTGGTTGAGCGTATCCATCGGTCGCTCGCTTTCGGGCAACTCGGCTTCGGCGAAGAGCCCGATGTCTCTGGCCTCGTGCGGCAGGGTCGGGATGATCGGCACCAGCGCCAGCGCCGGTTCGATCCCGCCGTGGTGAAACCCCCACCAGGAGAGGGGACCGGCCACCAGGAGGTAGGCCCAGAAGTTCTTGACCTGCAGCCGGCGTAGCACGAGCAGGTTGAAGAGAACCGCTCCGATCACGCACCCGAAGAACGCCCACAGGTGTAGCTCCCCCGTCGGGTAGAAGATCGCCAGGATGATCAGGCCGATCGCGTCGTCGGCAATGGCCAACAGGAGCAGGAACGGTATGGCCGGGTGACGTCCGCCAAACACGAAGCGCGCCACCAGATACGAGAAGGCGATGTCCGTTGCGCAGGGAATGGCCCAGCCTCGTGTCAGATCCGGACGCTGGAACCAGATGGCCCCGCCCACATACAGAAGTGCGGGGCCCACCACACCCCCCAGCGTGGCCAGCAACGGCGTGGCGGCTTTGCGCGCCGAGGACAGCGCTCCACCGGGCAAGAGCGCTTCCCAAATCTCCTTGGCGGCGATGGCGAAGAAGAAGCACATCAGCACTTCGTTGACGACGAAGTGGAGCTTGCCGTGGGCGATTCGCTCGTAGCCGTGGTGGTCGACGTTGGCCCAGCCCAGGCCGATTGCCGTTCCCGCGATCAAGAACAGCGAGTTGTGCAGGAGGACCTTGATGGAGCTGGTGACGACGATACGAAGGCTCTTGGGGATTTCCATGCTGCCGACCATCTCCCCCGGGCGTCATGGGTACCTCCGCGCGAGCGACTTGGGAAGGGCCAGGGCGCTCAGGAGAGAACGGATCCGGAACTCGTCTGGAGTCGCACCCGGCTGGACATTCGGACTACAGGTACTCGGCGCACGCCAAGTACAGGTCTTCCACCGCAGTTCGGTCCGCGCCGAACTGGCAGCGGCGCTCGGCCAGGTGCTCGAAGTACTTGCCGGTCTGCTGCTGGCCCACCGGATCGGTTGCCAACCACGCCGGGGTGACGGCGGCCTGGTCGGCCGTCTCGTGACCCCCGAACCCGAGCGAGTGACTCAGATTCGAGTGGGCGTCCCCTGGATGGCACGCATTGACGCTCACCCCAGACGGTTTGAGCCGTTCGGCCAGAGCCACCGTGAGCATTCGATCCGCCTGTTTGGATTGCCGGTATGCGGAGTCGTTGTCATACCGACGGCGCCGAAACTGCAGGTCCGAGACGTCGAGCCCTCCGGCCCAGTAGCTGGCGACGTTGACCACGCGTGCCGGGGCGCTTCGTCTGAACACTTCGCCGAGTTCCTCAGCCATCCACAGGTAGCCCAGGACGTTGGTGGCGAACTGGACTTCCAGACCTTCCGCGGTCTCGGTGCGGCTGCGGGGCGTGTCCGCCGCGTTGTTGACCAGCACGTGCAGGGGACCCTGCCAGCGGGCGGCGAGCTCTTTCACCGAGGCGTGGCGCGAGAGGTCGACGATCTCGTAGCGAACGCGCGGGTTGCCGGTTTCGGCGGTGATCTTCGTCTGGGCTCGGCGGGCCTTACGTTCGTCGCGGCAGGCGAGGACGACCTCGTGCTCGGGTCGCTCCGCGATGCGACGCGCAATGGCCTCGCCGATGGTGCCGGTGGCCCCGGTGACGAGCGCGACTCGGTGTGTGGTCTCCGCCATGTTCGACCCTATCTTCGCCCTGGCCCTCGTGGCCGCTGCGGCTGCGACCCACTGCAGGCCGCTGACACGGTGTCCTGGCAGCGACCCCGCGCCAGAATTTAGTCGGAACCACGCCCCGGGGCACGCCCGGTCGTGCTCGCCGTTTTCGTGCCCGCGAGAGGAAGCAAGGTGCGTGCGGGGCCGTACCAGGGAGACACGAGGGCCACTTATGGCCTATACGGGTGCGATGGTGGAGAGAGTCCTGGCTTCTGGTTCTGCGTGACCTAGCCTCGGCTGACGTCTTGGTGCATGGGCCCCGGCCGGGCCCTCGAGTGGAAGGTAAGAGGATGTCTTCTAACAAACTGATTTCACTAGTTAAGCGCGGTTCGTTGCTGATGAGTGCCAGCTTGCTCACGGCGGCTCTGGCTTCTGCCTGTGTGATCAAGGCTGGGAGCGACGACGATGACGATGACTCGTCGAGCCAAGGGTCCGGAGGGAGTGAGGACGGGTCTGGCGGGTCGGGCCAGGCGAGCGGCGGTGAGACCAACGCAGGGGCACCCGGAAGCGGCGGGGAGACCAGCGCAGGGGCACCTGGAAGCGGCGGGGAGACCACCACGGCAGGCGGCGCTGCCGGAGAGCCGGCGGTCGCGGCCGGTGCCGCCGGCACCCCGGATGCCGGCGGTGCAGCTGGCACCCCGGATGCCGGCGGTGCAGCTGGCACCCCGGACGCTGGCGGAGCGGCCGGAGAGCCAGGCGTGGCTGGCGCAGCGGGAGGACCGGATGCCGGCGGGGCGTCGGGCGGTCCCAGTGCCGGCGGAGCCGGAGGCGCAGGCGGATGCGGCGCGGGGTATGTCCAGCAGGTCGGCCCCGTTCAGCGCTCGTGCGCGGCTGCGACCGACGACGAGTGTAACGGCTCGGCGGACGTGAACTCGAACCTGCCCAACGGTGCCTTCGGCAACGGCTTTGACGATGATTGCGACGGCCTCGTGGACGAGGGGTGCGTCTGTCCGAGCGGTACGTTTGCCGGTGAGAGCAATGGCGACTGCTGGTTGGTGCCCTCGAGCCAGGTCGACGACAGTTCGAACGAACCGGTGGGGTGGTGCGCCGAGAACGCCCGCGGCAGCCGCGTGTGCGTGCCCGACCCGGCCGGGGGCGACCCCATCTGGAGCGGTGAGTGCCGCGGCGCACAGATGCCGCGCACCGAGGATGTCTGCTCGGCGGGGGATTTTGATTGCGACGGTTTGGAGCGTAACGCTGCCGTGGACTGTGCGTGCGTCCCGGTGCAGGTGGAGTGCCCCGTGGGCGCCGTGGACACGGAGCCGTACCCGGATCCGGCTGCCCTGGACGTCGCCATCAACGGCGCCTCTTGGGTGGTCAACGGCGTGGCCAGCAACTGGCAGTGGACCGTGACGGGTGGTGACTGCGACAACATCCTGCCGCACCCGAGTTTTGCCGTGTACGACGGCGCCGATTCGTCCGCCGCCTCTATCGTCGGCGACGAGCAGAGCGGGCTGGGCTCGAACGCAGCGCAGAAGGGCATCGTGGTCAGCAATGGACCGAGCCAGATCTACCCGGCGTTTGCCCTTTCGGGTGACTACCTGGTGACGGGCGAGTTCGAGGTGGACGGGACGCCGTACGAGTGCACGGTCAAAGTCAGGGTGCGCGCGCCTGGCATCCGCGCCGAAGCTTGCTGGGCGCCCATGCCGAACGACGTCGACCTGCATTTTGCCCGCATGCAAGCTTCGAGCGGGAGCGATCCGCGTGGCTGGTTCACCACTGGCGGCAATGGCGACGACAACTTCTACGCGAACGCGAACGCCAGTTGGGGCTATGCGGCGTCGGAGGGAGATGTCTGCCATGGGTGGGGATCGCGACGTGGGACGGACACGTCGTCGCCATGCCCCAATCCTCGTCTGGATCGGGACAACGTCAGCTGCTCCACGTCGGTGACGGATCCGACCAGCACCAGCTTCTGCGCGGCCGAGAACACCAACATCGACAACCCCGCCGACGGCGATCGGTTCGCCATCGCCCTGTACGCCTACAACATCAGCGGTGACGTCAATCCGCACCTGAACGTCTACTGCAACGGTGAGCGGCGCCTGGCCATGGGCTACGACCCGAGCAACGGCCAGAACTTCCCGGTGCTGAGCGTCGATGGGTACGACGACAGCGGTGACTTCTGGACGGCCGCGGTGGTCGAAGCCGTCGTCACCGGTGGCGAAATGACCGACTGCGTGGTGATGCCGGTGCATTCGGACACGCCCAACGCCCGGGACGGTGCGCTCGACTACTGTGTGGATCGCGATCCTCAAGGCGGAGCTGTCGCCACGGGTGAGAGCAACTGGAACTTCATCTCCAGTGGCGCGTTCCCGAACCTGGGAACCACCATGACCGTGAACAGCGCCAGCCTGCTCTGCTACCACTGACGCCCGCAACGAGCGCGAACAGCGCGTGATCCAGGCCCGCCCTTGCCGGGGCGGGCCTGGGCGTTCCATGAGCGCGCGCTGGAGTGCGGCTCAGTCCTCGAGCTCGCGCTCGAACAGGCTGCGCAGGGGCACCCGCTTCTGATTGCCGTACGCCTCCTGCTGCAGGCGGGCGAGGCGCTCCTCGAAGGGCCCGATGAGCCAGACATTTGTCTCGGTCAGGCTCTCCAGCGGCGTATCGACCAGGTTCAGCTCGCAGACGTCGCGCTGCTCGAGGATTTCGCCGACGTCCGTTTCTTCCAGCCAGCGCAGGGGTAGGCCCTGGGTGCGGCACACGTACGGACGATCCTCGTAGACGCGGCAGGCGCCCTCGGAGTCCAGGAACGCGCACTGGCCAGGGGGATGTGGGACGCCCGAGCGCAGCAGGTCTGGCGCCGCGCGGCGGATCCGAACGGCTTCGACCTCGAATACGGTGAGGTCGTCGATGCAGCAATCCGTGCAACCGCGACGGCACACCAGCGCCGGACCGTGTCGGCGGGCCAAGGCCGCGGCCTGCTCGTCCACCTGCTGGTGGAGGCGCAGCAGTCGCTTCTGGCACTCATCCGGCGTCACCCTGGCAGTCTAGCGGCACCGGCGGCTCAGGGCAGGGGAGAGTGGCTTCGCAAGCAGGAGACAGCATCGGATCCGGGCTTGGGCGTTTCCCAGTTGGCGGGCGCGCCGTCTTGGCGGACGCTTGCCTGGCTCGACCGGTGCGCTGCTGGTCCCGCCGAAGGAGCTTGCCCCTTGACCCTCACCGATTCGAGTCCCGACACGTACCTCCGCGAAGCCATCGAGCTTGCCCGCGCCGGCATGCAGGACGGACGGGGCGGGCCGTTCGGCGCCCTGATCGTCCAGGCAGGACGCATCGTCGGACGGGGCACCAATCGGGTGGTGCGCGCGATGGACCCCACGGCGCACGCCGAGATCGTGGCCATCCGCGATGCGTGCGCCACGCTCGGTTCCCACGTGCTGTCAGGCTGCGACGTCTACGCCAGCTGTGAGCCGTGTCCGATGTGCCTGGCGGCGCTGTACTGGGCGCGTGTCGATCGCGTCTACTTTGCGTGCAACTGCACGGACGCTCGGGACGCTGGCTTTGACGACGCGCTCATCTGCTCCGAGCTCTCGCAGCCACCTGCCGATCGGCAGTTGCCCATGCACCAGGCCCTCCGAGGGGAGGCCCTGGTGCTGTTCGACGAATGGAGGGCGAATCCGGGGTGGGCGCGGTACTGACCCGCCCCCGAGGCCCCGCCCCCGAGCACGAAGCTCGGGGGCTTCCCTAGTCCCTTCCGTCCCAACGCCGTCTACACCCCAAGACGCGTTGCAGCTTCGTATCCACTGCCGCCCCCGTCACGGAGTCGTGCCGCTTCTGGTGGTGCAGCAGCAGATGCAGACGTCGGTTGGTTGGGAGGCGCCTGAGCGTTGCTCAGGCGCCGGTCTCTTGTTTGGGGCTGCGTTGGGACGCGGCGCCCGAGCTCTGCTCGGGCGCTCCTGGTGGTGCAGCAGCAGATGCAGACGTCGGTTGGTTGGGAGGCGCCTGAGCGTTGCTCAGGCGCCGGTCTCTTGTTTGGGGCTGCGTTGGGACGCGGCGCCCGAGCTCTGCTCGGGCGCGGTCTGCCCAGGCCCAGTCTGTGCCACTCGACGAGTGGCGTCCTGCAAGTGCCCGGTATGGCAGCTGGTTTCCTTCCTGGCATGGGGTCTGCAGCCGGGACGTGCATGCGCAAGCTCGGATACGCCTTTGGCACACTTCTCGTCTTGTCGTGTGGCGCTGGCGTGGGGGAAGACTCGGTGGGGTCCACGTCCACGTCAGGCCAGGAGAATTTCGCTGGTGGCACTCAGCCGCTGAGGCTGGATGCCGCTCCACCGGGGCTCTGCGGCGGTGACGGCGCGCAGCGCGAGTGTGAGGACCCGGCTGCGTGCGAGGAGCGGGACGAGACCGCGTCCGGCACCGGAGGAGCGACGGCGGGCGCGGACCCCACCCTCAACCTGAACCTGGACGGCGTCCCCGACGAATACGACTACTCCCCCTCCGGCAGTGGAGGCGCCTCTATGGGAAGCGGCGGCTACACTGCGGCGGGTGTCGGAGGATCGCCCGGAAGTGGCGGCTCTTCCGGAGCAGGCGTCGGCGCTGCTGCCGGGGCGTCCGGGGCACCCGGGGGCAGCACCTCCGTGGGCGGACAGTCGGGCGAGTCCGGAGGGGCCGGCGAGACCGGCGATGCCGGGCGCGGCGGCTCGGACTCGGCGCCGATCGCGGGAGGCCAATCCGGCGCGGCCGCGGCGGGGTTGGCCGGCTCGGACTCGCCCGGGCTTTCCCCGCAAGCGCTCCAGCCTCAGGCCGAGTCGCTGTGCCTGGGAATCGACTCCAGCACGCCCTACACCTTGTACCTCTCGGCTGACGATTCGGCCTCGACGGCGTCCGCCACCATCGCGCGACGCATCATTCGTCGGGGGGGCACGGTGCCAGCGTACGTCGTGCGCCCGTACGAGTTCCTCAACTACTACGACTTCAGCTTCGAGCCGGCCGATCCCGGGGAAGTCCGGATCGTCCCGCAGCTTTCCTCGTGCCCGACCGACGGCGAGCTGAGCCTGCAGGTGGCGCTGCAAGCCGAAGCGCGCGAGGCCGCCGACCGCGCTCCCCTGAACATCATCTTCGTGCTCGATACCTCGGGATCCATGAGTGGCGAGCCCATTGCGTTGGAGCGCGCGGCAGTGCTGGCCGTGGCCGGCGAGTTGCGCGAGGGCGACATCGTCTCGATGGTGACCTGGAGCACGACGCAGGCCGACATCCTGAGCGGGCACACCGTCAGCGGCCCCGACGATCCGGTGGTGGTGGCCGCCGCAGAGGCCCTTTCCGCCAGCGGGGGCACCGATCTGAGCGCCGGCCTTGCTCGCGGATATGCGCTGGCCGAGGAGCACCATGCCGTGGACCGCATCAACCGAGTGATCCTGGTGAGCGACGGGCAGGCCAATGTCGGGATCACGGACGAGCAACTCATTGCCGAGCACGCCGACGACGAGGAGGGGGGGGACGCAGGCATCTACCTGGCCGGAGTCGGGGTAGGGGATGGTGTCAACGACACCCTGATGGACACGGTGACCGACGCGGGGCGCGGAGCCTACGTGTATCTGGACTCGGAAGCCGAAGCCCGGAAGATCTTTGGCGAGCACTTCCTGAGAGTCGTCGACCTGGCAGCCCGGGCGGTGAGGCTCGAGGTGACGCTGCCGTACTACCTGGAGGTCATCCGGTTCTACGGGGAGGAAATGAGCACGGATCCCACCCAGGTCCGCCCGCAGCATCTCGGCCCCAATGACGCCATGGTCTTTTTCCAGATTCTCGAGGCTTGTGACCCGAGCCTGCTGCATGGCGACGATCGAATTCGGCTCCGGGCCACCTGGGAGACGCCCTTCACGCGTGAGGCTCGGAGTGCCGTGATCGACAGCACGCTCAACGACCTTGCCGGTGATGATGCCAACCTGACCAAGGCGGCTGCCATCGCCGGCTACGCCGAGGCGCTGATGCAGGTCGACAAGGCGCTCACCGCGGCAGAGCGATTGGAGATCGTGCTCGAAGCACTGGAAAACGTTCGGGGCGCGCACGCTGCGGACACCGACCCCGACCTGGTGGAAGTGGCGGGCCTGTTGGAGCAGTACGCAACGGGGTTCGGGGGCTGAGCCGGCGAGGCTGGGCGCTGGGAGTGGACGGAGCTGTTACGCGTCTGGTTGTGGAGCAGTAGGTGGGGACGGAAGCGCCTGAGCTGTGCTCAGGCGCGGGCTGGGCTGTCGCACGGAGGACCAGATGAGCTAGTTCGCGGCGCGAAACACCGCAATCGCGAGACGATACCGTGGCGGCGGT
>CAZSVU010000315.1:0-10108 GCA_964610275.1 uncultured Polyangiaceae bacterium | reverse complement strand
CCGACGTTGCTCCATCATCTTCACGCCGCCCGGCCCAACCTCCGAGCGAGGGTGCATACCCGTGCCCGTGCCCGTACCCGTGCCCGTGCCCGTACGAATCAGTAATCGACCGCGCCGACCCCCATGCCCAGCGTCAGCGTGTATGCGCGCGTGCCACTGACCTCGGTGTACACGCCGCCAATCCTCAGACCGCCCTCATCCAGCTCGTCGTTGCCGAACACCGCCGGGATCAGTACCGCACCGCCCACGCTGAGCTCGTCGCCGAAGGGAGTGTTGGGGGAGCCCTGGTCGCGCGAGTGGGCGAACGCCCAACGAGGCTGGGCAAACAGAATCAGCCGCGCCGTGTCTCCGGCCTCCAGCGTCGTGAACAGCTCCACCGGGATGTCCAGGGCCGGCTTGACGTGGCGGCCCGTCCACCCGCTGTGCCCGAGACCTGCCACGAGTCCCATCGAGGAGTACTCCCCGATCGATAGCCCCAGCCCCAAGAGGAGCCCCACGTCGTAGAGAAAACCCTCGCCGCCTCCGAGTGCGAGGTCGGTCCCCAGAGCCACGCCCAGTGGATCCGTCCCCACGACACCCCGTGCCCGCAGCGCCGCGGCCACGGCGTACGCGCGGTCGCGCTCGTCGGGCAGTCCGTCCAGACGCGTCCCTTCCAGCTGCAGCCCCAGGTCCAAGTTCGAGTCGATGTGCCGCGACTCTGCCTCGTCGTCGTCGCTGCTGCTCTGGTCGGTATCGAGCAGATCCGAAAGCGTCATGCGGTCGAGCCAGGGAAACGGGAGCGCGGGCTCGGGCACGCCTTCGGGCGTACGTTCGGCAAACGGCATCAGCAGCACGGTGAGGGTTGCCAACTCGCCGCGCCGCTCGAGCGCTATCGACGCAGCCCGCAGCCGCGCGATCTCTTCGTCCACGAGCGCCAGGCGACGTTCGACCAGCAATGAGTCATCCACGGACTGAGCCCGCTGTCCCAGAGCGAGCAGACGCTCACGCGTTTGCACGGCACTGGCCAGCCCCGTGGTGAGCTCGATCCGCTCAGGGCCGATGTCACGGGTCGTGACCGAGCGGTGTCGGATCTTTCCCAGCTCGCGCAATCGAGCGATCACGGTGTCCAGCTGGGCGGCGGGGACACGAATGACGACCTGACGCTCCGCCTGCTCCCCGAGTTCGCCGCCGTGCGAATCAGCCAGGCGCGCGACCGCCTCGCTGGCCACGCGTGGTTCGTCCACCAGAAGTGCAATCTGTCCTTGGCGATCGAGCAGGGGCTGCCGTTGGGCTGGCAGACCGGTGTCCGGCCCTGACTCCCGGCCAGAGTCCTCGGCGGCAGGAGTCGGCGCGGCTTCCACCGCTGCGGCTGGGGTGCCGGGCCTCGCCAGTGCCATGGTCGCGCTGAGGCCCAGCGCGACGGCAGCGGGACCGGCTATTTTGCGTCCACCAGATCGCGTGGGCGACGACGCAAATGCTCTCTTCGACATGGCAGGGTTCAGGGCGTTCCTAGCCGCTCCCCTGCACCGCTGCAATCTGGGCGCCTGCCACCGTCGGGCCCCCGCGTGCAGCATGTTGCATTCGGCGGCAGGTGGCCGTAACACGCCCCTCGTCAGCAGCGGCCGTCACTCCTCGGGCGTCGGCCGCAGGGAAGGTAAGCGTGGCGTTCTTCGACCTGTTCAGGCCCGCCTGGAAGCATTCGGATCCGAGCGTGCGCAAGGCGGCAGTGGAACAACTCGACAACCAGGAGGATTTGGCCACCGTCGCCAAGCAAGATCCCGACGCCGAGATCCGGCGACTGGCGCTCAAACGGTTGACCGACCGCCACTGGCTGCGGGATGTCGCCGAGTGCGCCACCTGCGGGACGATTCGCAAGCTCGCGGCACTCGCGGTCGAGACCGACCGGGCACGCTCCGGCGGGTACCGCCCTCACACCGAGGCCGACGTGAAGCAGCTCGAGGACGAGTCCGTCCTGGCTTTGATCGCGGAGAGTGCTGCGGAAGAGCGTCCGGTTCGAGAGGCGGCCGTGGCTCGGCTGAAGGACGAGGATCTGCTGGCGGACATCGCCCTGCGTGCCACGGACTGGTGCGTGCGCGAGGCTGCCGTGAAGAAGCTCACCACGCCGGCGCTGCTGGCCGACATTGCGCGCACCGCAGAAGACGCGACGGCACGCAAGGCGGCGGTGAGCCGCCTGGACGATCAGGGAGTGCTGCAGGAGATCGCTCGCAAAGATACCGAGGAACCGGAGGTGCGGCGCTTCGCGGTCGAGCGACTGAACGATCCGGCGGCGCTGGCTCGACTGGCCAAAGACGACTCCGAGGTCGATGCGGTACCGGGTCGAAGCGTGCGACAGGCGGCTGTGGAGCATCTGGACGACCAGACGCTGCTACTCGACGTCGCAGAGAACGCGCCCGATCCCGAGGTCCGGGCGCTGGCCGTGGGGCGTCTGGCGTCCGAAGGTTTGCTCGATCTGGCGAAGAATGCCCTCAGGGCGGAGCTTCGCAAGACGGCGGTGGAGAGCTTGAGCGACCAGGACGCATTGACAGAAATCGCGCGAGGCGACTCCGAAAGCTCGGTGCGCGAAGCGGCAGTGGCGCGAGTGAAGGACTCCGCGCTGCTGGTCGAGGTCGTGGACACGGATCCGAAGTGGACCGTGCGCAAGGCCGCGCTGGATCGCGTCGACGATCAACAGGTGCTGGCTCGGGTGGCGCGCGAGAACACTGAAGCCTACATCCGCAAGGCCGCGGTCGAGCGCTTGGCCGACCGAGAGACGCTCCAGTCGGTCGCTGAAGCCGACGCTGACGAGTACGTGCGAGAATCAGCCGAAAAACGACTCGCCGAGCTCGACGGGGGCTGAGCCGGGCGGCGGCTGGAACGCCCCGTCGTGGGATCCAGGTTGGCCGCATTGCCGTGCAACCGGTCCCGGGGCGGTCGTTGCCCGCCGGCCGGTGCGCTGATACCTTTCCTGCTGCGCTGTGGGACTCCTGCAACGACCGCCTGTTCTGCTTGCTTTGTTCGCTGTCGCGGGCCTCGCACACGCCTGCGTGGTGGATTACGAAGCGCTTGCCGGCGGCGACGACGACGACGGCGGTGCCAGCCCGACCGGTGGTGCCGATGGGTCTGGAGGGCCGAGCCTCGGAGGGGCGGCGGGCAGCACCGGCGGGCTCGAGCTCGGCGGGACCGGGGGTCTGCTTACGGGGGGCCAGGCAGGGACGTTGGCCGGAGGGGCAGGATCCGCAGGGCTGCCCGGGGGCTCCGCCGGCGCCGCCGGCGTAGCCGGTGGCGGTGGTGAGGCCTGGGCCGGGTCCGCTGGTGGTCCTGCGGGCGGTGGGGGCGTGGCCGGCGGTACCGCTGGCGTTGCCGGCGTGGCCGGCGTGGCCGGCGTGGCCGGCGTAGCGGGAAGCAGCGGAGCAGGGTTTGCCGGCGGAGGCGGCACGGACGTCGGAGGTAGCGGGGGAGCCCTCGGCGGCATGGGCGGCACCGGCGGAGCCCTTGGTGGGACCGCGGGCGTGGGCGGGGTCGCGCCCTGGCCGCCGCCCTCATGCGAGGGTGGGGTGTATTGCGATACCGCGGAGACCGTGAGTTGTTGCGAGACGATCGACGTTCCTGGCGGGACGTTCCCGATGGGCCGGAGCGTTGCCGGAACCGATGCCTACATCGGTTCTGGTGTCGGCTCCGATGAGCAACCTGAGCACGCTGTGACCGTGAGCAGCTTCCGGTTGGATAGGTTCGAGGTTACCGTCGCACGCTTTCGCAAGTACTTCGCCGCGTATTCTCTCGGAGAGCGACCTGCAGCCGGGCACGGTGCCCACCCGCAGATTCGAGGCAGCGGCTGGGACACTCAGTGGGACGCCCAGCTGCCAACACCCAGCCTGCTGGAGGACCACCTGGTCTGCGACCCAGCGCTATTCACTTGGAGCGCAACCACCGGGAACGACACCCTGCCGATCAACTGTGTCAGTTGGTACGTCGCGTTCGCGTTCTGCATCTGGGACGGTGGCCGTCTGCCCACCGAAGCGGAGTGGGAGTACGCCGCTGCCGGCGGAGCGCTGAACAACCTGTTCCCGTGGGGCTCAGACCCGGCTGGTACGACCCGGGCCTTTTTCAACGGTGAGGGGTTTGCACCGGTCGGGTCGCGAGTGCTGGGAAACGGCGAGTTTGGCCACAGCGATCTCGCCGGCAACATGTCCGAGTGGGTCCTCGACTACCATGACGCGACTTGGTACTCGACTGGAGGCAACTCCTGCACGGACTGCGCGAACGTCGTCAGTGCGGTGCCCAGCGCCACCCGTGTGATACGAGGCGGCGACATTTCGTCGCCGCTGGAGGACTACCTGCGCGCCGCGTCCCGCGAGGATCGAATCCCCACCAGCCGTCAGTACACCACCGGGTTCCGGTGCGCTCGGAACCCCCTTTGAGCGGCTGGCGAGCGGCCTGCGGGGTGCGGGGCGGTGCAGCCCCTGCGGGCGTAGCTCAGGCGGGAAACTTGCCGCGGCGCCTGAGAATCAGCGTGGGCTCGGAGAACGTCGTGTCCTCCACCTCGTAGCTCACGTTGCGCCCCATCCGCTGGGATTCGCAAGATCCGTCCTCCACCAGCTCGTGCAGTGCAGTCTGCACGGTGCGCAGCGGAAGTTGGAGGCGTTCGGCCGCATCGCGCGCGCTCAGGCCGCGGTGCGTGGACAGCAGCCACAGCACACGGTCGTTCAGCGCTGCGGAACACCGCGGGTCGGGTAGGATGGCGGTGGTCACGTGCTCCAGCCGGAGCCGGCCGGACTCCGAGTGCACGCGCGCCACGTCCTCGAGCCGGGCCCGCAACCGATGCACCAGTGTCTTGATCACGCCGCGATGGATCTCCGGCGTGTACGCAAACCCATAGACTGCCCGGAAGAACTCGGTGCTCTCCAGTCCTTCCGGTCCGGCCAGGGCGAGTGCGGCAGCGGCCGTGTCGAGGCGACCGGAGCGTCGGCGCATCTGCGCGAGGCGGATCGCCTCGCCCGGAACGAGCTCCAAGCCCAAGGAGAGAATGCGGCGCGCCGGCACATCCGGCGTGGCGATCACGTAGGCGACCGCGTCCTCGTCAGCTTCCGGTTTGACGGGGTTGGCACACAGCCCGTGCAGGCCAAACGGAGTCTCCGCCGTCTGGCCGTGGACCCAGGTGACCGCCCGCGGATCCAGATCGTCGAGGGCGATGCGCGGGTCGACCAGGTGGTGGAACAACCTGAGATCGGTTTCGAACCAGGCCCAACCCGAAACCGTGGCCAGCGCGGCTGCGCGGCGCTCGTCGAACTGCGTCTGGTCGCCAATGCGCGCTGCATCCAGCATCGAGCGCACTTGATCGAGCGCCGGCCACGGCGCGGCCGGACCGGAGGAGCCCTGGGTGGGCTGGCCGCCGGCCAGAGTGAGCTCCCACAGCATCCAGGGGTGCCAGGGTGCAGCGGCGAACTCCAACAACGACGACAGGATCCTCGCCGCTAGGTGCGGCTTGCCACTGACTCTTCGCATTCGAGCCAGCAGCAAGTGGGCCATGAACTCCGCTCTCGGGATGGCCTCCGTTCGCGCCATGCGCGAGGCTCGCCGGCCGCGCTCGGTGGCTTCTTCGAGGTTGCCTTGGTTCAGCGCCGCCAGGGCCCGTAGGGCCGTGGCCTCCACGGCGAGCACTGCGGCCTGGGCGTCGACGGCTTCGGTGCGTAGTGCTTCCAGCCTCGCGTCGACCTCGGCCCCGGCTCCACCGATGAGCTGTTCCCAAGCTCGCGACAAGGTGAGCCAACCTGCTGCAACGCCCGTGGGCTGGTCGTGCAGCAGCGAAGCGTTCAGCGCATTCCACTCACGCAGCCCCGCAGCGTCCAGTCCGAGGACGCTTCCAGTCGCCGCCGCGCTGCACGCGAGCGACGCCGCGGTGCGCGATTCTGGCGCCGATTCCAGGTACTGCGCGATGGCTTCGCGCGTGGGCGGTGCCGCGTCGCTCGGGTGGGTGAGGGCCAGGTGTGCCTGCACGGCCAGCTGGCACGCCTGCAGAAACTCTGGATCTCGGTTGGACAATTGGGCGAGCGCCGCCACCGCGGGCTCTCGCTGACCACGGTCGGCCGCATCCAGTGCGGCCCGCAACGCTGGTTCCAACGTGCTTCCTATAGAGTGATCTTGACGTCCCGCGGCTGTCACGCAAGCTTGATTGCTACGGATCATGGCCGCCGAGTCAAGCTTCAGCCCGAAGCGCGGCAGGTCCCGTGTGGCGGAAGGGCCTCCCGGCTACCTGACCCTCCTGGAAATCGCGCGCGGGGGCATGGGTACGGTCGAGCTGGCGGTGCGTCGTGCCGAGCATTTCTCTCGGCTTTTTGCCGTCAAGCGGCTCCATGACCACTTCGCGGCGAGTCAGGAGGCACGGGCAGCCTTCCTCCAGGAGGGCCGCGTCGCGGCGCTGCTTCGCCATGCGAGCGCGGTCAGCGTCTTGGACGCGGGGGAAGACGCGCGTGGCCCCTATTTGGTCATGCAGTACGTGGAGGGGGCTCCGGCCTCCCAGCTCATTACCGAAGCCCGCCAGCGCGGCGAGCTGCTTCCCGTTCAGATCTGCGTCCGGGCTTGCCGGGATGCGGCTCAGGGTCTGCACGCGGCCCACAGCCTCGTCGACCATGTCGGGCGACCTCAGGGGTTCTTGCACCGCGACGTCTGCCCACAGAACATCCTCATCGGTTTCGACGGGCTGGCTCGCGTGACCGACTTCGGCGTTGCCCAGACCATCTTCACTGACCAACAGACCTTCAGCGGCTCCCTCAAGGGCAAGCTCAGGTATATGGCACCGGAGCGGCTGAGGTTCGAGAAGATCGATGCGCGAGTCGACTTGTTCTCGCTGGGAGTCGTGCTCTACGAGATGCTGAGCGGAGCGCACCTCTTTGACGCCGAGGCGGAAACCGAAGTGGCGCAGCAGGTGTTGCACGGCGCAACCCCCGACATCGGGCTCGTGCGCGAAGGGGTTCCCCTCGGGCTCGTCGAGCTTCTGTTCCAGTTGCTCGCGCGCGACCCGAAGTTTCGCCCCGAAAGCGCGTCGATCGTGGCAGCGCGTCTCGATGAGCTGCTCACCGAAATCGAGTTCGACGATGGCAAGGTGAGCACCGACGCCTACATGGAGGAGCATTTCGAAGCCGACCGTGCCAGGATGCAGTCGGAAATCCGGGCTGCGCTCGAGAGCACTTTGGCGACCCTCGACGCCATTGGGTCGTCCCCGTCGCTCGGGTCGTCCCCGTCGCTGCCGCCGCCAGCGCCTACCGGGTGGTGGGGTCGACCCGAGGTGCGTGCCGGAGCCGGCGCGTTGGCGTTCGTCGGTTTGGCAGCGCTCGGTTGGGCGTGGTTTGGGGGCGACGACGGGGGAGCCGCTGCGCAGCCGGCAGCAGCCGGCGAGCCGGCGACCCCGGTGGCGCCGCCGAATCGCGTCGACGAGCCGATCCCGGTCGATCAGCTTCCGACTTCCTCCGCCGACGAACCAGCAGCCGAACCGTCACAGGCCGCCGCGGTGGCGAGCGCCGCGTCCGGCGCGTCGAAGGCGCCGGTGCGCGTCCGGCCGGCTCGAAAAACGGCGCCCACATCGAAACGCCCCCCGCGACCAGCACCCGCGGCCGCTCGACCGTCCGGCTGCGAATCGCCGTTCTACTACGATGCCGAGGGCCATCGGCGCGTGCGTCGGGAGTGCTTGTAGCGTGCTATGGTCGCCCCATCGTGCGGTGGCTCGGGCGCGTTGTTGCGGGGGTAGCTCTGGCTGCGCTGGGTGCGCGGCCGACGGCGGCTGCCGAGCCTGTCGACCAGTGCATCAACGCTTTCGAGACGGCGCAGGTGGAGCGTGATCGGGGACGACTCAATCATGCCCGAGAGCTCTTGACCCTGTGCGCCCAGGAGGCCTGCCCTGCGGTCATTCGGCAGGATTGCCGCGAGTGGCTGTTCGACATCGAGCAACGCATCCCATCCGTCGTGCTGCGCGCACGCACGGCCGATGGGCCCGACCTGGCGGAAGTCCGTGTGTTCGCCGACGGCGAGCTGTTGACCGATCGTTTGGATGGTCGGCCACTGCGCTTGGATCCGGGAGCACGGCGTCTGCTCTGGGAGTACCCCGGATACGAATCGGTAGTGACGGACATCATCGTGCGGGAGGGCGAGAAGAACCGCTTTGTCAGTGCGACCTTTTCCCGACGCGACGTTGCCGGCGGCGGCGATGCCGGCGGCGGTGTGGACACGGGCGCGGTCGGGTCGGTCCCGTCGGCTGCCTGGGTTGCTGGCGGAGTGGGAGTCGTCGGGTTGGGCACCTTCGTCGTTCTCGGCTTGTCCGTGGAGAGTCGGGAACAGGAGATGCAGTCCTCCTGTGCCCCCAATTGCTCCGCTGACCGGGCGCACGCGCTCGAGCGGGATGCGCTGTTGGCGAACGTGGCGTTGGGAGTCGGCGTGATCGGGTTGGCCGTGGCGACCTGGATCGCCTTGTCTCCCGGTGAAGCCCCCCCGCCGGCAGCAGCCAGCGTCGAAATCCGGGCCACGCCAGGTGGGGCCGCGGCGGTGGTTTCGGGCCGGTTCTGAACCCGGTTAAACGCTTCAGTTGTGAGTCGGGCGCGCCTCGGTAAGATGCACGCGGGCCGCGACTTGGTGCGCGGTGGACGGAGACATGCAAGACGACGGTGAGCGGCGGGCGAAACGCGCGGAAGATACGCTGACCGCAGAGACTCATGGCCTGCTGGTGGACCTGGAGCGACGGTTGGCCGTGCTCGCCGAACGCACCGCAGAGTGGTGGCTTCAGCATGGAGTGGACCCCACCAACGGAGGGTTTCACGGCACGCTCACGCGCGACGGACGCCCGACCGCGCCCCACGAAAAGGGGCTCATTCAGCAGAGTCGACAGCTTTGGGCCATGTCGACGTGGCATGGGCGGCGTGCGCCTACCGTGGCGGTCGAAGCGGCGGCGGCGAGTTGCTACGCATTTCTGCTCGACCACCTGCGCGATCAGAAGGATGGTGAGTTCTTCTACATGGCGGGACCGGCCGGGGGAGTCGTGGACCGCAAGAAGAAGCTTTATGCGGAGGCTTTTGCCATCTACGGGCTCTCGGCGTACGCGAGCGAGTTTGGCGTGCAGGCGGCCCAACAGCGTGCGCTGGATTGCTTTGCGTCAGTCGACGGCCGGGCGCATGACCCCGCCCATGGTGGATACGACCAGACCGATGATCCGCTGAGCTGGATTGAAGGCGCCGCGCACGGCACCAACACGCACATCCACCTCATGGAGGCTTTCACGGCTCTGTACCGTTTGACGAACGAATCCGTGGTGCACGACCGCCTGAGTGAGCTCGTCGACGTGACCGTGAACCACCTGCTCCAGCCCTCGGACTACGTGGCGGTCGCGTTCGACCGCGATTGGACTCCCGTGGGCAGCCCCCTGGTCAGTTATGGACACGATATCGAGACGGTCTGGCTGTTGATGGACGCGGCGCGCGCCCTGGATCGCGCGGAGGAGCCCGCCGTGCGCGACGCAGCCCGAAGGATGGGCGTGCACGCTTCCGAGCGTGGCTACGACTCCGACGCGGGTGGGTACTACAACGAGGGAGTGCCGGGCGGCGAGGTGACGGATCCCGAGAAGATCTGGTGGGTGCAGTTCGAGGCGCTGGCGGGTCTCTGGTGGCTGTTCCGGCTCACCGGGGACGTCGTCCATCTCAGTCGCCTCGACCGCACGCTGGCCTGGTTGGAGGCGACCTGGGATCCAGCTGGGGGAGAGTGGTTCTATGGGCTCCTACCGGACGGCACGCCCGGGCCCCGCGGCGAGAACAAGGGCGAGGAGTGGAAGACCAGCTACCACAACTTGCGTGCGCTCGTGTTCACCGGCGACTGGATTGCGGAAGCCCTACGCGAGTGACCCGGACGACGGCGCCGATCGCGGGCCCCCTTGCCCGTGCCACCGCCCGTGCCCCTGCCCATCGTCCCACCCTCGACTGTGCCCTTGCCCATCGCCCCACCTGGGTGCCGTCCCTACGCCCGATCCCCCGCGCCCTGCGCGACGCACTCAGCAAAGAAGTAGCAGCCTATGAGCCGCGGGCTGGCGCCGCCCTGAAACCCGTGGGCGTACACTGCACGCGAGTGAGGAAAGCGCCGCCCGCCTTCAGGTTGC
>CAZSVU010000314.1:0-10125 GCA_964610275.1 uncultured Polyangiaceae bacterium | reverse complement strand
GCAGGGGCAGGCGAATGGGAATGGGGATGGGCAGGGGCAGGGGCAGGCGAATGGGCCCGAGGCGTCCCGCTACAGGTCGTACGCCTGCACCACCTGGCCCTGCCGGCGCGCGCACTGGCGCGTCATGAAGCGGGCTCGCTCGAGCTCGCGCTTCGCCTTGGACAGCAGCTTCGCGGCCTGCGCCGATTGTTTGGCGGTGCGCCCGTCCCGGTCCACGGCGTGGCGCAGGGCGCGAGCACTGTCCAAAGCGCTCTGATGGCGTCGATACGCCTTGGTGCAGATGCGCTGCAGATCACAAACGTCCTGAGCCGTGCACTTGAGCTTCTCCAGAGCTGCCAGTCTCGGTCGCTTGGCGTCGTTGGGAGCGTCGCGCAGTTGCTCGACCGCTCTCACCGTCTCGGCCGCTTCTCTCAGGCGTGCCAGCTCCTCCTCGTCGTCGCACGCCCCGAGCGAGCCGACCACGAACGTCAGCACCACAGCATGCCAGTGACGCTGACGAACGAATCGGACACGCGACACGGCAGCTTTGAGCCAAGCGAAACTGAGCACAACCTCACGCTCGACGCCGGTCCGAAGTGGGCGCCGACTGCTTGCCTATTCGGTCGGTTTCGGGGGCGGACCCATCTGAATCCGCTCGCCAATGTACGCACCAATCAGTGTGAACAGCGCCCCCAAGCCGGACATGAGCATGTACATGAACGACGGCATGGTCTTCACGGTCTGGCCCCGATGCAGGAACAGGGCGACGGGGATGGCGATGATGAACACCGCCACCACTGGCTCCACGAAGGTCTTCCCTGGAGAGATCAGCCCGATCAGCATGCCGCCCACGAACCACACCGGGATCGCCACCATCATGCCGGCCGATCCCTCGAAGTCCAAGGTGGGCACGACCATGGGAAGGCCAATCACCAGCGCAGCCGACAGCACCCCCATGATCGCGATGGAGATGCCCATCCATGCCATGCTGAAGCCTTCCTGCTGATAGCGGCGCTCGAGCGCTTCTTCGTGGCTGAGGTCGCGCTTCAGCTCCTCGATCTTCGCGCCGCAGGAGACGCAACGATTGCTAGGAAGTGGAAGAGAGTTCTTGAACCCGCACGAGGGGCAGATGACAGTTCGCTTCGTGGCCATGGCCTCCCCAATCTGCGCGGCCAAGACTAGCTTACAACGGCACGCCCGGAAAACCCGGGCTGGCAGCCGGGTTTACTGGACCCCGGACCGAGGCACGAAGAACGGGTTGTCGGGCGCCTGCTGGAACCTCTGGACGGCCCCGTTGTCCGAGCGGAGGTAGGTCTTCGCACCGGTCTGCCATGCCGAGCCCCCCTGACGTTGCCGAGCTCCCGTTGGCCCCTGCGCCGGATCGGGTTTCCGACCCGGAGTTCGAGGCTTTTCCAGAGCCGCGACGGCCGGGGAAGCGGCTCACGCTGATCGCATTGTCAGTGACCGCGGTGGTCGCGCTGCTGCTGGCACTGTCTCTGCGGGGGGAGGCGCTCTACTCCCTGGCGAGCGGGCCGCCCGAAGACGTGGGAAATCTCGCGCGCTTTCAGCCGGATCCATCCCAGTCGAACCGGTGGATTCGAGGCGAAGGGTCGCTCGGAACCAGAGGCGCCATTCGGTACTCCCGGCCGCTCGAGGACGACACGTACCGCCTCGCTCCGGTAGCTGGGAACCCCAAGCTCTGGGTGGAAGTTCGTGTGCCGGCCGGCCTGGAGGGTCCCCACTTTGTTCCGCCCGCGTCGTTCGTCGGACGGCTCGTGCCGGTGAGTCGGGCGGGCCTGCGGCACAGCAGCCTGCCGGACTCGGTGGCCGACGTGGGGGAGGCCAGCCTGCCCGGCACAGCGTGGCTGCTCATCGACGGCGAGACGCCAACGTCCACCCGCTGGGCGCTGGGACTGCTCGCACTGTTCGCAGCGTTCACCGCCTTCAACGTTTGGGGTCTGATCCGGTTGCTGCGCCCAATTCGCGACTGACCAGCCGTCGGACGGATCCAGCCACCAGCCACCCCGACCAATCTCCGTCGGCGTGATAGGTTCCGGTGGGACATGCCCATCACCTATCGAGACGCCGGAGTCGACATCGGAGCCGGAGACGCGCTCGTCGACCGCATCAAACCACTCGCGCGCCAAACTCGCACCGACGCGGTCGTCGACGGGGTGGGCGGCTTCGCCGGCTTGTGCGCGCTGCCCGCGGACATTCCCGACCCGCTGCTGGTGAGCGGCACGGATGGCGTTGGTACCAAGTTGAAGGTCGCATTTGCCACCGGCCGCCACGACACCGTTGGCCAGGATCTGGTCGCGATGTGCGTGAACGACGTCATCACCACGGGTGCCCGGCCGCTGTTCTTTCTGGACTACTTCGCCTGCGGCCGCCTCGACGTTGACGTCGCCGAAAGCGTCATCCGCGGGATTGCCGATGGCTGCCGTCTGGCTGGGTGTGCCCTGGTGGGCGGCGAAACCGCCGAGCTTCCCAGCATGTACGCCGAGGGGGAGTACGACCTGGCGGGTTTCGCGGTCGGCGTGGTGTCGCGCCAGCGCGTGCTCGGGCCACCGTCAGTACGTGAAGATGACGAGCTCGTCGCCGTGGCGTCGAGCGGGCTTCACTCCAACGGATACTCACTGGCCCGGCGCGTGCTCGAGGGCGAAATGAAGCTCGGCTTCGACCAGACCGTCCCCGAGTTGGGACGCACCGTGGGTGAAGAGCTACTGGTGCCAACCCGCATCTACGCTCGCAGCGTGGCCGCGCTGGCAGCGGAGCTGGATGTCGATTTGCACGCGCTCTGCCACGTGACCGGAGGCGGGGTCGTGGGAAACCTGCCGCGAGTGCTGCCGACGGGCACGCGGGCTGAGCTACGCTTCGACCACCAGCGCCCGGCGATCTTCGACGTCATAGCGCGCGGCGGACCGGTCAGCGAAGACGAGATGCAGCGCACGTTCAACCTCGGAATCGGCATGATCGCGGTGGTGGCCCGAGGCTGCGGAGCAGCGGCCGTGGCGGCGCTCGAAGCCGCCGGCGAGCAGGCGTGGACCGCGGGTCGAATCACCAAATCGCCATCGGACGAGACGCCGCGTGTCGAGCTGCTGTAAGCTGCCTCGGTGGCGACACTGAGACTCGGAGTGCTGGTTTCCGGCCGGGGATCGAACCTACAGGCAATCCTCGACGCAATCGAGAACGGCTCGCTGGACGCAAGGGTCGAGCTGGTCATCTCCAACCAGGCCGGGGCGCTGGCCCTGGAGCGGGCCCGGGCTGCCGGAGTCGACACCTGCGTGATCTCCCACCGGGACTTCGACGGGCGCGAGGCGTTCGACGCAGCGGTCGCCGAGAAGCTACTGGCGCACGGCGTGGAGTGGGTCGTGCTCGCAGGCTTCATGCGCGTCCTCACCGCGGTCTTCATCCAGCGGATGCAGGGTCGAATCATCAACATCCATCCGGCCCTGCTCCCGTCGTTCCCGGGTGTGAACGCCCAGCGCCAAGCGCTCGACTACGGCGTGAAGGTCACCGGCTGCACCGTGCATCTCATCGACGAGGGCGTGGACACGGGCCCCATCATCGCTCAGCGCGTCGTGGAGGTCCGAGACGACGACGATGAAGACAGCTTGAGTGCGCGTATCCTGGTGCAGGAGCACGACCTGATGGTGACCGTGCTGCGCGGGGTTGCCGACGGGAGCATCGTGCCTCCTCTGGGCAAACGGAGGCCGTCTCAGCGGTGAAGGTGAGGTGACGTCCCGGCACTACGACGTCGTCGTCTTGGGCCGCTCGTTGGGCGCGCTCGCGACCGCCGCGCTCCTGGCCCGACGCGACTTCCGCGTGCTGTTGCTGGGCCAGAGCCAGAAGCCGCCATCGTACTCGTTCGAGGGTCACTTGCTGCGCCGCCGCACGTTCACGCTCCTGGCCGGCTCGTCACCCGCCTGGCGTCGGATCCTGCACGAGCTCGCGCAGAGTCAACGCTTCCGGCGACACGCCCAGGCACTGGATCCGATGTTCGTCGTGTTGGCGCCGGGACGTCGGGTGGAGATTGCGCCCGATCTGGAGTTGTTCGAGCGGGAAGTGGATCGGGAGTTTCCCCAGGTGCGGCAGGTCGTGGACGAACTGTACGGGACGTTCGCGCGCGTGAACGCGGCTGCGGACGCGGCCTTCGAACGGGACGCCGTCTGGCCACCCGGCAATCTGTGGGAGCGAATCGAGACCGCGCGCGTGGCGGGCTCGTTGCCATTCGTCGGACCCGAGGGACAGCACGACCTGCTCGGAAAATTTCCGGCCGGGCACCCCTACCGATCGCTGACGGTGCTGCCGGCGATGTTCGCGTCGAACTCCGCCGGCCCAGGCGATACGCTGCCGCCCTTCGCACTCGCTCGGCTGCATGGTGCTTGGACCCGCGGCGTGGTGGCGCTCGACCGCGCCGAGGACGAGCTTGCCGAGTTTCTGATCGAGCGCATCGAGGCTCATGGGGGTCTCTGCCGCCTCGACCGGCGGGCTTCAAAGATCGTGGTGCGGCACGGAGTCGTGGCCGGGATCATCGAGTCTGGTGAAGAGGAGCCGACCGGCGCGGATGCCGTCGTCTGCAGTCTGTCCGGAGAAATGGTCGCAGAGCTGGCGCAGGGCGAAGGCATCACCCAGCACGCCCTGCGCGACTGGCCACGTGTGACCGCAACCGTCGGTCGATTCGTGGTCAGTCTGGTGGTGAACCGCGAGGCACTCCCCGAGCCGCTGGGCGCGGAGGCATTCATCGTGCCGGCGGACGGGAATCGGCCGGATCCGCGCCGCCCGGTGGTCCACCTGCAGCGGCTGGGTAACGAAGGCCAGTCAGCCGAAGACGAGATGCTGCTGGTGGCAGAAACGCTGCTGCCCGTGAGAGGGCCGCTCACGCTGCTCGAGGGGCGAGAGGCGGTCCTGGCGTCCCTGCGCGAGCACCTGCCATTCCTCGAGAGACACCTGCGCGTCGCGGACTCGCCCCACGATGGACTTCCGCTGCACGACTACACTGACGGTGGACGTCGCGAGATCGACCGCATCCACGTTCGGGAGAGCACACCAGGCGCCGAACCCATGGAATGGCAGTGGGCGACGGACGGCCCGAGCTACCTGAACTTGGGCGGTGAGCCGATCCGCGGTCCAATTCCGGGCAGCTACCTGGTCGGCAAGACGGTCCTGCCGTCGCTTGGCCAGGAGGGCGAGCTGCTGGCCGCCTGGGGGGCCGCGCGAATAATCACGCGAAAAGACCGTAGCCGGCAGAAGATGCGCCAGCGCATGTGGACGAAGATCGAAACTGGCTGAAGAAACCCGGGGCATGGCCCGACAATTCGGGGTTATTCTCCCGTCGATGCGACACGTCCTTGCTGCTCTCTGGTTGGCCGTTGCGGTCGTGCTGCTGGCGCCTCAATCCTCAGCTGAGGAACGCGAACTCCAAGTCCTCGCGCTGGGAAGCCCAGACGCTTGGGAGAATGCCAAAGCACTGACCGGCGCGATGCGCCGCGCGATCATTCGCGCCGAAGGGCTCTCACTGGCACCGGGTGAGTTCTCATTGGAAGTGCTGACGGCTGCGCTGGACTGCCCCGAGCCACCCGACGACGCCTGCCTGGCCAAGATGAACGAGACGGTGAAGGCCGACAGCTACATCTGGGGGACGTTGACGAAGACCTCCAACAAGGAGGTCGAGGCGCACCTGCGGCTCTGGCAGAAGGACGGCGGGAATCGCGAAACCACTTTCACGTTCAGCGAGAACCTGAACGACGATACCGACGACACCCTGCTGCAACTCGCCGAGGGAGCCCTCGCCAAGTTGATCGGTGAGGCCAGTTCGACACTCGTGATTTCCGCCGGCAAGATCAACGGGGAAGTCATGGTCAACGGGCTTCTGGCTGGGCTCGTGCAGGACGGCAAGGCCGAGTTGGAGGTTCCTGCCGGCAACCTCACCGTGGTGATCGACGCGGCGGGCTACGAGAAGCTCAAGGGAAGCGTGGAGGTGAAGCCGGGAAGCCGCGCCAAGCTGAAGCTCGTTCCCGTCGCGCTCAAAGAAGACTCCGAGGAGGAAGAGGAGGCAGGCGAAATCACGGGGGCCGTGGCGGATAGTCCCACGGGGAGCAAGAAGCTGTGGGGTTACGCAGCCATCGGATTGGGTGCGGTCTCTGCCGGAGTCGGCGGGGTGTTCTGGGTGCAGAGCTACAGTCAGGCCAATGACGACGAGTTCAAGCAGTACGTCAACGAGACCCCACGCGATCAGGATCCCTGCGTTCGCGCGCGGAGCGATCCGGATGCAGCCAACATTCGCGAGATCTGCGACTCGAACGTGACCTCGCGCACGATGGCTTTCGTGCTGATTCCGCTCGGTGTGGTGCTGGGCGGCGTCGGCACCTATCTGTTGTTGACGGACAGCGACTCTGACCAACAGGCCAAGTCACGGGGCGTTCGATTCGAGCCCCGAGTCGGGCTGGGCCGAGGCGCCGGAAGTCTGGATCTGCGGATGACCTTCTGAGCGACGCCTCATGCGAATCATCGCCGGGCGCTGGAGAGCACGAACGATTCGCTCTCCGCGCGGCAGGGAGACGCGCCCAACCACCGACCGGGTGCGCGAGGCGATATTCTCGATCCTCGGCGACCTCGGGGGGCTGCGGGTAGCGGATCTATTCGCGGGTAGCGGGGCCCTCGGCATCGAGGCGCTCTCGCGAGGCGCGGCTTCGACATGCTTCGTCGACTGCGCGGCGGCGTCGGCGGCCTGCATTCGGAGCAACCTGGAGCAACTGGGTATCACGGACGGCATCTCTGTGGTGCGGAGCACGGTCGAGCGGTCCCGCACCCGACTGCTCGACGCCGGCCCCTACGATCTGGTGCTGTGCGACCCGCCCTGGCAGCGCCTGGACACGCTCCTCGGGGCGCTCGGCAGCGTGCTTGCCCCGCCCCTGCTCCAGCCGAGGGCGCGAGTGGTGATCGAGCACCCCGCCCGGCGCCAGGTCGTCCTCGAGCCGCAGTCATCCTTCCCGCTGGAAGACCGGCGCGCCTGGGGAGACACCGGAGCCTCATTTTTCCGCCATTCCGGGGCTCTGGGTGACACCGCGCCCGGGACTGCGTGAGATCGCTCGCCCACGCCGCGTCCCAAGGTATAGTCGGCGGCGCAAATGCAGGGAGACACTGGTGCCTGAGTCGAAGTCCAACAAGTCGCACAGTTCGGACGGGAGCGCGGGATTCATCGGTGTGGCGGTGGCCATGCTGCTGATGGGAGGAGGGCTCGTCTACTGGAAGGTCAACAGCGACCAGCCGGCTGAGCCAGCCGAGACCACGGCCGATGCACCCAAGACCGTCGCGCCGCCAAAAGCGAACCTCGAGATGGCGCCACCTCCCCCGCCTCCCGAGGAGGAGGACGCGGGTGCGGCGGACGCCCAGGTGGCCGCCACTGGGCAGAAGGCCAAAAAGGCGGGCAAGGGTCCGTGCCAGCCACCCTGCAAAGGCAAGGTCACCGGAACGCTCCAGGCAGCCCTCCGCGGGCGGGCCGGGCAGGCGCGGCGCTGCTACGAGCGGGCGCTTCGGCTCAATCCAAGCCTGCAGGGCCGCCTGACCATCAACGTGACCGTGGGGTCGAACGGGCTGGTTTGCAGCGCATCCATCGGGTCGAATACGCTGGGCGACCAGAGCGTCGCCAGCTGCGTATTGGGGTCATTCCAGGGCGCCCAGCTGCCTCCTCCGCAAGGGGGTTGCGTAAATGCCGCGGTTCCGGTCAACTTCGTTCCGAAGTCGAGATGACCCAGCTCCCCCCCGCTCCAGCCTCCGGCACCGCGTCGCTCGTGGCGGCGGCCGGCATCGCGCTCGCCCTGATCCTCGGCTGTGGCGATGAGACGGCGACGACGAGTTGCCCGGAAGTCCCCACCTACGACGTCAAGGAGATGCCGAGCGTGGTGCTGGCGGACTACGACTGGCTGGACGACGACAATGAGATGGAGGAACACCGCAACAACGCGCTCGCCGACGACCCGGACATGACCGACGCCGAGTGGGACGCGGAGGTGGCCCTCTGGACGCGCTACCGACAGGTGCTGATCGAGCTCGGAGAGGCTGCCGCCCAGGGTTGCGTGACCTATCCCACGCCGCCGAGTAGCGACTAGCCACCGCCGTGTCTCGGTGGTGTGCTCTTCTCGTGGCGAGACCTGCGTGACTGATTCGCCCGTGCCGCGCTTCGGAGTACTACTCACGGTTGCCTATGACGGCGCGCTCTACTCGGGCTGGGCGCAACAAGCGAACGCGCGAACCATCGCGGGCGAGCTCGAGGGTGCGGTCCGCGAGATGGATCCGCGTGCCGGCGCAGCGCGCGGAGTCAGCCGAACCGACGCCGGCGTGCACGCGCGGGGCCAACTCGCGAGTTTCGACACGAGACTGGACGTCCCGCCCCGTGGCTGGGCGCTGGGGCTCGCCCCGCACTTGCCGCGAGAGATCTCGGTGGTGGAGGCAGCCCGAGTCCCGGCAGGATTCGACCCGCGCGGCCACGTCACCGGGAAGACCTACCGCTACCTCCTGTTGCGCAGCCCCACGCGGGATCCGTTTCTCGAGCGACGCGCCTGGCGTGTTGGACACAGGTTGAACCAGAAGCTGATCCAGCCGGAGTTGGACGCTTTGGTCGGCGAGCACGACTTTGCGGCGTTTCGCGGCTCTGCCGACCAGCGAACCGATACGGTGCGACGTATCTTGCGCGCCGAGGTGCGAAGCGTAGGTAGCGATCCGCGCTGCTGGCAGATTGAAATCGAGGGAAACCGATTTCTCTATCACATGGTCCGAATCATCGTGGGCACGGTGGTCGACGTGGCGCGGGGACACCTCCAGCCGGGTGCCATGCGACGGGCGCTGGCGAGTCACCGACGCGACGATCTCGGAGCGACGGCTCCACCGGGCGGTCTCTATCTCGAGCGCGTTGACCTCGATTTCGAGGTCTCAGATCGGTGGCCAGGTGACACTTCGGCAGATTGACGATTGCCGTCTGGTCGCCTAGCCTGCACGCGGCTTCTGCCTGTCGGGGCCCCTTTCCTGACCGCCGACACGAAGCCGAGATTCTGCCGAGCGACTCTTGCGTGCCGTTGCGTCGCTCCACGTGAGTCGAGCGATGCATCAGGGGAGTACTGAAATGAGCTTGAGAGAACGAATCACCGAGCGGGGCCGCAAAGCCCTTCTCCGGCCGACCGTGATGCGGTGGGTGTCGGATGACCGGGTGATGCGTGCGGCCGAAGGGATGATGGACGCGCGAAACCGCGTTCGGGCCGCCTGGAACGTGCTGGTCAACGGACACGAGCTCCCCAGCATCGACCCCGCGCTGGACGAGTCGCTGGGCGCTTCGGTCACCTCCGAGGGTCCGGGCGCCGAGCAGAGCAAGAGGAATGGGGCGGCCGCCCGCAAGCTGACCAGGGAGAGCCAACCTCCAGCGGAGCGACAGATCTCGGCCGCCTCCAGCGACATGAAAGAGTCGCTCAAGAATCGGACGTCGCTCGCCGCGGTCGGCGGCAAGGACGTCCTGGAGAAGTGCTACCTGTTCAAGACGGCGGACAACGCCCGCAAGCGGGGCATCTATCCGTACTTCCGACCTCTGGACCACAACGACGGCCCCACGGCGACGCTCGAAGGGCGACGCGTCGTCATGTTCGGTTCCAACAACTATCTGGGACTGACGACGCATCCGAAGGTGCGCGAGGCGGCTCGGGAAGCCATCAACCGCTACGGAACCAGCATGACTGGGTCGCGCCTGGTGAATGGTTCCATGAAGCTCCATGAGCAATACTAGGAGCGCCTGGCTGACTACTACTGCAAGGAAAGCGCGCTGGTCTTCACCACCGGCTACCAGGTCAACATCGCCACGCTATCGGCGCTGCTCAGCAACAAGAAATCGGTCGCGGTGATCGACCGCAACGTGCACGCCTCTTTGTACGACGGCGTGCGCCTGGGACAGGCGGCAGGAGCGCGCATGGTCCGCTTCAAGCATGCGGATCCGGAAGCACTGGAACGTGCGCTGGAGAAGCTGGAAGACGACGAGGGCGCCATCGTGGCCACGGATGGAGTCTTCAGTGCGGAAGGCGAAATCGCCAAGCTCGACCGCATCGTCCCCATCGCGAAGAAGTACGATGCTTTGTATGAGGAAATATTAACAAAATCATGAGA
>CAZSVU010000313.1:0-10263 GCA_964610275.1 uncultured Polyangiaceae bacterium | reverse complement strand
CCATCGGCTCGGGCGGAGCGCCCATCGGCTCGGGCGGAGCGCCCATCGGCTCGGGTGGAGCGCCCATCGGCTCGGGTGGAGCGCCCATCGGCGCCGGCGGAGTGCCCATCGGCGCCGGCGGAGCGCCCATCGGCGCCGGCGGAGCGCCCATCGGCGCCGGCGGAGCGCCCATCGGCGCGGGTGGCGATGTGACCGGCGCGGGTGGCGATGTGACCGGCTCGGGTGGCGATGTGACCGGCGCGGGTGGCGACGTGACCGGCGCGGGTGGCGATGTGACCGGCTCGGGCGGCGATGTGACCGGCTCGGGCGGCGAGGGCACCGGCGGCGAGGGCACCGGCGGCGAGGGCACCGGCGGCGCCGTCGACGAGCCGACGCTCATCACTTCCGGTGAGAACAACTACTGGGTCGAAGGTGACGTCACCGTGGGCGGGGGCAGTGCGAACATCACGGTCAACAGCACTGAGTACCAGACATGGTACGGACTCGGCGGCACGTTCAACGAGGCCGGCTGGGTAGCGCTTCAGGCGCTCAGCGCGAGCGACAGGGATCGAGCCATCCGGTTGCTGTTCGACGGGACGGACGGGATCGGGTTCACCTACGGACGAATCCCGATCGGTGCCAGTGACTACGCTGTGGATCGCTACACCCTGAACGAGACATCGGGCGACACCGCGATGAGCAACTTCTCCATCGCCCGCGATCAGCAACGTCTGATCCCCTACGTCCAGGCGGCGCTAGGGGTGAAGAGCGACATCCGCTTCTGGGCCAGCCCCTGGACTCCTCCCACGTGGATGAAGAGCGCCTCGCCGGCTGGCGGCACTGGCTTCGACGGCGGCGTGATGCGCAACGAGCCGGGCATGTTCCAAGCCCTTGCCAACTACTTCACTAGCTTCGTCCAAGCGTACGGAGGCGAGGGCATCACGATCGAGGCCGTCATGCCGCAGAACGAGCCCGGCTACACGCAGCACTACCCAACCTGCGGCTGGGGCGCCTACCGCGACCTCGATGACACGGCGATCAACGGCTCGGTGTATTTCGGCTCCTTCATCCATGACTACCTGGCGCCGGCAATGCAGCCCCTGGGCGTCGACATCTGGGCCGGCACCCTTTCCAACGACGCCACTGCGAATACCTACTGGAATGACGCTTCGTCGGCGGCGGGGGGCGACATCGTGGGTGGAGCCTTGCAGTGGAACAACGTGGGCCTGGTGTCGACCATCGCCGGTCAAGGCTACCTCGTGATGCAGTCCGAGCACCAATGTGGCAACTACCCGTGGCTCGGGTCGACGGCGACCAGCCGTGCGGACGCCAATCGCGACAACTTCTTGCCCAACATGGCGCCGAACAACCATGCCTACGGCGAAGAGAGTTGGGACCTCATCAAGAGTTGGGTCGATACGGGCAATGGGGGAGTGAACATCTACAGCGCCTGGAACATGGTGCTGGACACGATCGGCATGAACCTGGACCAGACCCGAGCCTGGCCGCAAAACGCCCTGCTGGCGGTCGACACGAACTCGGGCACCCTCGAGGTGACACCGGCCTACTACGTCTTCCGGCACATCGGGCAGTACGTGGAGCCGAACGCCGTTCGCCTGGGTACCCAAGGCGGCGATGCACTCGCCTTCCGTAACCCGGATGGCAGCATCGTGACGATCATGTACAACTCCGGCGGTTCAGCAGCTCAAACCACACTCAGCGTGGGCGGGCAGTTGCTGCAGTTCCAGATCCCCGCTCATGGCTGGGCGACGGTCAACTGGCAGGGCTAGCGCTTCTGAGCCAATGCTTCGTCTGGAGTCTGCATCGTGAGCCACGGTTGCGGACTCCTGCGAAGCGGCCCAGGCGACTGAGGCGATGACGAAATGGGCTACCGAGAGGTGGCCCGTTTCTCATTTCGATTGGGCAGACACCGTCCCCCGCCGGCGCCGTCGTCATCGGCGGCGAGCACGACAAAAGCGCCCTTTCCGGTGCCTGGGAGCATGGGCTCGACTTCCGAGATCTCGGCAAGCGGTCGAAACAGCGTCTGGCCCCACGCACGCACGACGAAGCCTTGCGCGCTCAGCAATGCGTCCACCTCCTCACTCGAATAGAAGGTGGCTTCGCGATAGAATACGCTCTCGGACTGGTGCTCGAGGTAGGTTCGTCCGAGAGGCGTCTCCCGATCCACGAATCCCATGACGAGCTTGCCGCCCGGGCGCAGTACACGACGAGCCTCGGCGAGCATCTGCTCAGGCGAAGTGGCGAAACAAATCGTCGTGACGATGAGCACGTGATCAAAGGAGCCATCGGAAAACGGCAACGCCTCGGCGACACCCCGCACCACTTCGACGCCACGCTGGGCGGCACGCGTCAGCATCGCGGTCGAGGGGTCCACCCCCACGCCAATTCCGAGCGGTCCTGCGAAGCGTCCCGTTCCGACGCCGACCTCGAGCCCACGACCCTCGTAGGGGACGAACGCACGCAGCGCGAGCAACTCGGAGATGTACGCGGCCTGGTGCTTGTCGAACCACCGTTCGTACCGCTCGTGATGCGCATCGAAGGGAGTCGTCTTGGCCTGATCGACTGGCATCGGCGACCTCATGGCGTCACATGTCCCCGGTGCGAAGCACCGTTGCGAGGCCTGGCGGCGCAACCCGGCTCAGTAGCAGCGTGAAAGCAGGTCGCTTGCACAGACCACGAGACCCGTCTGCACGGCGGATGAGAGGTCGCGATACATTGAGGTGATGCATGCAGTGCTCATACCGTTCCGAAGCCTGGCGGCGCAACCCGGCTCCATGGTAGCGTGCACACGGGTCACTTTCGCAGACCGCAGAACCTGCTGGCACACCGGAAGAAACGTCGTCGATGATCGAGGCAGAGAACGTCGGTTACGGCTATCCCGGCACGACGAATCGTTCCCTCTCTGACGTGACGCTCAACCTGACGAAGCGGCGAGTGGCCATTGTCGGAGCGAACGGCTCCGGGAAAACGACGCTGCTCAAGTGCATCGCCGGCCTGGCCCTGCCAATCTCCGGCACGATTCGAGTGGACGGTGTTCCAGTGTGCGAAGACAACCGGCTCGAGATCGCGCGCAGGGTCGTGTACTGCGCCCAGGTTGCCGACGAGCAACTCAACGCAATGAGCGTCTACAGCGAGGTGGGGCTTCCGCTGTTCTTCAGCGGCATGGCCAGGCAGCAGCAGGGGGTGGTTATCCGGCAAGCGCTGAACCGGATCGGCATTGGCTCACTGGAGATGCGCTTCGTGGGTTCCCTGAGCCCGGGCGAGAAGAAGAAGGTCGTGCTCGCACGGTGCCTGGTCGCCGAGCGTTCCACGCTGCTGGTCGACGAGCCCACCGCGAACCTGGACCCTAGAAGCAGCCGCGAGATCCTCGAGATCCTCGACTCCTTTTCCTCGGAAGGGGTAGCCGTCGTTCTCGCCACGAACCTACTGCCCGAAGCGTGCGCGTGGGCCGAGGAAGTGGTGATTCTCAAGCACGGAACCGTCGCAGCTACGGGAGCGCCAGGTCTGCTCTCGGATGAGCGTGTTCTCCTGGAAGCGGGTCTGCGCTGACGCGATCACTCGCTCGAGCGTCTGGCCTCACCAATCGGTGGGCAGGAAGTCCTTGAGGAATTTGCCCCAGACGTGGTTGCCGGTTCGGACGCCGGAGAGGATCGGATCGACGATGCGGGCGGCGCCGTCGACGATATCGAGCGGTGGGTTGAATCCTTGCTCGGCTTTGCGTCGCGCGATCTGGACCGGGTCCTCGTCAGTGACCCAGCCGGTATCCACACTGTTCATGTGAATGCCGTCCTTGATATAGTCCGCGGCCGAGGTGCGGGTCATCATGTTCAGCGCCGCCTTCGCCATATTCGTGTGGGGATGCTTGTCGGTCTTGAAGCGTCGGTAGAACTGCCCTTCCATCGCCGACACGTTGACGATGTGCCGATCCGACGCCGGCTGCCGCAGCATGAGCGGCTTGAGTCGGGCGTTCATCACAAACGGTGCGATGGCGTTGACGAGCTGCACCTCCAGGAGCTCGACCGTGCCCACCTGATCCAGGCCGAGTCGCCAGCTGTTCATCTCCCGGTGGTCTACCTGCTGTAGGTCCGCGTCCAGGTGCCCGGTCGGGAAGAGCTCCGCTCCAGCGTCACGGTCCTCGGCGGTGAGCACAGCCTGCGAGAGCGCGGCGGCGGCGTACATCCCGGGCGCGGCCTCGCGATTCGGGATCCGCCCCCCTTCCCGGAGCGTTATGCCGCGCGACCGAGCCGTCTCGCGCAACCCGTCCCTCCCGGCCAGGAGCCGTTGTGCCCGCTCGGACAGTTGCGTGACCGGTGCGAGCTCCCGGTCCATTAGGTGCTGGTAGAATCCCAGCGGGCGGCGAACGGTCTGGCAGGCGTTGTGAATGATGAAGTCCAGCCGATCCTCGGTATTGCTCAGGTGCTGCGTGAATGCTTCCACGCTCGGGGTGTGACGAAGATCGAGGCCATAGATCACGAGGCGATCCCGCCAGTCCTCGAAATCCGCTTCGGCGGCGTACCGCTCGGTCGCGTCGCGTGGAAAGCGCGTGCTGACGATCACGCGAGCGCCGGAACGAAGCAGCAGAATGGCCGCCTGATATCCGATCTTGACCCGCGCGCCGCTGATGCAAGCAACCCGGCCGCGCAGGTCGGCCACCTGGCTGCGTTTGGCGAAGCTGATGTCGCCACACGGCACGCAGAGCTGATCATAGAAGTGGTGAAGCTTCCGGTAGAGCTTCTTGCAGACATAGCAGCATTGATCCGCATCGACCTCGGCACCGGCGGCTCCGGTCGGGGAAGCTTCGCTCGGGATCCCTTCCCCCGACCCAGACCCACCGCCGAGCTGCCGCGGGGGCGGGGTCATGAAGACCGCCTCGGCCCGCAAGCGCCGGATCGGGGATCGGTCGAGGACCCTCTCCACCTTGTCCCGCTGCTCCTTGCGTGCGAGTTTGCGCAGCGCGCGCGAGAGCAACCGCTGCTCGGTTCGCTCCGGACGTGAGACACGCCCCGCAGCCGTCAGCAGCCGGACTCGACGCTCCGGATCGACCTGAGCGAGCCCCCCGCGGTCCGCAACGAGTCCCTCCAGCGTACGAATGCAGTGGTCGATGTCTTGGGCAGTAACGGTCAACGTCGGGGGCTCCTCGGGCCGGTACCAGGGTTCGCCGACCGGGCTTGGACCCGGGGGCGGCCAAGTATGGGAGCAGCCGCCCGCCAGTGCCAGTAGCCCGGTGCCCCGAGTCGCGGTTGGACTGGCGTCGGAACTCGCGGCCGGAGCGCTGGTCTCACGCTGCAAACCAGAATGAGACGAGTCGCTGCCAGAACCACCCATCGGTGGGTATTGCTCGTTTACAGGAGCCCGGTTTCGTGCGACCGAGGCGCGTGCTGTTTGACGACTTGAACTTGATCGAGCCGATCCTGGAAGCCGTCAAGGCGGCGGGGTACGAGCGGCCGACGCCGATCCAGGAGCAGGCCATCCCGCCGGCACTCGCCGGACGCGACCTGCTCGGCTGTGCTCAGACGGGCACGGGCAAGACGGCGGCCTTCGTGCTGCCGATTCTGCAGCGCCTGGACGCAGTGGCGGGTAACGATCCCGAGTTGCGCGTCCTGGTCCTGACCCCAACCCGCGAGCTGGCCGCGCAAATCGACGAGAGCATCGCCACCTACGGCAAGCAACTCGACCTCTACCACACGGTGATTTTCGGCGGTGTGAACGACAAGCCGCAGATTCGAGAACTGCGGCGAGGAGTGGACATCCTGGTCGCCACCCCCGGGCGACTGCTCGACTTGATGGGGCGCGGCGTCGTCTCGCTGGACCGGGTGGAGTTCTTCGTGCTGGACGAGGCCGACCGCATGCTGGACATGGGCTTCATCCACGACGTACGCCGCGTCATCCACGTCTTGCCCAAGCGACGCCAAACGTTGTTCTTCTCGGCCACCATACCGAAAGAGATCCGCACCCTCGCGGATTCGCTGCTTTCCGCTCCGGTCAACGTGGCCGTCGCGACCGAGGGTTCCACCGTCGATCTCGTCACGCAGCGGGTCTACTTCACCGACAAGAGCAGCAAGCACAAATTGCTGGGTCGCATACTGCGCGCTCGTGAGTGCAAGCGGTGCTTGGTGTTCAGTCGCACGAAGCACGGTGCCAACCGCGTGGTGAAGTTCCTCGATCGGGACGGGATACGCGCCCTGGCTATCCACAGCAACAAGTCCCAGGGCGCTCGGACCCGAGCGCTGGCGAGTTTCTCGACCGGCGAGGTGCCCGTACTCGTGGCCACGGACATTGCGGCGCGCGGCATCGACGTTCACGACATCACCCACGTGATCAACTTCGATCTACCGAACATCCCAGAGACCTATGTGCACCGCATCGGGCGCACCGCGCGCGCCGGGGCCTCGGGCGTGGCTGTATCGTTCTGTGACTACGACGAGCGTGAGTACCTCGAGGACATCGAGCGCCTGACGAAACAGCACATCGCGCGCATCGAGAACCACCCCTACCCACCCAGCGAAGCACTGCCCGCAGAAACGAATCTGAGCGCAAGGCCCGGGGCACGCAAGACAACCTCCAGCCCGCAGAAGCAGTCTAGCGCGGGCCACAGTCCGCGCAGTCGGTACCGTACTCGCAGATATCGGTGATGGAGCCGGGGCCCCCATCGTCGCATTCATCGTCAAACGCGTACACGCAGGTATCGGTACAAATGCCGGCGACGCCCCCGGTGCCTCCAGTTCCGCCCAGGCCACCGGTGCCACCCGTTCCTGAAGTCAAGCAGGCAAAGACCAGGTCTTCCTGAGCGCTGCAGCGCACGGTGTCGACATAACCGACGGTGCCGTCGGCGTTGCAGGCCCACGCGCTCGCCGGGGAAGTCGCGGCGCAGCGCAGGAAAGCATCGTACTCCTGCACGCAACCTCCGAGCGAGGCCTCTGCGGCGTTACAATCCGCTAGGCAGGTGGTCAGGTCGAAGCTGGAGCATCCGACGCTAGCCATGGTCTGACACACGGCCGCGCACGCTTCGTCCAGAGGCGCGCCACCGCCCGTACCTCCTGCGCCACCGACCCCGCTCGTGCCGCCCGTGCCGCCGGCAGCGCCGCACCTGCAATCGCTCCAGGCCGAGCCATCCGGGTTGCAGGTGCGCAGGCCGGCACAATCATTCGGGCCAGTGCACAGTTCGATCGATTCGGGGACACAGACGATCGCGGCATCGCCGGACCTTCCGCCGGAGCCTGACCCATCGGGGCCCCCGTCCAGCAAGACGCCCTGCCCGCCCGATCCGCTTCCGCCGCACGCCACGGGCACGACCACGGCCCCGGAGGCGAGCATGAGCCCGAACAGCAATCCATCCCTTCGCATGGTTCCTCCCGTGGCCAACTCTGCTGTCACAGCCAGCCCGGGGATGAGGATAGCCCACGGCTGGGGCCAACGCCATGATGGGTGCATGCGGCCGCATCCTTGATCCATGTTCCGTCGGCCGCTGGCGGCCGCCAAAACGCGGGATGGGTTTCGTGACCGGGGCCGGGGCAGTGACCAGGTGGACCGCGGCCGATACGGGGACGGAGTCCGGGCGGGGTGGGCTCAGGTTCGAGCGAGCCTTCCTGCGGCTATTCGTCGCTCTCGAACGGACCGAGATCCGGTGCCGCGCCGTTGTAGGGGAGGCCCACGTCCACTCCGGCGTTGCGCAAGTCACTGTCTGGCACCAGTCTCAAGTAGTCGATGTCCGGTAGGCTCCCGTCGCTCTGGCGAGGCGATTTCAAGAGGGCGGTGTCGACGCTGACGAAATCGCTGGCTGTGGCCGATCGGCCGTCTTGCCAGCTGTTGTTGGTGATGTCCGTGCTCGTCGCACTCAATCCGCCATTGGTGCCCACGGAGATCGTGTTCTTGATCGTCAGCGAAGCGGCGATATTGGTGGTGCTGAAGTTGATGTTGCTGCCGTTGTCATGCGCTGCGCTGTTGAGAATCGTGACGCTGCCGCGGTTGCTGTTGTGGTCAAAGCCATCGTTGACGTTGCCCGCCGCGATGCACTGCGTGTAGACGGCGTTGTGACGCAGGTCTTTTCCGTCGCTGCCACCGGTCTTGAATCCATTACCATCGCCTACACCCACTGAGCCGTTCATCAACTTGCCGTTGTCGATAGCCCAGCAGTTCTCGTAGGTCGTGGTGATGTTGTCGGCAGGGCGCAGGTAGCCGTCCCAGCCGTCATCCAGGTTGTTCCAAGCGCGACACCCGACGAACCTGTTGCCCGTGCCGACATCGAGCTTGGCCGCGAAACCATCGGCGTTCTCGAGGCTGGAATCGGCATTGAAGTACGAGTCGCAATTCAGAACCAGGTTACTGGCAGCGCCATTGCCCAGCTGCAGGCCCGTGTCGGCGCATTCGGAGAAGGTCGAAAACTCAATGATGTTGTTCGAGCCGCTGACGAACATGCAGTTGTCGCCCGCCCTGTACATATCAATGCCGTAGACGTGCCAGTAGTTGCCGGACAGACTGACCCCCCGATTGCTGGAACTCTCCGACATGGCGGAAAAATCGAACAGGGGACGTGTGCTGTCGAGAGGGTAAGCGTACAAATGGATGGGTGAACCGTCGGTGCCGCTCTTGCTCACACCGACGGTGCTGCCGAATGCGTAGGTCCCTCCGCGCAGATAGATGGTCTGCCCAGCGTTCACCCGAGCGAGTGCGTCGGCCAGTGTCGTCGGATCGTCGATGGTCCCCGAAGCACCTGCGATGCCATCCGGCGCAACGTACAGCGCATTGGGATCCACATCGACTACCGTGCCTCCGCCCGACCCCGCGGTTCCGGCGCTGCCACCCGTTTCCGTTGCGCCCCCGTAGCCAGCATCCCCGCCCACTCCTGCCCCGCCGGTCGACGTCACTCCGCCGGTCGCCGTCACACCGCCGGTCCCCGTCACACCGCCGGTCGCCGTCACACCGCCGGTCCCCGTCACACCGCCGGTCCCCGTCACACCGCCGGTCCCCATCATGCCGCCGATCCCCGTCATACCGCCGGTCCCCGTCGCACCGCCGATCCCCGTCATGCCGCCGACCCCCGTCATGCCGCCGGTCCCCGTCGCACCGCCAGTCCCCGGCACACCACCGCTCGCCGTCACGCCGCCGGTCGCTGCGGAGGCCCCACCCGTGTTCGACGAGACACCACCGGTAGCCGAACCTCCCACTCCGGTGGCTCCGCTGGAGCCGGCCACCGGTCCGCCCCCCACACCGGTTTGCCCCGCGAGGCCGGGGGAGGACATGGTTTCATCGCCGCCGCCGGAGCAGGCAAGCGACAACAGTAGGGAGGAAGCAAGCAGGATCAGCTCACGACGGTAGTGGCAGTGAGTCATGCCTAGGTGATTCACTAGCGCGGAGTATTCATTTCGTCGATCGCTGGGCCATGAACGATTCTCGTGGCGCCGCCCGAAGCCCCGGACCGCGCGAGGGGACACCGATCAGCACCACTGACCGGCCATCCCGTCAGATTGCCAGAGCAACCGTACTCTTCACGATCACCGCATTGTCCAACGCGCATGTCGCCCCCTCGCAGCCCGGTCCCTGGCTGGGCCGTTGGCGTTTGTGCGGTGCGATCGGACGAGGGCAGATCAAAGCCACGCCGATCCGGCTGCGAAGACGTCCTCGAAGTTCTCCGCGCTCACCAGCACCGGTTCCTCTGCTTGAGGGAAGGTCTCGTAGAACTCCGTGAGGGCGCGTTCGTGCCGCTCACTTGCGCCGTCCCAACTGACCTGAACCGGCACGATGCGACCGCCGTGGTGGACGACGAAGTCCACTTCGCCTCGCTGTCGCCAGTAGTAGACCTCGCGAAAACGTCGGCGCAGTCCAATGAACGTCGCGCACTCGAGGGCCTTGCCCTGATCACGTCCGGTCGGCGTCACGGCGACGCGGCGAAGGCCGCTGTCCACGGGATAGAACTTGCGGTTCCGGGAGGCGCGCTTCCGTTCGGAGAACGCGAAGTATGGGCACGCAAAGACGAGATGCGCCGCCTCGCTGGTCTCGAGGTAGCTCGACGCGGTCTCCACGGCAATTCCCGCTGCGCCGGCGACTCGACGCAGACTCAACTCAGAGCCGGCGGCTTCGAACACCATCTGTACCACCTGGCGAATCGGTCGACTGGAGCGGGCCCCGAGTCGCTCACGCACGTCGCGCTCGACGATGTCCGTGAAGTACTGGCGACGAAGGCGATCGCCGTCCGTCATCTCGAGCGGCTCCGGAAATCCGCCCTCGTGTAAGTAGCGTGCCAGGTCGAGACTGGCACTGTGTCGC
>CAZSVU010000312.1:0-10334 GCA_964610275.1 uncultured Polyangiaceae bacterium | reverse complement strand
CCATCCCATGTTTCGGCGCCCGCTGGCGGCCGGCGAAACATGGATCAAGGATGCGGTGCCCAGTGACGCGCGTGGAGTTCTCGGGTAAGATTGAGGCGTCGTGGGAGTGGATCGTGGGGACGTCGGGGCGGGGGGGGTGCGCCGCGGTACGCTGCGTCCGTGGCAGGCGCTGCTGGCTGCGGGGATCGGGGGAGTTGCCGCTCAAGCCGTCGGGCTCGTGGTGGTGGTGGTGGCGGGATTCGTCGCAGTCGTGGTCACCGGGGCCCGAACCGCCGAAGCGCTGACGCCAGTCCTGAGAGGTCCGGTGGTGTTCTCCGCGTCCGTCTTGGCGGTGGGCGGGGTCCTGCTCTTGACGGCTCTCTTCGCGCCACTCGTGGCTCGAGTCCAACTGCGCGCCGCCCTGGGGCTGCGCCGGGCGTCGGTGACGGTATGCGTGCTGTCCGCGGTGGGTACCCTGGGCGTCGGCGTTGCGGGGGACCTGAGCGCAATGGTCGCGCATGACGTGGCGCCGAACCTCACCTTGGGATCGATGCAGGGACTCATGAGCATGACGCGCGATCAGCCGGTGTGGGTCATCATGCCCCTGCTCGCCTTGGTACCGGGGATCAGCGAGGAGCTGTTCTTTCGAGGAATGCTACTCCGGGCTTTCAAGCCGTCGGTGTGGAGCCTGCTCGGAGTGGCGCTCGCCTTCTCGGTCTACCACCTCGACCCGCACCACGTGGTCGCGACGCTGCCCGCGGGCCTGTACTTCACGTGGCTCGCGGTGCGCACGCAGAGCACCATCGTCCCGATCGTCGCCCACGTCGCCAACAATGTCGTGGCGACCACCCTGGTGCGCGTACCTGGGATGCAGTTCGGCTACGGCACGGACCAGCCCATCCCGCCGTGGTGGCTCGCCCTGACCCTGGTGGTGTCGAGCGGGGCCGTGCTCGCCATCGTCCTCCTCACGCGACAGGCCGGGCAGAGCTCGCGCTCGGCTGGTGAGACTGAACCGTTGCCGGTCCAACCCAAGCCCGCTGAGCGCAGTACCATTTCACGCCTCGGTCCAGCAGCGACCCTCCCCGAGCAGGACCCGCCTCGGAGCTCACGCCGTCTGCTCCGCTGCCAGGCGCACGGACTCGCGTATGATCCGTCGATCCACACCGGATGCGTGATCTGTCGCCGTGACCAGGCAGCAGTGGCGACCGGCGTGCCGACACGCCGGAGTGGCGCGTCGGCTCTGGCCCCTCTGCTCTGGGTCGGCGTCGCTCTGCTCGGTGCAGCCGTCCTGGTCGCAACCGGCCTGGCCGGGTGGTTCCTGGTCAAACAGATCCCCGTCGCGCGCAGTCGGCTCAGGGTGGACCGACAGGCAGCGCTCCCCACCCCAGCGGCGAGCAGTGAACCGCTGGAACCCCGAGTCTGCGCGGCAGAAAGCGCACTGCCGCCTCCAAAGCTTCCCGAGGGACGTCCGATGCTGGGGCGCACAGGCACGGACCAGTATGGCTATCCGCGCGACACTGTCGATCGCGTGGGCATGCTGACGCTGCTCCGCCATCGCAAGTTCCACCGCCTGACCGAGTACATCGAGGGTTGGCAGAATGAGTTCGAAACGGACTTCCGCAAGGAGTACTGGATCGACGACGCCATTCTGGCGTTCGACACTGCGGACCCGCGTCTGCTGCCCCTGCTGGACGACTGGGTGCGCGCCACCCCAGAATCCTTTGCTCCGTATGTCGCACGCGGCACTCACCGGCTGGCGCTCGGGTACCACTACCGAGGCGGCAAGTACCTCTCGAAGACCTCGCCGGCTCGCCTCGATCGCATGCGTGAGACGATGACGCTGGCCGAGCCGGATCTGCGTCGATCCATCCAGCTGCGCCCCAAGCTAGTCGAGGCACGGCACCGGCTGTTGGGGATTGCCATGGCGTTGGGTAGGCGGCACGAAAAAGCAGCGCTGGTGAACGAGGCCGAGGCCATCTGCCCGCTCTGCTTCTCCATTCGTGCCCAGTATCTACACGCCATCAAGCCCCGTTGGGGTGGCTCGTACGCAGCCATGGAAGCGTACGCGCGGCGGGTTCAGCCCTACGCCCACGACAATCCCCGGCTGCGCGTGT
Organism: uncultured Polyangiaceae bacterium; assembly: GCA_964610275.1. Taxonomy (GTDB): domain Bacteria; phylum Myxococcota_A; class Polyangia; order Polyangiales; family Polyangiaceae; genus JAFGBI01. The sequence goes on along the minus strand of CAZSVU010000312.1, from coordinate 8,241 downwards.
TGCTCGGCCGGGTCGACCACGACCGCTGCAACCTGCTACACAAGGATGGGAAGCTGCTGCTGGCGTTGGCCGCCTGCGATCGAGCAGTGAGCGCCGGCGACTACGCCTCCTATCACTACGACCGTGCCGTAGTACTGCGCAAGCTCGGCAGGAATCCGGAGGCGCTGGCGGCCTGCAACCGTGCACTGGAAATCCGTCCCCAGCTGTCCGACATCCTGGAGGAGCGGGCCTATCTCCTCCTGGAGGCGAACCGGTTCGAAGCGGCCGCCGCGGACGTCGAGCTCACGGTTCGGCTGGACCCGATCGACCGCCGCGGTACCCGTCGCTTCGATCGACTGCTCGTCAAGATGGTGAAGATTGGCCACGCGCACTTTCGAGCCAAGGCGTACGACGCGGCCATCCAGGCGTACAATAGGTTGCTGGCCATCCACCCGGGCCACGTGGACGCGCTCACCTGGCGAGGCGTCGCTCGGGCGCGAAAGGGCGACACCGCCGGCGGGATGGAGGACCTCAATCTGGCCGTGCAACTCCAACCCGACAGCTTCGACGCGTGCCTGCAGTTCGACCACCAGCTGGCCGCGCGGCGGCAGTTCGACGTCGTCGTCCGCCACTGGAATCGCTTCCTGGCGCTGCGCCCCGACCACGCCCGCGCCCACTACGAGCGCGGCGGCGCCTACTACAATCAGGGCAAATATGCTGAGGCGCTCCGCGACGCCAAGGATGCGTGCCGCCTGGGCTATGACCCGGGCTGCAAGCTGGTCCGACACATGGAGACCCACCCGCGGTGACGCGGGGACACGCGGTGGCTCGCGCGGCAACTCGCGGGGTTGCGATGGCACCATCCTGCCGCCAAACCTTCGAGGATTACGCGGCGGTCGGGATTCTGGTAACCACAGCCTGGTGACAGCTGACAGACGCGGCGACAGGACTGCGGCCTCCGCTCGATGAGTCGGACATGGCTCGGGATCTGGACGCAGCGGACGGCCTTCTCGACGAGCTCGTGGAGAGGATCCAGCGCGAACCGGACGTCGACCGGGCGCAGGCGTTCTTCTGGCGGGACGGTAGCCTCCAGTTTCGGTTGGAGTGGCGACGGAGAACGGTGCGTGCAGTGTGGCGCCACGATCCCAGCGACGCCGTTGCCCAGGCGCCGCTACCGCAAGACAATGGTGTCATTTCCGTGCCCCGGACAGGGGCATCGGTGACCCGCCAGGACCAGGTCCAGCTTCAGGCTCTGTGTACCCATGTCGCGCTGCAGATCGAGCACTTGGCCCGGTCCGGCCCTGCCCACCTGCTCACTTGGCGAAATCGCGAGCTCCAAAGGGTCCACTGGGGCGTGCGCATGCTGCATCGGTTGTGCCCGGGCGCGCTGTCCCCGGGACGGACGCGCTACTTCGACTATCGCCTGACCGGGCTCGACGAGTACGAAGGGTTGGTGCGGCTCAGGTTCGAATCGCGCCAGCGCACGGTGGTGCTGCGACTCTCACCGGTGGAGGCCACGCCGGCTGCTGGCCTGGCGAGCTGGGGACCCATCGGCCTGAGCATCGCCGCGGACGATCGGACCAACACCGAGCGCGCCGACCGCGCCCACCAGGTCGAGGAGTTCGTCGGCTACCTCCTGTCGCGGAATCTGCCCCGGGATTTCGCGCTTGCGTTCGAGCGGGGCGATCCGCCGCTGGGACACCTGCCGCCGGATTTCGGCGTGGACCTGCTGAATCTCGTGCCGCCGGACGACACCAGTTGGTTTCACATGATCTTCGCCTCGGCGAGCGACGTCGCCATCGTGACCTGCTGCGACCGAGAATGCTTCAACCTCTTCTCGTTCGTGACGGCGCCTCCGGAGAACTGGCAGGCGGTAGCCCCCTGGAGGCTCGACCCTTCGGCGGATCTGTTGCGACATCTCTACCAGGTAGGAGTCGCCGGAGACGCCGCACTCATGGGAAGCCAGCGCGCCGCGCAGTGCCTCGGTGGCATTGCGCAGAGCGCTCAGCCGCCCGAGCTGATCCTGCTCATCGACTCCTGTCTCAGCCGCATGCTGGGTGAGGACCTGGAAGGCGTCGTGCGCCAATTCGGCGCGTCCAGCCCGATCCCGATCGTGCTCTACGACGTCAAGTTGGTGCAAGAGCCCTATCTGGGTCAGCTGGACGCCTTCTGGAAGAACGTCTACCGCGCGGTCCGGAAGGGCGAGCCCTCGGTCCAGCGGCGGCAGCTCGGGCTGTTCGGCGTGGACCTGCCGGAGGATCTCCGCGTACTCCTGGGTCGGCTGGGGCTCGCGATCGGCTCCGAGCTCTTTCCCGGATTCTCGGTGCGCAGCGTACGAACGCTCAGCAGCTGCGCGCTGCTCGTTCGGAATCGATGGCACTGTGTGCCGGCCATGACTGAGAGCCTGGTGGCAGAACTCGGAACCCCGACTCTAGACCTGGCCCTCCCCTATGGCTGGGAGGGCTCACGGCAGTGGCTGAACCAGGTGAGCCGTGCTGCAGGGGGGAAGAGCCTGGAGGAGCCGAGCTGGCCACAAGCGGTGCTGCAGGCCCGGGAGCGATTCGAGCACCTGGTGGACCAGATCCGGGGAACCCGTATCGGCGTGGTCAGCCGGTTGGCGTCAGTGCGGAATGAGCTGTCGCCGGAGCAGCGGTACGGCGTGGACCTGATCGGCGTGCTGCACGAGCTAGGCCTAGCCATCGACCTCATCCCGTACGGTTCAGAGGGTGAGAGCGCGAACCATGAAACCCTGGTCGCGGACCTCGGATTGCGCCCGGACCTCGGAGACTCGGTGTCCACATTTTCGAACCGGACAGAGTTGGTTCCGCTCCTCGCGAAGGGCGACTTCCAGCTCGTCTACACGGAGCAATATCGAGACGCCCGCGTGATCTCGGCCGGGAAGACGCCGCTCGGCCTCGCTGACTTGCGACCGGGCTTCTTGGGGGCCATGCACAATGCCCGGATGGTGCTGGCCAAGGCCAAGTCTCGCTTCTTCTCTCGCTACGGTCGCTACTGCTCCGACCCGTACGCCCATCGCGACCCACCACTGGAGCAGACGTGATGGCACCCGCGCAGCGTGCATTCGGAGCTGACTTCCGCGTTCCGTACGACTACCTGTCGCCCTATCTGGATGGCGTGTACTTGGCGGTCAACGCGCTTCCGGGCACCTATCTCGTCCACGACGCACACGACTGCGGCACCCACAAGGCCAGCAAAATCGCGGGAGGCCACGATCTGTCTTCGGATCTGCTGCGCTGGGACGGCCTGCACCGCATCGCGCGCACGGGGTTGGACTCGCGAGAGTACGTAATGGGGAGCGACGACAAGCTCAGCATGAAGCTCGCACAGGTCGTCGGGCGCCACCACCCCGACGCGGTCTTCGTGGTGCGATCGAGCATCGTGGTGTTTGCCGGGCACGACGCCGCACCGGTGGTGCAAGACGCGGCCCGCAAGACCGACGTCCCCATCATCCTCTTGCCGGACCGAAGCGTGGCACGCGACTACCTGAGCGGATATCTGGATACCGTCGAGACCCTGATCGGCAGGCTGAAATTCGACGGGAGCGGGGAACGAGGCGTCGCAGTGGCGGGCTACGTGTTCGACCGCAACGAGGGGGACCATCACGGAAACCTGGCCGAGCTCGAACGCATGGTGCGTGCCGTGAAGCAGCCACTGGGGCCGGTGTTCCTGGGCGGCCAGAGCTATGCCTCACTCGCCGGCGCGGCGCCTCCGGCGGTCGTCGTGGACCTGGCCGAGCCGTGGGAGGCCGCGAGGAGACTGGCAGCTCGGTTCGGTGTCGCCCACTGCCCCCTGGGTCTTCCGCTGGGGATCGAAGCCACGGGAACCTGGCTGCAAGGACTGGGAGCAGCCATCGGGGCCGAAGCGCTCGCAGATCACTTCATCGACCAGGAGCTCTCCTCACTCGTTCCCCAGCTCGAGTGGATCGTGCCTCGTGCCTTCCAGGGGCGTGGGGCGCTGCTCTTCGCGGATCGACTGCTCCTCGCCCCATTGGCCTCACTGCTGGAGGAGCTGGACTTCAAGGTCGTGGCCACGGGGCACACCTCGGGCGACTTCACCGGCGCCTCGAGCAGCGCACTGCCACCCGAGGCCGGAGCGACCGAGCCCCCGCAGTTCGCGGATGAGTTGCTCGATTTCGTCGCGGATCATCGCCGTCGCGGCGAGCTGGATCTGGTCATCGGCAACAGCTTCCTGCACCGGCTTCTGCTCCCGGTCGGAGTACCGTTCGTGGAGTTCGGGTTCCCGTCGGTGACCCACCACGTGCTGCATCCAGCACCTTTCCTGGGTTATGCCGGCGTGCGAGTCTGGGTGGAGCGAATGCTCGAAGCCCTGGAGATCCACGCACTCCGCCCCGGCGTGCCAGCTGGAGACCTGCCGCAATGAGCCTGCGCGTGTTGGCGTTCTACGGCAAGGGCGGCATCGGCAAGTCGACCATCGTGTCGAACTTGAGCGTCCTGTTCGCGCGGCAGGGACGCCGTGTGCTCCTCTTCGGCTGCGACCCCAAGAGCGATTCCTGCTATGCACTGGTGTCTGGCCCAGTCACCACCGTGATGGAGCGTTGGCTGGAGCTCGGAGATACCGACCTGCGGCTGGAGCACTGCCTGATGCGTGGTGCCCACGGGGTGGACTGCGTGGAGGTGGGCGGGCCCACTGCCGGGTCCGGTTGCGCCGGGCGCGGGATCACCAAGGCCCTCGAGCTCGTCGGAGACACGGAAGCGCTCAGCGCACGGTACGACATCGTCCTCTTCGACGTGCTGGGCGACGTGGTGTGCGGAGGTTTCTCGGCGCCCATGCGCGCCCGCTACGGCGACGAGGTGATCGTGGTCACGTCCGGCGAGTTTCGCTCTCTGTTCGCCGCCAACAATATCTGTCAGGCCGTCAGGCTGCATGCACGCGGCGGTGCGCGGCTGGGCGGGTTCATTGCCAACCTCAAGGACCTCGAGGGGGAGGCCGGGCGCGTCGAGCAGCTTGCCCAGGTGGTCGGATCACATGCCCTGCAGCACCTTCCGCGCGATCCGGCGGTTGCGGCCGCAGAGCTCGCGCGCCAGCCCGTGGTGGTGCACGACCCGGGCTGTCCCGCTGCGCTCGCCCTCACCGAACTCTGCCAACGCCTCCTCGCCCAGGATCCGGCCGACGGAGTCGTTCCGCGTCCACTGACGCGAGCCGATCTCGACGAGATGTTTCTCGCTCCGCCGGGCAGCAGAGGTCCCGGGCGACCGTAAGACCGCCCGCCAAGCCCGTGGCCTACACTTTCGAGTCGTCACCTGCCGGAGAGCGCGTCAGTCCCAAGCGTCGTGCCGCACGCGATCCGCGGCGACACCGGCGGCTCTGAGCTCCGTGCGCAACTGCTCGAGCATCGCCGGCGGCCCGGACACGTAGAACACCGCACGCTCGAGCGACCCCACCTCGCGCGCCGCGGCCACGGCGACTGCGGCGGCGGGCAGGCCGGCTTCGAATGGTCCGCCGGCATCCGATTCCACGAAGTAGCGGCACTTCGCCCTGCCCGCCGCTGCCGCCTGCTCCAGGACGTCTCGGTAGATGAGATGCTCGGGATGGCGCGCACCGTACAGCACGAGGATCGGTCCCAAGTCTGCCTTGGTGGATTCAAGCAACGACACGAACGGCGTCACGCCAGTACCGCCAGCGATCAGGACGGATGTCTGCTCCGGCCCAGCTTCGACCACGAACTCCCCGTAGGGGAGCTTCACCCACACCTCGTCGCCGAGCGCGAGGGCCAGCATCCGACGCGTGAACTCACCCACCGCCGACACGGTGATGCGCAGCGAATCGCGAGCTTCCGGGGGGCTGGCGATCGAGAACACCCGCGACTCCGGCCAGTGCATGGACGGATCGTAGCGGTCCAGGGCCAAGTGCAGGAACTGGCCGGGCTTGAACCCCGGCGCGGGCCGCTCCAGGGCGAGCCGGAACGTGGCCAGCCCCTCCTGGTGGTGAGTGACCTCGGCGACCTTGGCTCTGATCCGCGCAATGCGTGGCATCTGTCGTCCTCGAATCCTCTAAATCAGCGAGCACGATCCTCGAACGGTCTTGCGAGCCCCGAGCAGGGTGAGGGCTCGCAAGACCTCAGAGGGCCGCAATCGTGCTCGAACCAGATTGGTATTGCTTTTTCGGGGTCTTCCCAAGACCCCGCCCCGCGAGCGGGGCCCCACCCCAAAAGGCGTGCTCAGCTGTAGGCACTCGCGGACAGTGATCGACATTCGTGCTCCCTGATCTAGACCCGTCAACGCGCGCGCATGAACTCGTCGATGGATTGGGCCAGATGGGCCAGGTGTGCTGCCTTGAGCCCCGGGTACACGCCGATGAAGAACGTACCGGTGGTGATCCGATCGGTGTTCTCCAATCCGCCGACGACACGGCGCTCGATGTCGCAGAACCCCGGGTGCAACAGTAAATTACCGCTGAACAGATTTCGGGTCTCGATCTTGCGCGCATTGAGGTGTGTCACCAGCTCCTCGCGCGTGAAGCCGGCGTCCTCGGCCACCGTGATGACAAAGGCAAACCAGGACGGATCGCTTCGCTCGGTAGCGCGCGGCAGCAGCAGCCGGCCCGCATGCGGTGCCAGCGCCTCCTGCAGGTACGCGTGGTTCCGCCGCCGCGCCGCCCCGAAGCCCTCAAGTCGCTCGAGTTGGGCACAGCCGATCGCCGCCTGGAGATCCGTCGCCTTCAGGTTGTAGCCCACGTGCGAGTAGACGTACTTGTGGTCGTAGCCCAGCGGCAAGTGGCCGAATTTCTGGGAGAAGCGCCGGCCGCAGGTGTTGTTCTCGCCACCCAGGCAGTAGCAGTCACGCCCCCAGTCGCGGAACGACGCGGCGATGGTCGCGAGCTGTTCGTCGTTCGTGGCCACGGCGCCGCCTTCACCCGTGGTGATGTGGTGGGCGGGATAGAACGAGAACGTGGCCAGATGCCCAAAGGTGCCGGTCGGCTTCCCCCCGTACTTCGAGCCCAGCGCATCGCAGTTGTCCTCGATGACCCAGAGATCGTGCTCTCTGGCCACCTCCAGGATCGGGTCGACGTCCCAGGGGTTGCCCAACGTGTGAGCCAGCATGATGGCCCGGGTCCTGGACCCCACGGCATCCGCCACCCGTTCCGGCAACGCGTTGTAGCCTCCGATGTCGACGTCCACGAACACCGGCTTCAGTTGGTTCTGCAGCGCCGGAGCCACCGTGGTGGGGAAGCCGGCCGCCACGGTGATGACCTCGTCCCCGGGCCGGAGCCGACGAGATCCGAGCTTCGGGGACGTCAGCGTGCTCAGGGCCACCAAGTTGGCGGACGAGCCGGAGTTGACCATCAGCACGTCGCTCACGCCGAGCGCGTCCGCCAGCCCGGCCTCGAACTGTTCGGTGAACCGCCCGGCCGTCAGCCAGAAATCGAGCCCGGCATCCACGACGTTGCGCACTTCCTCCGGACCAAAGACTCGCCCCGCATAGCGCAGCATCGTCTCGCCCGGCACGAACGCGTGCTGCTGGGAGCGCACGCGCTGAAACTTCTCCACCAGCTCGAGGATCTGCGCCCGCAACGTGGCTAGCTCTTCCGCACTCACGATTCCGACTGGCTCCCGTGGTTGCTACGTCCTCCGACCAGCAAGCGCTGCATCCTATCACTTGCGCATACCGGTCACCAAGCATCGTCACCCCGCTCCCGACGTCACCCCCGTCTCGGAATCATCACCCCCGGATTGCTTGCTCGGCTGGACGAGCTCAGGGTGCCGCCGCAGGCGCCACACCGGCGGTGCCGCGACCTGATCGTTGACCTGCGAGCCGAGGACCGTTGGCTACGAGTGCTTCACGGCGACGTGCATCATCGCTTCGGCAACGCGATCACACGCGTCGATGGCCGTCTCCAGGTTGTCCAGGATCTCGCGGGAACGCAGAATCTCCTTACCGGAGATGTCGGGATCGTGAAACATGCGGCTGAGCTCGTTGCGGAAGATCTTGTCGCCGGCTTTTTCGATCAGATGCATCTTCCGGCACTGCTCGATGATCTTCGGGTACTTGCCCTTGCGCAGCAGCGGTACCATCTCGTTGAGCTGGTCACACGCCTTGCGGAGCGTTTGGTAGAGTTTCGCCATTGCCGGGGAGGCACCCGGGACCGCGAAAATGCCGATGGAGCGCGCGGTCGTGTTGACGTAGTCCGCAACGTCGTCGAGCCGCTTGGACAGGGCCTGTAGGTCTTCCCGATCGATGGGGGTCACGAAGGTCTTGGACAGCGCTTGGAGCATTTCCTCCA
>CAZSVU010000311.1:0-10399 GCA_964610275.1 uncultured Polyangiaceae bacterium | reverse complement strand
CGAACTCCAGCAAGCGGAAGCGCACCGACATGGTGTGCAACGCCCAGACGCCAGCGCCATCCTCTTCATTGCCCCAGGTCCCGAAGTGAAGCCACTCGTCGCCGAGCAGGTCGTAGTCCACGTCCAGGTAGACCATGAACGTGTTGACCAGCGGCGTCTGGATGTCGGTGTGGAGCACCGGATAGGCGCGGTGGCTGTCGGTGTCCGGGCCTTCAATCCAACCCTTGTAGCTGTGTTCCCCTGCGTAGATGGGCTCACCACTGCTCTGATCGATGATGGTCCACGCCGCCACGCGCCCGACGGGCATGATCCCGTCGGCTGAGTAGGCGCCGGTGTCGTAGTCGAGCCACTCGCCGGGGAAGCCGTTCTCGAATCCGCTCTCCCAAACCAGGCTGCAGTTCTGACCTGCATTGGGGTCCACTTCCCTGCCCCCCGTGCCGACCCCTCCAGTGGCCGGATTGGCAACTGCGCCGGCCGTCCCCCCTACCCCGTTCTCACTCCCACTGGAGTCCCCACCATCGTTTCCGCAAGCCGAGCCGCCCACGAGCACGGCCAACGCCGCTGCCCGGAGCAACGCCCCTCTCATCGACGCCGTCATGATAGCCAGCCTAGTCTCAATTTGGGGCAGCGTCAGGCAGTAACGCTTCGGACGGATGCGGCCGTTACATCCAGCGTGGGATTCGACCATGACTCGCTGCTTCTGCTTCGTGGCAGGACGATGGAGCCACTCTACCTGCCAATTCGATCCAGGTATGGGTGGTTCAGCAAAGCACCCGATGCGGAGCCCTGCCGCTGCTTCGCGATTGAACCCACGCGAGATTCGTGGGGGTAGTTCAAGATCGGCCTCCTTGTGGATGAGGCCAAGGAGCCTTCGTTGAACGCGACTTGCTGGGCTCGGACTTCGGGCTCGGGATCACCGTCAGCGATGCCCGCCCCGACGAGACGCTCTTGGTCTGGGCGAGCACGCCTCGAGCCCAGTGGCGCGTGCAGGCTCGAGTGACGGGCACCGGCACGGACCCCACGGCGGTCAGCCTGACGCTACCTGGGCAGAACGCGGGTGAGGCCGCTAGCGCGACCGAATCGCTGCGCGCTCGCATGACCGTTGAGCGGCCCGTGGAGGGCAACCTCAGCGCTTCCGCCTCGGGCTCGTTCTCCGCACCGACGACCGGACCTGCTCTGGATGCCGGCGGTGCAGGGCCAGTGGCCGCGCCGGCGCCGAGGACACGGGACTGCCGGTTCGAATCAGCGACACGCTCGGTCTAGACACCCTCCTCCAGTACGACTCCGCCGGAAACCTCATCCAGGTCGACGCGCCCGGCGGAGCCGTGACGATCATCGAGCGCGACGCCGTGGGACGAGTCGTCCAGGTGCTCGAGCCGAGTGGCGTGGTCCGCACCTCGGCGTTCGACGCCCGGGATGGGGAGCTCGAATCGGGCTGGGGGGAAGAGCCGTTGGCACGTCTGACCACGTCGGTGCGACAGCTGAGCGATGCCTGGGCCGAAGTCGGCTCTGACTGGCCCGCGTCGAGCTGGGCTCGACCCGAGCGTCGCGCTGGACGTCGGATTCCACGGAATGCCGTACGACTCCGAGACCGGGCTCTACGCCGCCGGACCCCGCAGCTACGATCCGGGCGTGGGAGAGTTTCTCTCACCCTACCCCGAAGGCTACGCCGGTGGCACGGCGCCTTGGTCCTACGCCGGAGGCAACCCGATCGTGGCTCAGGATCCGAGCGGTCGGCTCTTCTTCGTCGCCATCGGCGCGGCGCTCGCCGGCTACCAGGTCTACCGCGGGCTTCGCGACCTGGCGCAGAGCGCAGAGGCACGCCGCGTCAAGCAGAGCTACAAGTCCATGACCGAGTTGGACAAACCGGACGCTCTGGAGCAGGCCACACAGGCGCACCGCCGGCTGGCCACCGCGGCAAAGAAGGGGGGCGAGACCGCGATCAAGGCGACCAAGACGGCAATCGGGGCTGTGCTCAACCCCACCCGGACGGTGGGCGACGTTGCCGAAGCCGTAACGGAGCAGCTGGGTGAGGCCGTGGAGGAAGCCGCGACGGGAAGTGATTCAGGAGGCGATGATGACGAGTAGCGAGAAGACTTTGGTGTGCTGCGCCGCCTGGTGCTTGGCTCTGGCCGGCGCCGTGGTCGCGAGCGCGTGCTCGGGAGGCGAGTCTGCCGATCCGGTCGACTCGACCGAGCCAGATGCGGCCGCTCCCGAACCGGATGCCGGCGATCCGCCGGACGGCGACGCGCCCGAGGCAGAGGCGGGTCCTGACGCAGCACCTGATGCGCCTACCGACGCGCCCGACGTCGAGGTGAGTTGCTCACTCGAACAGCCCCTGGGCGCCGCTGTGGACGCCAGTGGACGCCTTCATCTGGTCGCAGCGGTCCGCGCGAACGGAACGCCTGAGGTCCACTACTGGGTATTCTGACGTCAGTTCCCCTCGGGCGCTGCTGCATGGAGATTCCCTGCAGCGCTGCTGTAGCCACCGGCGGGCGCGGCAGTGTCGGGGCGCGATCCCAGAGCCGCAACGCCGGGCCCGGGAGGGCATTCCGTTTCCCCGTGCAGATTCGCGCACCATCGCGCTGAAGTTTCAGCACCCTGGATTCCACCACGGCTGCTGCGCTGGTTGCCGGTGATTGACCTTGCAGCTCAATTCGACGCAGGCCCCAGCGGACGAGAGAGTCCACACAGGATCTTTGTGCTCCCACTGCGACGCTCCCCCGGCAACGTTTCCTGCTGACGGAAACGGGTGTGCATCCAATCCTGGAAACGTTCCCAGAATGCTGCCTTTTTCTGATCCCTTCCGCGACCAACTGGGAATTAGGCGGAGGGAACCATGAAGACTGCCTTCACCGCGGCTCTGGCACTGGGGTTTGCCGTCGCACTCGTACGCTGCAACGGGGACACGGCAGACGAAAGCCCATCGACCATTCCGGACGACGTCACGCACAACGACCCGCTGGCAACAGGCGGATCACCTGGAGCGGAAGACCTCGGCAGTGGCGGCACCGAGAGCTACGACGCGAGCGTGGCGGTCATCACTCGCGACAGCGCCGTCGACGAGGACGCCGGACCGGTCACGGACGAGTGTGCCGCGGTCACCCAACAGGCCGACATCGGCTACCGGCCGGTGGACATCGTCTTCATCATCGACAACTCGCGCAGCATGCAGGAGGAGATCGCAGCGGTGCAAGATCGCATCAATGCCGACTTCGCCCGCATCATCGAGGAAAGCGGGGTCGACTACCGGGTCATCATGTTCTCCCGCTACGGTAGTCTGGTGGCTGGAACGAGTGAATCGGATCACCACTACATCTGCGTTCGTGCTCCGCTCGGTGCGTCGGATTGCTCCGATCCGGACACCACGCTGCTCCAGCACAACGCGCCGCGCTTCTATCACTACTCCACCTTCGTCAACAGCAACGACTCGCTTTGCCTCCTGCTCAAGGGTTGGGACCAACCGGACGAAACCGTTGGCTCGCAGAACCTGGAGGGGTGGGCACCGATCGCCCCGGGCGGGTACTCCGAGTTCTTGCGTCCCGAATCCATCAAGCACTTCGTGGTGATCACCGACGACCAAATCGACTGCACAATCAACGACGACGACGACGCCCCTTGGGCCGACGCGAGGTTCAATGACCGCGACACCGTCGCGGGCGGGCAGGCTGTCGCCGAGCAGTTCGACGAGTTCTTGCTCCAGCTTGCGCCGGAACAATTCGGGACGGCCGACGAACGCAACTACAAGTGGCACAGCATCGTGGGCATGTCGGCCAACACTCCAGCAACCCTGCCCTGGCCGCCCGCGGATCCCATCCAGACCGGACGCTGCGGCGAGGAAGGCGACACGGTCGCGGCTGGAACCGGGTACCAAGCCCTCAGCGAGCTCACCGGTGGGCTGCGCTACCCCATCTGCGGATACCAGAGCTACGACGCCGTGTTCCAGGCGCTCGCAGAGTCCGTCGTAACCGGATCACGCCTGGCGTGTGAGTGGGAGCTTCCCGAGCCCGAGACCGGTGAACCTCTCGACCCCGCACAAGTCAACGTGCAGTACACGGGCGGCGGGATGCCGACCGCTGCCATCATCGGCAAGGTCACGGGCCCGGATGCCTGCACCGCGAACGGTGGCTGGTACTACGACAATGAGGAGAGCCCGACACGCATTCTGACCTGCCCGGCCACGTGCGCCGTGCTGGAAGCCGACCCCGAGGGAACGGTCGACATCGCCCTCGGCTGCGCCACGATCGTGTTCTAGCCGCGACCTGCGATCCGGTCTTCTGCCACTACCGGTGGCAATAGTCGAGTCCGCCCGACGGGTATGCTCCTTGCTACTGTCGGTTCCACCGGAGCACCAATGTGCCAGCCCGAGGAGCGCCCATGACACTGACCAGAGCCACTGTCCTTGCCATTGCCGGATGTGCTGCCGTCTGCGTCGAATGTGGCGGAGAAAGCCGATCAGAGACGGGCAGCGTCGATGGCAACGCAGGCGCTGCGTCGCCGAGCGGTCACACTGGCGGAGGCAACGCCGCCGGAGGATCGCCGAGTGGCACAGGCGGCGATCCAGGCTCTGGTGGCACGGACGATGGCACAGGCGGAGCCGGTCCCACGGCGGGTGCGCCGAGCAGCGTCGGCGGCGCAGAGGGCAGCGGTGGGGCACCCCCAGGCGCGGGTGGGTCCAGCGCCGGCAGCGGAGGGACTAACCCGGGCAGCGGCGGAGCGACCATGGGCAGCGGCGGAGCGACCATGGGCAGCGGCGGAGCGACCATAGGCAGCGGCGGAGCGACCATGGGCAGTGGCGGCGCGACCGCAGGCAGCAGCGGCGGCGCCGTCGTGGGCAGCGGCGGTGCGGTGGCTGGCGGCGGCGGCGCCGATGCGGGCAGCGCCGGTGCGCTCGCGGGCGGTGGCGGTTCCCAGAGCGGGGTGGGTGGCACACCTGCGGCCGGAGGGGCTGGTGGAGTTCCGAACACCGGCGCTCCGCTGACCCCGAGCTGCGCCACGGCCGGAGGGGTGCTCTGCACGACGCACCGCTGGGTTGTGTGCCCGCCTGGGTTCGAACCCATCAGCGCCGACGGACACTACGAGTGCGGCGGACTGGTCGGCTGGTGCTGCGTGCCCGCGCCCGAGTCCACCTGCTCGGCCGCAGAGAACGCGACCTGCGTTCCCGACGCGTGTACCGACTGCTGGGGGCCTGCTCCCGACTCGTCGCTGACGTGCGAGACCGGCCGAGTCTGCTGCTCTGACAACTGCTGGTAGCCGGCACAGCACCCCGCCGTTGGTCGCACCCGCCCGGACTTCCGCGCTTGAAGAGGGCACGACCACGACCCAGCGGAGTGCTTGCTCAGGCGACGCCTGGGCTCTACGTTCTCCTTCTGCCGGTCCACATGACCACCCCCACTCCCACCCCACCCCCCGCCGCGGGCGAACGCAGGGCCGTCGCGATCAGTGAGGCACAGCTGATCCTGGCGGAGAAGCGTACCTCCCTCTCCACACTGCGCACCGGCATCGCGGTGTTCGCCCTGCCGCTCAGTGTGCTCAGCATCCTGATCGCGACATCCAAGTACTACTCCTTCACCCAGGTCCTGCATTTGCTTGCCCCGCTGTTGGTGCTGAGCGCGGGGCTGGTCGTGCTGGGTATGTACCTGGTCACGCGCGCCGTACTGAAGATCCGGCGTCTCGACGCGCTGCTGGCCGAACTGAAGGAAGATAACCGCTCGATTCGGGGGCTGATGTAGGCGCCCCGTACGAGCGCCGATCCCGGCGTCTTTCCCGGACCGCTCGACCGCGGGCGGGGGCGTGGGGGATGCCGCAGCTACACTGCCCTGACAAGCGGCGCCGAAGCTGGTTCCGGCGCCGTCGGTGTTGGCGCTTCCTTGGCGATCGGGCGCGCGGTACGCTTCAGGCATGCACCACCAGCTCTGGGCGTGGGTACTCGTCGGGTCGTTGGGGGCTGTTTCGGCTGGCTGTAGCAGTGACGGCGACGGCGGCGGCGACGACGACTCTGGCGGCGGAGGCACCGGGGGGAATGGCAGCCCGCAGAGCACTGGCGGCTCCGAACCGGTGACTGAAAGCGCGACGTTTGGCGAAACCTACTCGGGGAGCTACCACCTCGGCCCGGTCGACTTCGCCGAGACCGAATGGCACAACGCGTGCGCACCCTACCCGCCGGAAATCCAGGCGCTCACGGGCGTGTACCTCGCCGGCGTGGACAACAGCCTGGCCGGAGACGGCAGCCTGTGCGATGCGTGCGCGGTGGTCACCACCCGGCTCGGACGTGAGCTGCTCGTGCACCTGGTCACCTACGGCGTCTCGAACAGCTCGGGCGACATGGACGTCAGTCCAGAGGCGTACGACTTTCTACACGAGGAAGATCCCGAGGGCACGCCCAGCAATCCGCGTCCCATGACCTGGCAGCTCGCCGAGTGCCCGGTGGAGGGCAACATCTTCCTCCAGTGGCAGACCGAGGCGAACATCTGGTGGACCAGCCTTTGGGTGCGCAACAGCCGTCTGCCTGTGAGCAGTCTGGAAGTGCGCAGCGTCAACCACGCCGACTTCACCGAGCTCCAGCGCGGGACCGACGGCACCTTCACGGATGCAGCAGGGTTTGGCGAAGGCGCCTTCGACCTGCGCATCACGGCCAGCGACGGCACCGCGTTGACCCAGTCGTTCGACAGCTTCGAGCCTGGCAGTCTGGTCGATGCGGGCGTGCAGTTCGACTGATCGCACGCGCGATCGCGCCTCACACCAGCAGCAACACGATCACCGGTGGGATGGCAACCGCCCCTGCTGGGATCACGATCATGTACCACATGAAGTGGGTGCCCCTGGTCATCGCGAGCTCTTGTCCCATGAAGTGCAGGCTGACGGATTCGAAATCCGAGATGCACAGCGGGAATGCCAGGTAGCCGCGAACCATGACACCCGGCTCGATCGTCTGTTTCTTCAAGATGTTCGCCACCCAGTATCCCTCGCCAGAAACCTCGGTGCTGGCATGGGTGATGTGGTAGCTGCGCTCGCCGCCGGCATCGAGATAGGCATCGTCCGGATCGAGCACGAGAGGCACGTCAGTCCTGTTCTTGATGGCCACCGGCACCATCGTACCCGGCCCGCCGCAGAAGACCGTGTCAGCGAAGTACAGGTCGAACTTGCCGGTAGAGGCAACGAAGTGCAGCTGGTCTTTGGGATCTTCGAATGCCCGGGCGCTGGGGTGCGTCGGGTTGTGATAGTGAATGCAGCCACTGCACAGCAGACTCGCCAACGCGACCACCAGCAAGCACAGCAAGGTTCTGCCGCGCCAACACGCCTCTCGATGTTTCATCGTCGCTCCTCTCTCCGCTGGGCAAGGAACCGAGCCGCAGACCGGGCCACAGGACCGCAGCGCCGAGACGCGACCTGGGCCGTGCGTGCACGACGCTCGGCGTGGCTGAGGATCACGCGCGAGTCGCCCCAATCTGCACCGGCCCGGGGGCCAGTATGCAAGACGCGGGCGCGTTCGATGACGCTCGATCCGTCGCTCGCGCGACTACCTGCACATCATGGAGAAGAAATCGTCGTGGGTTCGGCTCTCTGCGTCAGCCACGCTGGTGCTGGCGGGCCTGGCATCGGGCTGTAGTGCCGACAATGGGAACGCCACCGATGGAGAAGCCGGAGCGCCCTTTGGACTCGGTGGCGGCCTCGGGCTCGGTGGGTCGTTGGGAACGGGCGGTGCCGTCGGCACCGGAGGTGCCGGCAGCATATGCGCCGTCGGTCAAGAGCTGTGTGGCGACAGTTGCGTCGTGCTCGACAGCAACACGGCGCATTGCGGGAGCTGCAACAACGCGTGCGGTCCGGGAGTCGCCTGCGTCGCCGGTGTTTGCACCTGCTCGGCGCCGCTCACGGACTGCTCCGGGGAGTGTGTCAACACGCTCACGGATGCCAGGCATTGCGGTGGTTGCGGCGTCGCATGCACGGCAGCCGAGGTGTGTGCCAACGGAGTCTGTACCATCACCTGTCCCGCTGACTTGACCCAGTGCGGCACCAGCTGTGTGGACGTCGCCAACGACCCAGCACACTGCGGGGCGTGCGACCGCGCGTGCGTCGGTGGGCAAACGTGCATCGGAGGGTCCTGCGCGTGCGCGCCAGGTCAACTCTTCTGCAGCGGCACCTGTGCCGACGTCCAATCGGATCCCAACAACTGTGGCGTGTGCGGCATGATCTGCGGCTTGGATCAGTCGTGTGTCGCTGGGTCGTGTGTGGGCGGCGGCGCCGGCGGCACCGGATCAGGCGGGACCGGCAGTGGTGGCTCCGGCACGGGCGGAGACGGTACCGGTGGCGAGGACACCGGCGGCGACGGCACCGGCGGCGACGGCACCGGCGGCGACGGCACCGGCGGTGACGGAACCGGCGGTGACGGAACCGGCGGCGATGGCAGCGGCGGCGAAGGTACCGGCGGCGACGGCAGCGGTGGCGACGGCACCGGGGGTGAGGGTACCGGGGGTGACGGTACCGGGGGTGACGGTACCGGCGGCCAGGGCACAGGCGGGTCAGGGGCGTGCGAGTACCCCGATCCTCCGTCCGACGTCGCCGCCTGGATTGATGAAAGCTGGGCCGCGCAGCTCGACGACAACATTCAAAGCCGGCAGGCCTGGTTGCTCGACAGCGCCATCATGGGACAAGGCCAGATCAACCTCTGTGTCCGGTGGGGAGCGACCACAGCGCCGTCTCAGACGGTCAAAGACAACACCGAAGCAGCCGTCGGGCGCATGCTGAATCACTGGTTCACCGCTCTCGGCGACTATGGCTGCTTCCCCTATCCGAACGGCGTCACCGTGAAGGTCACGGGCTGGGCCGTACGCCCCGGCAACGAGTCGTGGATCTCGGACCTCCCCAGCTCCATCGGCAAGTACACCGAAATCGGCAACGAAAACGAGCCCACGTGCCCGAGCGAATGCTCGTTCTTCGACCACTGGGACCATCAGTTCCCCAACTGCCCAGGGGGCGAGGCGTTCCATACCGACTACTGGGTATGGGTCAGCGATTCGCTGGGCGGCGGGGCGGCTGCCGTGGGCGGCGACTGGGGCTTCCGCATCCCCCTCTCTGGGTACCTCAGCGCGATCGGGCAAGAGGCCAGTGGAGTGCTCGAGCACGAGATGGGGCACGGCTTCGGCTTCCAGGACTACTACGATTGGACCGGATCGAGGCCCGCGGGCGGTTCTCTCATGATTGTGGGCTCGGCCGGGCAGGCAACACCGACCGTCGGAGACACGTGGCTCATCCGCCGCACCTGGAGAGAGATGCAGGAACTGCGGGGATGGTAGAGGGGGCGAAGCCCGTCAGGCTGGCAGCAGGTTGGATACGGCGGCGAGAAACGCCCCGCGATCGATGGGTTTGGGCACGAACGCATCGGGAGACGGAACCTGGGGTCGAGTGCTGAGAAACTTCTCGAAGGACGCCGGGTCGCCGCCAAACCCAGTGACGGCAGTGACGACGACCACGGGCACGGCGCCCAACTCTCGGTCTTCTCTCAGCTCACGATAGAAGCGGACTCCGGACTTCTCCGGCATGGTGATGTCGAGACAGATCAGATCGGGATGTTCGGCTCTGGCCTTCTCGAAACCTTGTTTCCCGTCCGGGGCGGAGACGGTTTGGTACCCGTTGTCCTGGAGCAGAGTCTCCAAGTAGCGGACGACGTCCGGCTCATCGTCGATCACCAGAATCTTCTTCGGCTTCGCCTCTGCGGCAATCATGGCACCAACCTTTCTCCGGGCGCACGCGCCCAACTCTCACTTGCGGCCCTTGAGGATCTCGAGTGCCTGCCGCAACGCATCGGGGCTCGCGTTCTGCATCCGATCTTCGAGCTCCTGCTTGAGCCCGATACGCTCACCCACCGCCGGCGTCTCTGCCAGGCCCAGTGCCCGCTGGATACAGCGAACGTAGCTCAGCGGATCCACCGGCTTCTCCAGGTAGGTGCCGGGACCCGACATCACGCGCTGATCGAGCAGATCCTGCAGGTCCCCCTGGCCGAGCTCGGTTCGAGCATGCGCGGTGACCAGCAGCACCGGGATTTTGCTGAGCTCGGGATCCCGCTTCAACTCGAACAGCACCTTGTGTCCGGACTTGCGAGGCATGATGAGATCCAATGAGATGAACTCCGGCCGCTGCTCGCGAATGATCGCGAGCGCCTCCTCGCCATCCGCAGCCGTGAGAACCTTGAACTCCGCGTCCTCCAGAATGGTCTGCAGGTACTTCCGGACGTTGGGCTCGTCGTCTACCACCAGGACGGTCTTGTCTCGCGCGCTCGCCACCTTGCCTCCTCTCATACTCAACTCTGATGCCTGATCGTCTCGACACTCGGCTCTGCTCGTTCGCTCCCAGCCACCTCGGGAAGTCTACTCCGGGGAAACTCCAGCCGAAACTTGGATCC
>CAZSVU010000310.1:8885-10421 GCA_964610275.1 uncultured Polyangiaceae bacterium | reverse complement strand
ACCATGATGGCGCGACTGTGAACGAGGTGATTAGGGGATGGACGACAGATGATTGGCCAAGTGAATTGGAGGGCTACCTGGACACCTCGGCATTCTACTGGTCTATATCATTAGGGCGGTTTGTGGAGAGCGTATCTGACGAGGCGTTCTTGAGTGGGCCGGTTGAGCGAAGCACCGGACGTAAGATGCCGACGTGTGGTTCGAAAGCGTAGTCCGTGAGAGTCACCCCGACTTCTATCCGGCGGTCATCGGCGGGGGGGTCGGAGGAGATCTCGCCACCCATGGTCTCGGAGACGTCGAGCATTGGCTGGAGCTGAACCCGGACATGAAGTACTTCGCCATCGGCTACGGCACCAATGATTCCTGGGGCAACAAGAGCGTCGGCAGCACGAGCTTCGAGTCGAACATGCAGGGGATCATCGACGCCGTGCTGAGTGCCGGGCGCGTTCCCATTCTCGCTCGCATCCCGTACTCGAGCACGGCACACGAGACCCTGGACCAATTCAACGCCGTCATCGATCGGCTGCAGGCAGACAATGGGTTGCCCTGCGGGCCCGACTTGTACGGCTGGTTCCTGGAGCACCCAGAGGAGCTGGGTAGCGATGGCGTCCACCCGAGCAACGAGGGCTACCTCAGCATGAATCGGCTGTGGGCCGAGGCTGCGGACGCGCTCTACCCGTCCGACTGAGGGCCGAGCGTTCTGGTTGGCCCGAAACCGCCGGCCGCTTCGAGCCGCCGGCGCTCGTGCGGCTCCCGGTTCGTCCCACGGTTGGCGCGGTCGATGGTGGCCGCGGCACGCCGCCCCCGCGCGGCTCGTCGGTCGGAGGGGTGCTCCGTGCACGGCGCACCCGAGCGACCCGCGCTTCGGCTGGGGCAACGCCATGCTTGCCCGGGAAACCGGTCGCTGACCTCCCCGTGAGGACGGCTGGGCCGGCCACACCGTTCTGAGCTCCGAGACGCAGCCGCAGCCTGACTGGAATGCCGTCTAGCAGCCTGCACCCGCCCGAGCTGGCTCGTGGGCGCTCGAAAAGTCGCCAGATGGACGCTAGCATCAAGGCGATGCTCCTGCGTCACGGCACCCTCAACCCGGTCACAGTGGCGTCCTTGGTCGCCGTGGTGGCGGCGTTCGGGTGCTCATTCACTCGCGATCTGGACCCGCTGCAGGCCGGCGACGACCTCGTCACCGGGACGGGAGGCAGGGTGGGCCAGGGTGGAGCCGACACTCTGGGGGGAACTGCAGGGGCTGACCTGGTGGGCGGCATGTCCGGTGAGCTCGGCGGCGCACCAGGAACTGGCGGTGGCCCCGAAGGTCTCGGAGGGGATCCGGGTTCGGGTGGCGACGATCCGGGGCTCGGAGGTACCTCGGGCACGGGCGGCGACGACCTGGGCGTCGGAGGTACCTCGGGCACGGGCGGGGACGATCCGGGCCTCGGCGGCACTTCGGGCACGGGCGGGGACGACCCTGGCACGGGTGGGGAGGGTACGGGCGGGGACGACCCTGGCACGGGTGGGGAGGGCACGGGGGGCGTTACCGGT
>CAZSVU010000310.1:0-8875 GCA_964610275.1 uncultured Polyangiaceae bacterium | reverse complement strand
GGGCCCCGGTGGGGGGGGGGGGGGCCCCCCGGGGGGGGGGGGGGGGGGGGTGGGGGGGGGCCACCCCCCGGGCAGGGGTGGGGCGGGCAGGGGGGGCGTTACCGGTGACTGCACCGACGGCGTGACCAACGGCAACGAAACTGACGTGGACTGCGGAGGGACGGAGTGCGACGGTTGCCTGCCTGGCCAAGCTTGTGCTGACCAGTCGGACTGTGCGGCCGTGGTCAACGCCACGGTGGATTGCGTGAGCACCACCTGCGACGCGACGTGTGAGGGCGCGTGGCTCGACTGCGACACGGACCTCGAAACCAACGGTTGTGAAGCGGACTCCGATGCGGATCTGGCACATTGCGGTGGCTGCAGCCAGACCTGTGACGGCGTGTGTGAGGCGGGCGAGTGTTGCCCGTCGATACCTCTCCAAGAGAGCCTGAACGTTCCAGCCGGAGGGTGCTTCCACATCGTGGACCCGACAGGGGTCTTCGTCTACGTTCAGCAGCAGCGGGACGGGACGACGAACATCCACTGGGAGGACGAGTGTGGCAATTCGGGAGACGAGACCATCACCGATTACAACGCGGTCGACATCCCCGCGTGCTCGATGACCGTGTGGGTGGACACGGCCGAAGAGGTCGGCTTCACTTGGTGGACTGGCGGTTGATCGGAGTGCCGAGCGCGCCGAGCGTGCGCTGACTATCGGCCGGCCGTCCATGTGCGAGGACGGCGTGCTGAGCGGAACGGCGGGGCCGGCGCGACCCGGCACGACGTCGACATCCGCCTCCGATGCCGATCTCCGGCGGTTCCCGCTGGACATCGATCCGCTGATGCGCAAGGTGGACGCCACGGAGGCACGGTGAAGCGCGTAGCAGTGACGGGAGTCGGATTGATCACCCCCCTCGGCAGCAACGCCGAGGCGAGTTGGCAGGGGTATGTGGCCGGTCGCAGTGGCATCAGTCACGTCGAGTCGTTCGACCCCGAGGGAGACAAGGTCACCGTGGCGGGCGAGGTCAAGTCGGCCGAGGCCGAGGCGCTCGCGGGCGCGCTTGCACCAGACGTGAGGGATCGGACCGAGCGATTCACCCACTTTGCGGTGGCAGCAGCCCGCGAAGCGCTGGTCCACGCTGGAAGCCCACATCGCGAGGCACCGGAGAGCTTCGGAGTGATCTGTGGAGTGGGCTTTGGTGCGCCACTTCCTTCCACCGGCTACCGTGTGGGTCCCACCACCATCATCAAGGTGATGCCCAACGCAGCCCCGGCCTGGATTGCGATTCTGGAAGGGTTGAAAGGACCGAACCTCGCGTGCAGCACCGCGTGTGCATCCGGCGCGCATGGGCTCGGACTCGCATACGACCAGATTCGACTCGGTCGGGCCACCGGCATGTTGGCGGGTGGCGTGGACACCGTGGTGACTCGCGACGTGATGCGCACCTACGCATGGATGCGCGCTCTCAACACGGCGAGAGGCGAGGAACCGACCAAGATGTCACGCCCCTTTGACGCTACCCGACGCGGTTTCGTGATGGGCGAAGGCGCGGGCTTCCTGATGCTGGAAGAATGGGAGCACGCCGCGCGCAGGGGGGCTCGCGTGCTGGCCGAGGTGAAAGGGTGGGCAGCGAATTCGGACGCGCATCACATCGTGGCCGTGGCGCCGGAGGGGGAGGGAATGGCGCGCGCCATGGGATCCGCGCTCGAAGGTGCGGGGGTTGCACCCGAGCAGGTCGATTACATCAGCGCTCACGGCACCAGCACCAAGATGAACGACCGGGAGGAGACGCGCGCCATCCGCACCGTCTTCGGTCGCCACGCCGATCGCCTGATGGTCAGCTCACAGAAATCCATGACCGGGCACGCTCAAGGGGGCGCAGGCGCCGTGGAGGCCGTGGTGACGGTTCTGTCCATCGCGAATCAGACCGCCACGCCCACCATCAATCTCGAGCATCCGGATCCGGAGTGCGATCTCGACTACGTGCCGAACGTGGCGCGTCGGCAGCCCATCCGAGTGGCGCTGAACAACTCGTTCGGATTTGGGGGGCACAACACGACCATGGTGTTTGCCCACCCCGAAGCGACCTGACCTGGCGAGACGAGCGAGCGTCCGGCGAACTGCGAGCCTGCGGTTTCTCCGCGGTGAGGAGAGCGCCGTCCGATTGGGTGCGAAGTTCTTTGCGCACCGACGGGAGACGGGCGTTCCGGGCCCGGAGACCAGTGCGCCGTAACAAGTGCAATGCGTGGTCGTGTCGAAAGCGGCTGAGGCCCGTGCCCGAACTGCTTTGACCAGTTGCACTGTCGAGTCCGCTGGCCGTCTCCACTCGCCATGATTTGCTGGTAGCGGAATTCCGAGCGGCTGCCATCCTCCACGTTGCGGTCCAGTGGGGTTTTTTCGTATGAGAGTTGCGCGATGGTTCAAGTAGAGACGCCAGCGGAGCCCAACTGCTCACTGCTGGTGAACACCGATCCGGTTGCCACTGCCGTCGACACTCTGCCGGCAGCCATGGAGCGGGCGGCTGCGTCCGGTGTCCACCTGTTGCTCGGCAAGGGCGATCAGACTCCGCGCGTCGTGACCTGGAGGGACTTGCAGGACCAGGCTGCGAGGGTCGCTCAGCACCTGCTCCAGCTGGGGCTCGAGCGCGGCGGCCGCGTCGTGCTGATGCTGCCAACCGGCGAGGATTGGTTGGCGTCGTTCTTCGGAACGCTGCTCGCGGGCGGAGTTCCGGTTCCCGTCGGCCCCACGTTCTCGTTCGGTGGGATCGACAAGTACGTGAGCACCGTCCGGCACATCGCCCTGGATGCGGGTGCACGATTCTTCATCGGGAGTGAGCACGCCGAAGCGCACTGGCCCGCTCTCTGTGAGAACAATCGCACACTGGAGCGTTTTCTCAGGCCAGAAGCCCTTCGGGCCGAGCTCGGCACGCGCACGGTGCCGCTGCCGTCTTGCTCAGCGCGGGACCTGGCCGTGCTGCAGTACACGAGCGGCACCACCAGCCTGCCCAAGGGGGTGATGCTCAGTCATCGCTCGCTTCTGGCCAACGCCCACATGATTGGCAAGCGGGTGGGCATGACGCCCGCGGATGTCGGCGTGAGCTGGCTTCCCCTGTTCCACGACATGGGCCTGGTGGGGGCGCTGATGACGTCCCTGTACTGGCAGTTCTCGCTGCTGCTCACACCAGTCGAATCCTTCCTCATGCACCCGCGACGCTGGCTGCAGTCGATCAGCAGCTTGCGAGCGACGCTGACCGTGGCCCCCAACTTCGCCTATCAGACCGCCGTCGACCGGATCTCGGAGCGTCATGCGGATGGACTGGACTTGAGCAGCTGGCGCTGCGCGTTCAATGGCTCCGAGATGGTGCGTGGCTCCACGCTGAACGCGTTCGCCGAGCGTTTCGGCAAGAACGGCTTCTGCCACAGTGCCTTCTTGCCGGTCTACGGGATGGCAGAAAACACGCTCGCCGCGACCTTCCCGCCCCGCGGGGCGTCGTGGGTGGCCACCACGGTGAGTCGGGATGCGCTGGAGCAGCGACGGGTCCAGCCCGCGCCTCCGGGCGATGGCTCGGTGGAAGTCGTCGCCGTTGGGACTCCGCTCGCAGGCACACAGGTGGCCATTCAAGGCGATGACGGGCGGGAAGCGCCACTCGGAGTCTTGGGCGAGATCGCCGTGCGAAGCCCGTCACTCATGGACGGCTACTTCCGCAACGACACCGCGACTCAAGCAGCCCTACGCAACGGATGGCTGCGAACGGGCGATCTCGGTTTTGTCGCGGATGGGCAGCTCTACGTGACCGGGCGGACCAAGGAGCTCATCATCAAGCGCGGCCGCAACTACTACCCCGATGATCTGGAGTCGGCAGCCATGGAGGCCAGCGACAGCGGATCGGTCCGGGCCGCGGCGGCGTTCGGTTGTCCGGACGAGGCGACCGGGACCGAAAGCGTCGTGCTGGTGCTGGAGACCAAGCGCATCGACGAGCAGGAGCGTGTCAATCTCGACAAGGCCGTCAACGGTGCGCTGATTGCTGCCTTCGGGATCCGCGCGGACGTGGTCGTGTTCGTGCCACAACGCACCATTCCCCGCACCACCAGCGGAAAGGTCCAGCGCACCGCGCTGCGCGCGCAGTATCTCAGCGGGCGGCTCGCGCAGGCACAGACGTGAAGGCGATCGTTCTCGGGGGGAACGGGTTCTTGGGGATGAACGTGGTGCGCGCCCTCGTGCGTGCTGGCCATGACGTCACGGCCACGCGCCGAGAACGGTCGAACACTCTTTTCGCACGCAAGCTCGGTGCTCAGCTGATTCACGGCGACTTGGATGACCTGGCCACCTTGACCCAGGCGATGCGCGGTCACGACGTGGTGTTCAACTGCGCTGGCCACTATCCACGCTACTCGCTGGATCGCCAAGCGGAGATCGGCATCGCGCGTCGTCGCGCACGCAATTCGGTGGAAGCGGCCCTGCGCGCCGGTGTCGCGCGGTACGTGCTGACCAGTTCCGTCGCGACGTGTGGCCCGCCCGCCGCTGGCCGTGCGCTCTCCAACGAAGAGGATTCGCCCGACCCGCGGGCCAGTCGCGGCGTGTACCACGGGGTCAAGGTCGCCATCGAAGCCGAGGTACTGGAGGCGGTCGGGCGAGGGCTCGACGCCGTCGTCCTCTGTCCGACCGGGGTGATGGGCGAGCTCGACGTCAAGGCCGGCACCGGATTCGTCATCGTGGCCATGGCGCACGGCCGTCTGCGCTTCTATGTCGACGGGCGTACGAACATCGTCGACGCCGACCAGATGGCGGACGCCCACGTGGTCGCCGCAGAGCGGGGCCGCACGGGCCAGCGGTACCTCGTAGCCGGAGAGAACACCACCGTGCGAGAGCTCCTGGAAATCATCGCAACCGAGCTGGGGGTGAGCATGGACGCGCAACGACTGCCGGCGTGGCTGGCCGGCCCTCTCGCCACCATGGACGAGCGACGCTGCGCGGCCGAGCCCGGTCGCGCGCGGAGCTTTCTGGCGCGAGAATTCGTCGACATCGTGCGATTTGGGCTGTGGGTCGACCGCGGCAAGGCAGAGCGGGAGCTCGGGATTCCGGACCCGGTTCCGCTCTTTGAGACGATCCGGAAGGCCCGGTCGTGGTACGAGCGCCATCGGTACCTCAAGCCATCGGCCTGATGGCCCAGGCAGTAGCTCGCGTCGGTCGGGCGCTGCCACTGTGGGCCCCGGTGCCTCACGCTCCCGAGGAGAAGGAAGATGCCGAACGTGTCCGTGGAAGAGATTCGCAGCGAGGTGGAGGCGATCATACGACGTGTGCGCCCCGACGTATCAGGAGAGATCCACGACACCGACCGGCTCCGCGACGACCTCGGGCTGGATTCCATTCACTCGATGGAGCTCCTGTCCGCCGTCACCGAGAAGTACGAGGTCGATGTGGACATGGAGGAGGTGCAGGACATCACCACCGTGGGCGACGTGGTTGGCTTTCTCGTCAAGCTCACTTCCTAGGTTCGTGGTGCACCGGCACAGGCGTGTCCCGGACCAGCCCGGTGACACCGACTAGGGCCGGCTGAGCGGAGCGTCATGAGGATCCTGTTCGTCTACTCCAGCTTCGAGCGACACGCGCAGTCCCATCCCGAGTTGCGCGAGTGCGTGCCCTGTGACGAGTACCTCGGAGGACCCTCTCTGGGGATTGCCAATCTGGCCTCCGTCACCCCGGCTGAGTACGAGATCGCGTACATCGATGACCGGGTGACCCCCTTCACGCTGGATCAGGCAGCGGACCTCTACGCCTTCTCCTTCTTCACGCCCGCCGCCACTCGAGCTCTGGAGCTCGCTGGTCAGCTTCGCGCCGCCGGTCGACGCACCGTCGCGGGCGGGATCTTTCCGAGCATGATGCCCGACCTCGTGGCACAGCACTTCGATTCCGTCGTCGTGGGGGAGGCGGAAGGAGTGTGGCCGCAGGTGCTCGAGGACGCGCGCAACGGCCAGCTCCGGCCCCGGTACCAACAGAGTCAACCCTTCGACTTGACCGCGCTTCCTCCTCCTCGGATCGATCTCTATGTCGATGCGGAGTCTCCCACGTTGCGTCCGGACGACTACCCGCTGCAGATATCCCGGGGCTGTCCCCTGTCCTGTGACGCCTGCGCCGTGCCCGGCGTGATCGGCAACCGGCTGCGATTGATCCCCCGGGAAACGATCCGGGCGGCGCTGCGCGATCTGGCTCGCTTCGGCAAGCGTGCCGCGGTTACCGAGGACACCTCGTTCTTCTTCTTCTCCGGGGCGCGGCGCCATCTACGCGGCTTCCTGGAGGTCCTGCGCGAAGACCCCCGGTCCGGGCCCGAGAAGATCAGCTACATCGGCATCAGCATGCCGCTGTTGCTCTCTCTCGACCCGTCCTTGTTGCAGGAGGCGGCCGCGTCTGGCGTGGACCGCTTCTACCTGGTGTGCGGCTTCGATCCCATCACCCGCCAGGCGTTCGGAACCGGAGACCGGGCAGCGATGGACAAGGCGTTGCAGTGCTTGCAGCGTTGTCACGACTGCGGGATCGAGCCGTACACGTCGCTACTGGTTGGCAACGACACCGATGACGAAGGGGTCTTCGACCGGATCCTGGAGTTTACCGAACGAGCTCGCGTTCCCAAGACCGAGTTCGCGATCTTCACCCCCTACCCGGGAACGCCCGCGTGGAGGCAGATGCAAGCGGAGGGGCGAATCCTCGATACCACTTGGAGGCACTACAACGACGCCAACGTGGTTTTTCGCCCCAAGCAGATGACACCCGAACGCCTGCTGCGCGGCTACCTCAGCCTGTGGCAGGAGTTTTATCGAGACAAACAGGACCTCAGGACGTTAGATCACAGCCGGAAGACCATTCAGTTCTAACCTGCCCGACGCGCATTTCTGCTGGTTCATGTCCGCTTCCGCCCCCTATCTCCTGACGCCGCTACTCCGAGCTCCACTCGAGTTCGCCGCCGGCGTGTCGCGCGAGTCGCGCGACGACGACGAGGCGGAGCTGTTGACCGAGCTCTTGAGCGTGGTTCGACGCTACTGTGGATCCCACGTCGACGGAGCGGCCATCGACGCTCGAGGGTCGCTGGGCCTCGACTTGCTGGCAGAAATCGGTGGGCTCGGTTGGTTCGGTCTCACCGTCCCGGTCGAATACGGTGGAGCCGGGCTGTCCGTGAAAGCCGCCACTCGCGTCGTGACCGAGTTGGCCGGCTTCAACGGGTCGCTCGGCACCTGCGTGGGCCTGCACTCGGGGCTAGCGCTGTACTCGCTCTTGCACTATGGCAACGCCGAGCTCAAGCAACGCTACCTCCCGAAGATTGCTGCCGGCGAATGCATCACGTCCTTCGCGGCGACCGAGCCCAGTGCGGGGTCGGACTTGACCGCCATGCGCACCACCTTGAGCGAGCGCGACGGCAAGCTGCGGCTGAATGGGAGCAAGTGCTACGTCACGAACGGGGGGATCTGCGGAGTCGTGACCGTGGTCGCGCGCAGCCCGGGGCTCGGCGGCGCGCGTGCCGGTCACACGGTGGTGGCGGTGGATCCCACCTGGGACGGCGTGCACCGGCAGGGCGAGGAGAAGAAGCTCGGGTTGAAGGGCTCATCCACGCTCACGCTCGACTTCGACGAGGTCGAGATCCCGCGTGATCACGTCATCGGACAGTTCGCCCAGGGCATGGACCACGCGCACCAGGCGCTCACGTGGGGACGAACTTTCATGGCCGCCGGGTGCCTCGGCTCGGCACGAGCCGCGCTCAGGGAGGCTCGGGCCCACACCGCGGAGCGGGTTCAGTTTGGCAAGCCGTTGGCCGAGTTACCGCTGGTGCGAGAGCAGACGGCAGGAGCGTTGGCGGACACCTACGCTTCGGAGAGCATCATTCGTCTGGTCTGCGATCTCTACGAGGCCAAGCAGGGGGACATCGGGCTCGATTCGGCCATTGCCAAGATCTTCGGGTCGGAGTCCGCGTGGGAGGTCGTGGATCGGTGCCTGCAGCTCATGGGCGGAGCGGGCTATATCGAGGAAGCTGGCATGGCGCGCCGTCTGCGCGACGTCCGAGTGACCCGCATCTTCGAAGGCGCCAACGACGTGCTGCGGTTGCATCTCGCGTCTGCCGTGTTGAGCTGGCCATCCGACGAACTCGCGGAGCAGCCGGCGCTCGCCCCCCGGGTGGTGGCGCCGCTGGCGGCTGCTGCAACCCGGTTCGACGCGGTCGCCCACGAGTTGGGCGTGACCTTGCTCGAGATCCGCAAGCGCCTGGCGTTTCGCCTCTTCCAGCGCCAGGCCGTGCAAGTGTTGATGGCCGACGCCATCATCGCCGTCTACGCCATGCTGGCCGTGCTGCTCCGCGCGCTCGGCTCCGCGACGGACGGCGGGGGCTCGTCCGTCGGGGTGGCGTTGCCCGAGTTGGCCTGTCGGCGGCTGGAACGGCGTGCCCGCGGAGCGCTCGACCTGCTGCAGGTGTCCGAGGATCCGGATTTCGACCGTCTCGTGGCCGATGCGTTGCGCGAGTCGGACACCTGAGAACAGTGTCGGCGCGTGTTCGCGATCGCGCGAATGTTCGTCGTGGTCGCCGAGTCTCTGCTGCGCGGATTGTCGTGGTCGCTGGATGACGGCACGCCGAGCCGATCGGACCACCGCAGACCGTTGATCGATTGAAGCTCTGCGCTGGCGTTGATGTGTCGGATTCTGTCGTGGTGGTCATTCTGTGCTCAGGGTGTCGTTCAGGTGCGTTCGCTAGATGTAATTCTTGCGCCGAAGTGGATCCCCAGCGGTGGCCAGTGTTCGGTGTTCGCGTCCGCGACCAATCGTCGCGCCGCGCCTACACCGTGCTCGGTTGTCGTACTATGATCAGCGTCGAGATGGTGGCTGCCAAACGGATCCCTGCGTGTGGGGTGCCGGGCG
>CAZSVU010000309.1:0-10452 GCA_964610275.1 uncultured Polyangiaceae bacterium | reverse complement strand
CTGTTTCAACCCCACACGCGCAACACCGCGCTTCCCCGCCGACCAAACCGCCCTCCGTCCACCTCTTCTGCTCCAACCCCAACCGCCCGCGAGCGAAGCTCGCGGGCTTCCGCAACCACCCTCCGTCCACCTCTTCTGCTCCAACCCCACACGCGGAACACCGCGCTTCCCCGCCGACCAACCCGCCCGCGAGCTCCGCTCGCGGGGAGTGTGGCTCACCGGCCGGTTCGCGGATTCTCAGTGTGCCTCCGTCGCTGAACATCCGAATTTGGGCGCCGCGGCGGCCGCAAGAGCCTCTATTTTCTGGCGGCCGCCGCCCGCCGCCCGGGGAGGGTGCACTCAGCCGCCAGACGCGCGCATGCTGAAAGCCACGCCACCTTGGCGCGTTCCCTTAGATAGAAGCGGTCACAGATCGAGAGCTCGAGGCCACACGTAGATGAAGACCAAGGAATCTGGAATGACCACCGGCGAAGCGACTTCGATCGACGACGACCGCGTCGGCTCCGCCGACGACACCCCGACGCGGGCTCACCCCGAGCCTGTGGAGGGCGCCACCCAGCAGGACGCGGAGGTCCTGTCGGCGATCCAACACGGGGACCGGGCCGAAGCGCTTCGCCTGTGTGCTCGCGCGCATGCGGCAACAGTGGGGCGGCTCTGCATGGCACTCACGGGGTCACAAGCGGAATCGGACGATCTGACGCAAGAGACATTTCTCGCAGCCCACGACGCGCTCGACGGGTACCGCGCCGAGGGATCGATTCGCGCCTGGTTGCTCGGGATCGCGCGCCGCAAGTGCGCTCGACAGTTGGAACGCAGGGGCAAGCGCGACGCAAAGCTGCAGCTGGTACCGGCGGGCGAGAGACCCCTGGATGCGGAAGAGTTGGTGGTGAGGCAACGACGGGCTTCGATTGCTCGCGAGGCGCTGGTCGAAGTGCGGCCCAGCGAGCGCGAGGCGCTGCTGCTTCGATACCTGAGTGACCTGAGCTACCGCGAGGTGGCAGACGCCTGTGGCATCGAGGAAGCCGCGGCCCGCAAGCGAGTGTCCCGAGCACTCGCCAAACTGCGAACGGTGCTGGCGAGCAAGGAGTGACCGACATGACCGACAGAGACGAGCGTACGGAGCTCGAAGAACGGCTGGCGGAAATCCTGGACGGAGACGCTCCGCAGGAAGTGTACGACGCCGTCGCGGAGTCGGATGAGTTTCGCGATCTGCTCTACGAGGCCGAGCGGGCCATTGGCGCCGCGCGGGACTGCGGGTCCGACTACGTCCCTCCGCCTGACCTGGAAGCCCGCATCATGGCAGCGTTGGACGAGCACACCCGGGCGCAGGCCACTGCGGAGGATTCGGCTGAACCGCTTGACGGCAGGCCACCCGTGGAGCCCGAGGCCCCCGACGGCACTCGGGCGCGCCCGCTGGCGCTGGGAGGCGGCGAGCCGGTGGCGGCGCCGGGAGACGACCAGCCCGAAAGCAGTGCCTCGAAGTCGGCTGCCGCTGGAAAGTCCGAGCAGCGCAACGGGGTCAAGCTCGGCGAGCTTGCGGCCCAGCGACGCGTCAAGGTGGGAGTGGCCGCTGCCGTAGCCGCCGCGGCCGCCGCAATGGCAGCGGTGTTCGCACTCCGGGTGGGTGACCCCACGACGCCCACGCAGACCTCGGCGGCCTGGAGTGGCAAGGTGGCGCACATCTCCACCGCCGGGGGCGGAGAGTCCGGTCTCGAAGTGTGTGACCCGCAGGGAGAAGCCTGCCGTAAGGCCAGCGATGGCAGCGGCGTGCCAGCGGGATCGGTACTGGTGACGGATCCGCGCACGCGAGCTCACCTGGAGCTGGTCGACGGCACCGATTTGAGTCTGGACCGCAGCACCAAGGTGGCGCTACTCGGAAACGAGCATCGCGCTGCCAAGCTCGAGCGGGGAGCCATCGTGGCGGACATCCGTCATGTCGAGGGCACTCAGGCGCGCGTCGAAGTGCCGCTCGGCAAGGTCGAAGTGATGGGCACGAAGTTTGCTGTGCGTGCCACCGAGGATGCGACCGCGGTCAACGTCAGCCGCGGAACGGTTCGACTGAGCGACCACCAGGCGCGGAGCGTGTTGGTTCGCGCCGGGGAGGAAGGGCAGCTCTACGAGGGCACAGCGCCGTTCGCGACGAGTGCCGTGGCGCTGGGTGAGGCGCTCGCCTGGAGCGAGTCGGCCCTGGATCGGCCGGAGCACGAGGTGGTGACGCGAGGGCTGGGCGAGCTCAAGGCCAAGAAGCCGGGCGCCAAGCAGGAACAGAAGGGTGCCGTCACGCTCACGTCTCACTCGGTGAAG
Source organism: uncultured Polyangiaceae bacterium (assembly GCA_964610275.1). Taxonomy (GTDB): domain Bacteria; phylum Myxococcota_A; class Polyangia; order Polyangiales; family Polyangiaceae; genus JAFGBI01. Next base: position 8,148 of record CAZSVU010000309.1, on the reverse strand, counting down.
ATCCGCGTCTCCGGTGCGGTGGCTCGCACGGAGATCGACGAGACGTTCACCAACACCACTGGGGATGTCTTGGAAGGTATCTATCGCTTTCCGCTGCCACCCGACGCTCAGATCGAGCGGTTGGCGCTGGAGGTGAACGGCAAGCTCGAAGAAGGAGCCTTCGTGGACCGAGACCGCGCGTCGGCCATCTGGCGAGGCGCCATCGTGCAAGCCGCTCCCAAGCTCCGTCAGCAGATGCGGGAAGAGATCGTGTGGGTGCCCGGTCCCTGGAAGGATCCGGCGCTGTTGGAGTGGCAGCGCGGCGGCCGCTTCGAGCTGCGCATCTACCCCATCCCCAAGCACGGGTCGCGGCGGATCGTACTGGCGTACACCCAGGTGATCACCCCGACCGGTGGGGTGCGCCGCTACAGCTACCCGCTGGCACACGATCCCGGTATGTCGACCAAGGTCGACCGCTTCGCCGTCGATCTTCAGGTGCGAGGTCACGACAGTGGGTTCGGCATTCGCACCTACGGGTATGAGCTCCATCGGGATGGGTCGACACCGGAGGTCGAGAAGCTTCGATTCAGCCAGACGCATTTCGTGCCCAACGGGGACCTCACCGTCGAATACGCGCTGCCCAATCGAACGGCCGAGTTGACCGCGTGGACATACCGCCCGACACGAGAGGCCGAGCCAGCTCAGATCAAGCCGGGGAAGTCAAAGGCACCGCGTTCGTCAGAAAATCAAGACGAGACCAGCAGCGATGACATCGACGACAGCGCACCCTTCGTCGCCCTGGCACTGCGCCCCAAGCTTCCGCGCATCACCGATGCCGAGCACCGGGACTTCGTGCTCGTGGTCGACTCCAGCCGGTCGATGTACGGCGAGAGCTACCGCCGCGCTACTGCATTGGCCGAACGGATCGTTCGCGAAATGGATCGACTGGACCGCTTCACGCTCCTGGCGTGTGATACGACCTGCCGGTCCCTCCCCGGCGGGATGCAGCCTCCCAGCCAACTGGCCGCTGGAACAGCCGCACGATTCTTGAAAGAGGTCGAGCCCGAAGGCGCGAGTGACATCACTGCCATTCTCGGCGAAGCCCGTGAAGCGGCTGGACGCAGCAGCAACCGCAGCCTGCGCATCATCTACATCGGCGACGGGACCCCTACGGTGGGTCCCATTCGCCCGGCCTACGTCACGCGGGCGGTGCGTCAAGCATTGCCGGCTGGGCGAGGCACCTTGACGGCGGTCGCCATCGGCGCCGACTCGGACCTCGACACCCTGCAGGCAGTGGCGCGCGGTGGCGGCGGTGTGGTCCTGCCGTACTCGCCAGGGCAATCCACCAGTGAGGCTGCCTACGCCGTGCTGGGAGCAGCCTACGGCACCGCCCTCCGCGACGTGGAGGTGACACTGCCCAACGGACTCAGCGAACGAGCTCCGCGCCAGGTCGACACCATTCCGGCCGGTGGCGAGTCGATCGTGGTAGCGCGCATGACGCAACCGAACGTGAGCGGCGTGGTGGTGGTCAAAGGGAAGGTGGGGACCGAGACTTTCGAGCAGCGCTACCCGGTCGAGTTGGTCGCCTCGACGTCGACGGGAAATGCGTTCGTCCCACGCCTGTACGCCGCTACGCGCATCCGCGACCTCGAGCGAGATCCGGACGCGAAGGCCAAGCAGGAGGCCATTCGCTGGTCAGGTGAGTTCAACGTGGCGAGTCGGCACACTTCACTCCTGGTGCTGGAGAGTCCGGCCATGTTCAAGGCGTTCGGCTTGGACAACACCCGCCGTGCTCCCCACTGGACGGGCGAGGAGGAATCCGAAAGCACCCTTGCCGAGGGTGAGTATGAGCTCGGCGAGGCAGACGAACTCGCCCGTGTGGCCGGCGGTGGACGCCTGGGTGCCGCGAAGAAGGCGCGTCGAGCCGGCGGCGTCCCCGGAGATCCGTTGAGCGCCGACATGGACTTCGAATCCGGGGCGGGTTGGGGTGGCGTGGCCGGACCACCGGCTGCAGCGCCCATGCCCAAGGCGGCCCCACGCACGAGCTCTCCCCCACGAGACCAACGCCCTGGCGTGATTGCCGAAGACTTGCCCATGGAACCCCCCCGCTGGCGTCCGCGTCCACCCCCACCCCGCATGATTCCGATGCGCCGAGTGTGGGACCGCAAGGGGACCGTCAGCACTGACGTCACCGCACCCAAGAGTGCATCCTTGTCTGCGGTGAGCGAGGCGGAGCGGGAGGTGGAGCGCAACCCGAACCGACGTGAAGCCGTCAAGCAACTCTACACGCTGTACGCTCTGGCGAGCCAGGTCGACCAGGCCACCCATCTGGCCGATCGCTGGTCCGAGAAGGAACCCCTGGATCCAGACGCGCTCACGGCGCGTGCGGACATGGCGGCGCGCAACGGGCAGCGCGACCGAGCCATTCGCATCTTGGGAAGCATGGTGGACGTTCGCCCTGGAGACATCAAGGCGCAGAAACGGTTGGCACGCCTGCATCGCTGGGCGGGCCGTCCCGCGGTGGGATGCCGCCACTGGCTGGCGGTGGCGCAATTGCGCACGGCTGATTCCGAGTCGCTGTTCGAGGCCGTGCGTTGCGGGCGCAGCACGGGCGAAAGTGAAATGGTCGACGACATGCTGGGCAGCGCTGACGAGAAGGTGCGGAAAGCCGCCCAGGCCCGGCTCGACAAAGCCAAGGACCACTCGAACGAGCTCCGTGGCGACCTGCGATTGGAGGCGACGTGGAGCAGTGGTGGCCACGACCTCGATCTGGCCCTACTGCACCCGGACGGACATCGCGTTTCCTGGCTGGGTGCCCCGACGCGGTCCGTGATCACCGCCACCGACGTGACGAGCAACAGCCGCGAAGGGTTAGCCCTGCGCGGTGGCCAGCCAGGTGAGTACGTGATCGAGGTCGTCCGCGCACAAGGCAGTGGGCCAGTCAGTGGCACGGTTCAGGTCACGGCGGCCGGCACCAAGCAGAGCATCCCCTTCACTCTGGACGGCAATCGAGTCACCCTCGGTGTCGCCAAGATCCGAATGCAGTCGCGCCTAGTTCCGTTGCGCGGCGGGTGAGTCGTGGCGTGCGCTCGAACGGGGAAAAACGCTGCGCGCAAGCGTCTGCGGGCTGCCGGAGAACGGTGTGATGCGCGCGCGATGAAAGGCGCGCGTCACACATACACCCTGCGGTGTCCCAAGCAGACCGCTGTCCAGAACCAGTGCTCTGGACACCGTCCCTTGCGGCCCGAAGGTGACTTTGACGTCGATCGCGCGCGGGGCGTCCGACGTGACGCAACTGGCTGCCTGGGCGGCGGCGCGCTCCAGCGCTGCCTCGGCACCTGCTCGATCGAAATCCGGACGCGAACCATTCGGCTCCGGGCTCCTGGCACCGGTAGCGGGGGAGGCCGCGGACGCGAGCAGCGACTCGGCGGACATCGAGTCGGACGTCGCCACAGGATCGGTGGGCGCCGTCCGTCCGAAGCTCCAACCCACCGCGACGAGCGTGAGCGCCGACGCCACGGCGGCCGAGACGAGCGGTGGCAACCAAGCCGGCACACGTCGGAAGGGGCCGGTCGATGCGCCCCGGTCGCTGGCCGGATCGCCTTGCGGCGGGACTGGTGCGTCGGTGTAGTAGACCGGTGCAATCGATGACCCGGACGGTAGCGGTGGCGATGGCGGTGAGCTGCGAACACGCGTGAGTAGAAGCGGCGTCGGGGGCTCGTCATCGTCAGCGCAGCTCGCGGGAAGCGCGGAGGGCGGAGGCGTCAGCGGCCCGTGCGAGGCTCGCCAACTCGCTGACGTACCCAAACCGGTAGGCTCCAGCGAATCGGTCGACGTGCGCTCGGCGTCGGTCTCGTGATCGCCCGAGGATAGCGGTGGCGGACGCATCGTCGACCACATGCTGCCGCTACCCGGGAGCGGATTGGGTTCGCTCGCGTCGGGGTCCTCCGTCGGGCGCAGTGCACCGCGCACCACCAGCTCCGCGGTTGCGCCGAAGGTCGGGTGAGTCCACGGCGCCGCCAGGTCAGCATTGCGGCGGGACTCCGCCGCGTCGAGTAGTCCGTCCAGGTCGACTTCCGGAACTCCCGGTCTACCTCGGGGGAACGCCGGCAGCGGTGGCTGCCCCCAACCCTCTGGAAACGCCGCTTCGAAATCTTCCTCGCTGTCGAACAGATCGCGCACGTCGACCACGGGTGTGATCTCATTCGCAAAGTCTGGATGGGCGAAATCGCTCAGGTCCCGCTGGAGTTGTTGCCGGTACGCATCCTGCTCGAGCGGCGTGGCCAGTACGGGCACCCTGGGAGTCGGGACGCCCGATCCGTCGTCGTGCGACCCGCCCTGCCCCAGGAGCTCTGACTCCAGCGGCTGATTGAGTCGTTTCAACGTTGCACCACGCGCCATCCTGGGCTCTGTCGACCACCCACCCACGAGCTCGTGAGAACTGGGCGAGTATCGTCCTGGGCTCACCCCCAGATCGACGGACGGGAGAACACACCACGAGTCCTGCCCTACCGCCGTGGTCGGTCTCAGAGGACATTGTCCGCCCGATCTCGAAAGTCAATGGGCGTTGGCCAATTTCGTCGTCACTGTACCGTTATGGACACCCCGCGGGGTGATCCGTTCACCTCGCGAATCGCCCCTAGAACAGGTGCCCGCACGCCCTATTGCGTGCAGCAAACGGTAGTGCTGCCAGTGGGCGACACCCCACCGGTGGGATCCGGCGTCGACGGCTGACATTGGCCTTCACTGGACACCGAGGCGCCGGTCAGCATCACTTCGCTGCTGTTGTCCTCCGGGGTGGATATCGCCACGCAGTCTACACCGTTCGCCGGGAAGCTGGTCGGTGTGTTGCCGTTACACCCGGTCGGGTACAGCCGAACGGTACACTGGTTGGTGCCACTGCATTCACAGAGCGAACCGGAGGGAGCGTCACAGATGCAGTCTTCGCAATCTCGCGTATCGGCGACGCTGCCATCCTCAAATGTCGTTGCGACGCCGTACCCGGCCGGGCAAGCCACGTCACCCGGGTGCTCGATGCAGAAGCGGTCGGGTGCATCCGGGTCGACGGGGACGCACTGCGTCGCATCATCGCACCGCCCGCCGCTCTCGCGCACGCACGCGTGCGCCGCTTCTGGCCAGGAGTAGCTGGGAACTGCCACGCCGACCTGTGGGGCGCACTGACCACCCGTAGCAAAGGGAGGCGAAGCGAGACAGCTGCCGATGATCTCCCCGGTACTGCTCACCGCGAATGGTGTGCAGTCGGGACTGATCTCCGTGGCCGACGTTTCGTTGTTGCACTCGTTGCCGGCGTAGCAGTAGAGCATCGCGTGACAGACAATCCCCTCGGCGCGGTCGCAGATGCAGGAGCACTGCGCTTCTTCTGCTTCCAGCTGAGCCACATCGTACAGCCCGACTCGGCTGGGAAAATCTTCGCTGCAGTTCTGGGTCAGATCTGCGCCGAGCCAACCCACGGTCATCCATCCATCCGGTGGCAGGGGAGCGCAGCGGTACCCCTCTTGACAGTCCGGATCGTGGCAGTCGATCAGCTGATCGAGGTCGTCGTCTTCCCCGTTGAGGCAGTCTTCGGTGAGGACCATGATCCCGCCCGTACCACCGCTGGGCGTACCGCCCACACCGGAACCGCCGGTGCCCTGTCCGCCGGTGCCCTGTCCGCCGGTGCCCTGTCCGCCGGTGCCCTGTCCGCCAGTGCCCTGTCCGCCAGTGCCGTCTCCGCCGGTGCCGTCTCCGCCGGTGCCCTGTCCGCCAGTGCCGTCTCCCCCGGTGCCCTGTCCGCCGGTGCCGTCTCCGCCGGTGCCGTCTCCACCGGTGCCGTCTCCGCCGGTGCCGTCTCCACCGGTGCCCCCCCCGCCAACGATGTCTCCGCCGGTACCGTGTCCGCCGGTGGCTTGGCCTCCACTGCCTTGTCGTCCGCCGGTTCCACCTGGACCAACCGTCTCCCCCCCGGTGCCACCCGGACCACCGGTGTTCCCCCCCGGGCCGCCAGGGCCACCGGCATCACCGCCGCTGCCCCCACTCTGCGTCGATCCGCCCACGGCCGTGCCGCCGGCCTCGGCGCCCCCGACAGCGTCGCCGGGGGCGCCAGCCACGGGTCCTTCCCCAGCGTCGGCGACTGACGCGACGAATTGGTCGCCACCACAACCGTACCCAAGCAGCGTGATCAACACGCTCCCGACCCCGACCACCAAGCAAGAAGAGTAGCGCATGGTCCAGCGTTTCTCCGTACAACTGAAGATTTTAGCACCCGCAGTCAAGTGCCGCAATCGACGCCCGCGCGAGCGCCTCGAGGGAAGACCCCGAGCATCGCTGGGGCACGCGCGGAGCGGGATGCACACGCGCCTCAGCAATGATAATGGGTTCAGGCTCGCTTCGCCGCGCAACCCACCAACCCGGCCCGGGCCGCGTCGGTGCCGTCTCCATGACTGGAACGCAGCTCCTCCTACTGGTACTCGCCACACTGGTCATCGCCGGCACGGTCGAGCTCGTCCAACACCGAAGAAACCTCCGCAAGATCCCCATCCGCATCCACGTCAACGGGACTCGCGGCAAGTCGAGCGTCACTCGTCTGATCGCCGCTGCTCTCAGGGAAGCGGGACGCGTTACTTGCGCGAAGACGACTGGAACCTTGGCGCGCATGATCCTCCCGGACGGACGCGAGCTCCCCATCTTCCGCCCTGCCGGCGCCAATGTCATCGAGCAGAAGCGCATCGTCGCCACCGCTGCCGCCTACGGCGTCGAGGCTCTCGTAGTCGAGTGCATGGCGTTACAGCCCGAGCTTCAATCGCTGTCGGAGTTCAAGCTCCTGAACGCCACGCACGCCGTCATCACCAACGCGAGGCCGGACCATCTGGACGTGATGGGTCCGACTGACGAGTTGGTGGCGATGGCAATGGCCGGTATGACACCGGTGCGCGGCAAGCTGTACACCGCGGAGCGCGCGCACCTCGGCTGCTTGCGTGCCGCTGCCCGGGATCGCGGCACCGAGCTGATCCCTGTCGACGAGGCGGAGGTGGCGGCGGTCAGCCCGGCGGAGTTGGAGCAATTCAACTACACCGAGCACGCGGACAACGTCGCGCTGGCGCTCCGGGTCTGTACGGATTTGGGAATCGACCGCGCCGTGGCGTTGCGTGGAATGCGAAAGAGTCGACCGGATCCGGGTGCGCTGAGCCAACACGAGGTCGCCTTCTTCGGGAAGGAGCTGGTGTTCTTCAATGGCTTCGCGGCCAATGATCCGGTATCCACACGACAACTCTGGGAGCTCGCCTATCGCAGGACACCGGACGTGCAGGTGCGCATCGCCGTCTTCAACTGCCGCGTGGATCGACCTGACCGTTCGCTTCAGCTGGGGGCCGAATTCTCGCGGTGGTCGCCGGCAGACTACGTGCTCCTGATGGGCACCGGCACCTATGTCTTCGCTCGGGCCGCGGCTCGCGCGGGCTATGATCCGTCGCGACTGATCGTCGTCGAGGAGCTCCGTACCGAGGAGATCTTCGAGCGAATCGTGAACCTCGCGCCACGCAGCGCGATGATCATGGGCATGGGCAACGTAGGTGGGCTGGGTATCGATTTGGCGCGCTACTTCGCCAACCGCGCCACGCCAAGGAGTGCGCACGCATGATGGAGCTCCTGACCCTCTCGGTCGGCATCGGCCTAGCCGTGAGCCTCCTGTTCACGGAGATGTTCGGCATTGCCTCCGGCGGACTGATCGTGCCCGGCTACATCGCCCTGAGCTTGACGCGTCCGCTGGACGTCGCGCTCACCATCGGCGCGGGGCTCGTGACGTTCGCTGTCATCCACACGCTGTCTTCCTTCGTGATCCTGTACGGGCGCCGTCGCACCGTGCTGATGATTCTGGTGGGCTACCTCGTGGGGTTGGCGGCCCGGTGGATCACGGCCGGCGTCGTTCCCGTGGAAACCGAAATGCACGTGATCGGGTTCATCATTCCGGGACTCATCGCAATCTGGCTGGACCGACAGGGGATCATCGAGACGCTTTCTGCGTTGATCACCGCGTCGATTGTCGTGCGACTCGTGCTCATCATCGTGGTCGGCACGGAGGTCAACGGATGAAGCGAGTGTACTGGCGACCCCCAGGCGTCTCCCGACGGGCCATGGTGCTGATCACCGCGCTGAGCGTTTGCGTTCTGCTCG
>CAZSVU010000308.1:0-10477 GCA_964610275.1 uncultured Polyangiaceae bacterium | reverse complement strand
CGCGGGTCGACGTTGTGCGGCGACCGTTGAAACCCGTTGGGGCGCTTCTCGGGGGCGGGACGGCGGGGCGAGGAAGTGGGGTATGGAAGGCGACGCCCGCCTGGTGGTTGCTGGGATTCGGGGGGCCCAGCAACCCGGCGGGCTGATAGCGGCGTGGGGGTAGCAGGCGCTGCGACGTCGCGTGCCCCGCGCGGGTGGCGGCAGCCACGAGAGCACGCGCCACGGCGGACGCGCTTTGCACGGAAGCAGGCCGGTCTGGATTTCCCTCAGGCGGAAATCGCGACGCGCTGTCGGGGTCGGGACGGTGGGGCGACGGCGCGGGGTTCAACGACACACGGCGGCCCGCCTCAGCACCCGCACTCGCAGGCGAGCGGAATGGCAATGTCGCCGAACTCGCAGGGGGCGAAGGCTCGGTTCTCGATGAGCGGTGCGTAGTAGTTGCTGTATACGGTCAGCAGCGAGAGCGTCCCGGCGCCACGGTCCTCCCAGTACAGCGGTGGCTCATCGGGCGAGCAGTGATTGGCGGGTGGAGGTGGATCTTGGTTGTCCGGACCTCGAACATACTCCGCACGCATGCACTTCTGCGCTCGCTCGACTTCCTCGCAGCTGTCGCCCGACACCGAGTAGAGCACTTCCTCGGCCCAAACACACGCGTAGACTGGCTGGTGTTCGGATTCGCGCAGGCGCTGGTCGCAGCTCTCACGCGTGGTGAAGTCGGCACAGCCGAGCAGCGGCACGACGTCATCTTCTCCCGGCACTGGTACCCACTCGACTGAATCGCTTTCGCTATTCGTCCACATGCATTGGAGCAACAACGCATTGTCCCTGACACACTCCATTCCATCAGGGCAGATTTCTCCTTGGTCGCACCGGAGTACGCAGCGGCCTTCGGTTGAGACCTCAGGATCGATGGGGTGGTACTCAGCATCGAAGAGATCGCACGCCGGGGTAGTCGTTCCGCTGCCTGGGTCAGGGCAGTCGCTATCAGTCGCGCACCCCAGGAAACAGCGACACCCGCCTGAGCCATCTGTCCCGCCCACGCTGGGACACTGCATCACGTACATCGGAAGTCCGTCGCCCGTGCCCGGTGAGCAGTACCCATACGGTCCGACGTCCAGGTCTCGTAGGGCCCCGGGATCGTCGGCGGGGTCCCACTCCGATCGGGACGTGCCGTCCTGCTCCGATCCCGAATCGGAACCACCGTCGTGGTCGCCAATCGGCACTTCGCCGTCAGAGCAGCTGAACATTCCCCAGGCGAGCGCAACTGCACTCGCAAGTGCAGCACCGCTGGTGTGCTTGAATCCGCTTCGCATCCTCATCATCGTCATCGCATCTCCTCCCCCACTAACGTCCGGCGCCTGGCGGATCCATTTCGTGCGCCGCGACTCATTGCGACTTCCCGTCCGATGAGGCGAACGCACAACTGGTCCGGATGCGCGCGCCGTGCACCGAGCTCGGATACGCTGCGAGGAAGCGCTCCGCGGCCTGCTTGGCCTGGCGGATCTCACCGGATTCACAGAGTGCCAGCACCCGAGCCACTGCGCGCTCTTCCTGCAGCACCCCGCCCGTGAGCTCGGTATCCATGCGATTGAGGATTTCCAGCGACTCGTCGGGGTAGCCATCCCGAAGGCTCCGTTGAGCGCGCCGAAGCAGCAGCACCTCTTCGTCGAGGCGGGATCGGTTCGGGTGAGTGTCTGTCGAGTACGCGGGCGACGGGGCGCTAGCGTGTGCCGGCGCCTTGACGGGCTCCTCGGACTTCTCTGCGGGCAACACGGCCGGCTCGGCCAGATCAGCAGAAGGCGCCACGGGCGCGGGCGCCTGCAACGCGGATGGAGCAGCCGGAATCGCTGAGGTCGCCGGAGGTGGCGCCTCGGCTTTGCCCGTCACGTATCCCGCGCCGAAGCCCGCTGCGCCCACGATCAGGCCACCTGCGACGAGCTTGGCGGCAACGCCTCCAGCAGCCGCTGTGTGCACTACCGAGGACGCGGCATCTCCCGGCTCGATCGTCGCCGGCAGGGCGCCACCCTGAAGCGCGCTGGCCAGCGCAGCGCGCACCCGCTGCTCGGCGCCTGGAGCCGGGTCGTGATGGCTGCGCGCCTGGTCGAGCAGGGCGAGGGCATTCTGGTCCAGCTCGGTCATGCGTCACCTCGTCCGCGCTCGTTCACCGCCTGCTGAAATGCCTGCCGCGCCGCACGCAGTCGCGAGTAGACCATGTTCACGTTCACCGCAAGCGCATCGGCAATCTCCGGTGCGCTCATCTGCTCCAGCTCGGCCAGCACGAACACCGCGCGCTTGGTATCGTCCAGCGTACCCAGAAACGCGTCCAGGAACGCGCCCGCTTCTGACGCCTGCGTCTGGCGTTCCGGGCTGGGAGCTTGGCTCGCGAGCCCCTCGGGCAGGGGCTGCAGCCCTCCTTTGCGCCGGTGCCGGCGCGCATACGTCAGGGCCATGAGATGGGTGATGCCAAAGAGCCAAGTCTTGACCGAGGAGGTGCCAGTGAAGGTCTCGAGCTTCTGGTGCGCCACCAGGAAGACGTCCTGGGTCGCGTCGTCGGCATGCCGCTCCGGAACACCGAGACGCCGGAGGCTGCGCCACACGAAGGCAAACTGCTCGGCATAGACCGCATCGAAGTCGAGGCTGGGCCGGGGCGCGGGCGAAACGGCGGCAACGGTTGCTCCTGCTTTCGCACGCACGGCCACCCCCCCTAACGTCCGCATCGGAGCGAATCCGTCACGGCAACCTCATCTCCAGGCCAATTTCGGCCCGGCCCGTTACCGCGGGCGGCTCGTGCACCGACCCGATGCCGCCGATGACGAAATCCTTTCTCACCAGTGGAGCCAGCGCCGACCCTCGGCCCACCAGCGCCCAAGCAGGCGACAGCTGCCAACCCAGCTCCACACCGCCGCCAACGGCCCACCACGGCGAGCTCCCCTGCCCTGGCGCGGTCAATCCAGTGGTCTTGGCAGCAAGCCTGCCCACTTCGGACTCCAGACAGAGTGAGCTCTCGATCGACCCCTCCAACACCGCGTAGCAGCCACTCACGCTGCCGAGCCACAAAGAGAACTCGGCCTGGCCCACGCCGCCTGCAACGGATTCGGTCCGAGCCGGAAACCAGAGTCCGCCTGCGTACAGGCGCCAAGGTCCTGGGCGAAGCCCGAGCCGCAGCCCCAGGCCCGGCGCCGGCGATGGCAGCGCCAGGGCGTCCAGGGCGAGCACGGCTCCCACGGCCCAGCCAAGCGGCTGGTCTTCGGATGCTGCAGTGGCGGACGCAGGCTCGTCCTTCGACGTGTCACCAGCGGGCGGTGCCTCGGATTCGTCCGGCCATTCCCGGTGCTCGTTGTCCGCGGCCGTCTCGTCGTCAGCCCCCTCGGATCCCGTTGAGTCGGCCGCCTCGGATGGCTCGCTCCCCAGCTCGGGATCCACGGCCAGGGCGATGACGGACACGGCGGCGTCGGTCACCGCGCGACAGCTGGCATCGCTGAGCTCGCGGCTCCGGGTGCCCGCTTCCGTCTCCAGCCGGAGATCCACGGTCCACGCACCCTCTTCAAATACGACACGCGCTCGAACCGATCGAACCGTACCGGCCGAGTCCTCGAGGCGTCGTCCCAACAGGCGCGCCAGATCCAAGCGCACTTCCCGGGCATCCGGACACACCTCGGGCGCCTCCCAGTCGATCCGCAGCATTTCGGCGGCCGCGGGCTCCGAAGCCAGGAGCGCGAGCGCACCCAGACCAGCGGCAGCACAGCTCGTGCCCAGCTTCACGCTTCGGTCTCCTCCATCCCTACTTCCGGACAATCGCATGTTTGCCCCTCGCTGACCAGCCAGACGTCCGCTCACAGCAGAGCCACTGCTCGGATCGCGCTCCGCAGCGGTCAGGGGTGAAGTCAAGACAGCAAGTCGCCGTCCGAGTTGCGAACGCAGCCGTGCTGCGGGAGATTTGGGGTATGCAAATCCGGAGCGCCGCTCTGCCACCGTTGGCGCTTGACGGCTACGTCAGCGGCTGGCGCGAACGCGTGCACGCTCGCGCGGCTCGGGAAGCAGCCCTCAGTGAGCAGCGCTGGAGCCGAGTCCGACTCGTTGCTAGCGTTCTCGTTCGAGACTTTGGCGTTCATCGCGTCGTCGTGTTCGGAAGCCTGGCGAGAGGGGAGGCACGTGCCGACAGTGACGTGGACCTGCTGGTCGAAGGGCTGCCAACCCACAGGCTCATCGACGCCACCGCGACCGCCAACCGCCTGATGGGCGATGCCATGGTGGACGTGGTGCCGGTGCAGTTGGCACGGCCTGAAGTACTGTCGCGCGCACTTTCCGAGGGAGTCGACGTCCGTGGGTGACGGTCGCGACGGGCAGCCTCTCCACCGAATCGCCGCCGAGTTGCGCGGCGAGATCCGCCGCCTGGATCGCTGTGCTGTGGAGCTGGCAGACGCTCGAGGAGTACTCGGCAAGGATAGCCAGCGGCTCTCACTCTACGGCATCGCCGCACTGCTCGAGACCTTCTACACCGCTATGGAGAAGGTCCTGTTGCGCGTCGCCAACTCTCTCGGAGGCGTCCCGGAAGGTCCGAACTGGCAGCGAGCGCTACTCGAGGGTGCTTGCCTCGACGTTCCGAAAGTGAGACCACCCGTGCTCAGTGAGGAGTCGGTGCATGCGCTGGAACGCTACCTGGCCTTCCGGCACCGGTTTCGAAACCTGTACCTCTTCGACCTCGACCCCGAGCCCCTGGCGCCGCTGGTGGATTCGGTGGCCGGCACTTGGGCGCAATGTCGCACCGAGCTCGAAGCGTTCGCTGCAACGCTCGATACGCTGGCCGACGCGATCTGATAGCAGCCCGCGAGTTGAGTTTGCGGGCTTGGTCAACAGCTCCCGTCCACGCTTTCTGCTCTATCCCCTGCCGCGGCCCTTCGGGGATCCCAGCATTGAATCGTCCAAACGCGCTTTCGTGCGTTGCGCAGTCGGACGCCCCCCCCAGCATCGATCCGGGGTGAAACGCGGTGGCGGTAGGAAGCCGTCGGGGATTGTCCGGAGGACCGGGATCGCCCCGAGACCCTCGCGGCTTGACCGGCGAGCGATTCACGGGCCAGCTTGTGGGCATGCGTGAGACAGCACTACTCAGCGTAGGCGTGTTGGCGATGGCGACTGGGGTCGGGGCTTGCGGAAGCGACGACGACGATGACGGTAGCGACGGGATCACGCCGGCGGACAACGTCGAGATCGCCTGTACCGGCGGACCGCTCGTGCCACCGGCGCGTTCGTGCGCGGCAGCCGCCGACGCAACCGGTGAGCCAGTGGCAGCGCCGGTGCTGCGCCTCACCCTGCCCGGGAGCTGGGACGAGAACTGGAAGGCCTCGCCCGCGCTCGTGGACATCAATGGCGACGGAGCGCTCGACATCGTCGCCGCGCGTCACTCGGTGCTCTACGCCTACCAGGGAGACGGCACGCCGCTCTGGCAAACCGCCTGGGCGCACAGCGCTTCGGATTCGCCGGAGCATGGAGGCAGCCGGATGTGGGCCTCTCCGGTGGTGGCGGACTTCGACTGCGACGGCGACGTCGAGATCGCCGTGGGCAGCGATGCGGACAGTGATTCGAACGTGAACGTGGCCGTGTACGACCACCAGGGCGAGCTCCTCCCGGGCTGGCCCCAACATTTCGGGGGCAGCGACGAGGTACGCAGCATCGCGGCCGCGGACGTGGATGGCGATGCGGCGCCCGAGGTGCTGGTCAACAAGACCAGCTCCGGCCCCACGACCGCGGTGTATGAGCTCAATGGCGCGATGGCCGACGGCTGGCCGCAGGTGAGCGACAGCTGCAACCCGGAACCGCCCGCCGAGGAGTGCTGGGACTTTGGTGGTTACAACCAGAACATCGGCGCCGGCGACCTGGATGGCGACGGCACCCTCGACGTGGTTTCGAGCTACGACGCCATCGGCTTCGGCGTCTTCCACGGGGACGGCACGCCCTTTCCCACGGACGAGAGCTTCACCGACCGCGTGATCACGGCGGTGGAGGCGTACCACGACCTGGCGCTATCGCAGCAGGGTTGGGGCACCGGGGACCGATCCGAGTTCACCTACTCACCCCCGGTGGTGGCGGACATCGACGCGGACGGGGACATGGAGATCGTCTTGGTGGGCGATCACGAGCACTCCAGCGACACCACCAACCAGGGCGTCACCACCTGGGTCATCAATCACGACATGACCCGTCCCGCCGGCTGGGAGTCCCCCAAGGACAGTGGCCCGCCGCTGCATCTCGACGTCGACCTGGGCCAGAACATCGTCAAGACCGAGCCGGCCCCGGCCGTGGCCGATCTCGACGGCGAGCCGGGGCTGGAAATCGTGGTGCCAGCCTACGACGGCTTGCTGTACGCGTACGGGCCCGGCGGCGACGTGCTCTGGACGTACGAGTTCGGAAGCACCTCGAGTCCCTACACCGGCGCGAGCGAAGCACTGATCGTGGATCTCAACGGCGACGCGTCGCCCGAGATCCTCTTCAACACCTACTCGTCCGGAGCCCCTGGCGAGCCGGAAACCCCAGCCCACCTCATCGTGCTGGATGCGGCCGGAACCGAGCTTCACCGCGTGGAGCTGTTCGGCCGCGGCTCCATGGCCGCCCCCTCCGTCGCCAACCTCGACGACGACGACGAGCTCGAACTCGTCATCTCCCTCAAGGACACTCTGGGCAGTGGCGAGGGTGGCGTGCAGATCTGGGATCTGCCGGGGTCGCGTGACAACTGTGTTCTCTGGGGCACGGGGCGCGGGAGCTTGATGCGCGAGGGGTTTGTGCCGTAGGGGGGCGCTATTGGGGGACGGAGCGGCGGCAGCGACAAAGGCGCCGCGCGGGTTGGCGCGCACGGCTACTGGCGCGTCAAGAAGACCCTGTGAGGGTCGTCTACGAGGCCGCTAACGCTGCCGTCTGCAGTGTCGCCCTCGAAGCGTAGATCGAACAAGATCTCATCGCGGAATTGAGTACCGGTGCACGCTTCGGCTGTGCATGCGCACGCATAGCCGCCGCTCCCGCACAGCCTGAAGGTTACTCTGTCCACGGTCATCGACGCGTCGGATTCCGGATCCCAGAGGTAGCAACTCTCAGGCAAGTCGCAATCGCTATTCCACGCGGGTAAGCACTGGTAGGCGATCTCGGAGCCCTCCGCGTAGGCGTATGATGTCTGTTCCGCGCACCATTCGTCGTAGTGCTCGCCAGTGTTGATGGAGAAGCGCGTGCGGACACCCTCGACCGTGGCGGATCGAACGCTGTACTCGAAGCCCTCGAATGCGTTAGACATGACCCCCCATGCCTCCGTCGGATCCGTAGGGACAATCTCCGGCGATGCGTCGGGCGCACCAAAAATGACCAGACCAGTCATGGACGCCGCCGTGCGGGCTACGGAGCGAAGCTCGATGCGGTCCGCACCCGACTCAAAGTAGTCAAGAAGCTCTATGTACCCCACCCACGTTTCGGTCCCGCCACCAGCGCTCGCACCAGCGCTACCTTCGTCATCCCCGATGTCCGCGACCTCGGCGTTGCAGGCGACCAGGCAGGACACGCAGGCCAGCAGGGCGGCCCCCTTCGAGGGCAACGGGCTCAATCGTCGTGTCATCGTCATCCTCCTGACCGTGAGTCTCCGGCCCCGACCGGATCCGTCATCGCGTGGTTCCCTTCCCATCGTTCTCACTGGTCGAGGCGCCCAGCCCGCAACCACTCCGGACCCGACCGGAGTACGCCGACCTCGGGTAACCCTTCAGAAAGGCACGCGCGGCGTTCATCGCTCCGGCGCTGCGACCAGATGCGCACTGGGCAATGACCCGCGCGGCCTCTCGTTCCTCCAGCAAGGCGCCTTCGGGGTGCTTCTGGGCCAGCTCATCCAGAAGGTGAAGCGCGCCTGACGGGTTGCCTGAGCGCAGCTCCTGTTGCGCTGCCCGGAGGAGCTCCACTTCTTCGGCCAGCTTGGCCGAGCCGTTGGTGGCTGGCTCTGGCCTGGGCGGGAGGCTGGCAGCCGCGCGGTTGGCCGTAGGCGCGGGAGCGGGATCGATGGCGTCCAACGATTCGCGCGCCCTCTTGGACTCCGCCTGGTTTGGCGCCGAAGTGGCCACCGTCGCTGGAGCTGCTCGCGCCGGGGAAGGCCCTGCTGCTGACCCGTCATCGCGCGACACTCCGCTCTTCTGCCCCACGAGATAACCCGAGCCGAACCCGATCCCACCGACCAGCGCTGCGGCAGCCAGGAAGTGCCCCGGCGAGTGCGCCAATGCCTGAAGGAAACCACCACTCGCGCTGCTCGGAGCCGTTGCCAGGTCAGCACCAGCCGGCAGCTCGACCGACGGCAGCGCTCCGGCCGCGACGAGCGCACCCAGCCGCGCCCGGTTCCGCGCCTTGTCTTCGGCATCCGGCATCAAGGCGCGGCGTGCCGAATCCAAGACGCGGCTCGCATCTTCTGAAAGGCGGTTCATGGCGATGGATCCTTTCGCGCAGCCAAGGCGCGACTGAATTCGCGACGCGCAGCTCGAAGCCGCGAGTAGACCGTGTTGAGCTTGACCCCGAGCACCCGGGCCACTTCTGGTGCCGGCAGTTGCTCCACGTCGCACAGCAGAAAGACCTGACGCTTGGGCTCGTCGAGCTCCTGGAGGAACGTCTGGAGCAGACGCAGCGCCTCATGGTCGGAGGCAATCTGATCTGGCCCCGGAGCGCTGCTCGCGAGCGTCAGGGGCAGCTCCACGCCGCCCCCCTTGCGCCGATGGCGTCGAAGGTGGTTGAAGGCGACGTGCCGCACGATGCCGTAGAGCCAGGTCGTGACCTCCGACCGGCGCTCGAACGTCGGCAGGCGGCGGTGCACGGTCAGAAAGACATCCTGAACGGCGTCGTCGAGCGCAGCGCCATCCAGGCCCTGGGCGCGCAGCCCTCGCCAGACCAGGTCGAAGTGCTGGTCGTACACGGCCTCGAAGCTCGGGATCCCCGACTGGGTGTCGGCGGAAACGTCGTCCGTCGTCTGGGCAACGCCCAGCGCAGGGCACCTGTCCAGCGCCGATACGAGCGAGCCCGCCATACGCCGTGAGTGTCCGGACCGAGGCGAATCCGTCACTTGAGCACGCCCTCGAGTCCGACCGCGAACCTGGCCGTGACTGCCGGGAGCCGGTGGACCACGCCAATCCCGTCGATCTGGAATTCGTGTCGGGCCAGTGGTGCGGCGACCTCAGCCGTGCCGGCCAGCGCAAGCGCGTCAGTCAAAGACCAGAAGCCCACGACCGTGCCCAACGGTCCCAGCCAGGTGACCCGGGCGGTCTGGGTCCGGCTGACCCCCTGCCCGGACGCCTCGATCCGCCCGGCTTCGACTCCCAAACACCCGAGCAGACCGAAGCTGCCGGTCACCGGTTGCGCACAGCCCCGCACGCCTCCGCCCAACCACTGGAAGTCCACGCGGGCACCGCGGTCGACAGACACCCGCTGGCTGGGAATCAGCCGACCGAACAGCTCACCACGCCAGTGGTCGCCCACGAGCAAGCCGAAGGCCAGGTCGGCCGCGAATGCGGTCTCCCCGAAGGTGGCGACGTCCACCCCTGCGGTGAGCCGGGCGCCCGCTCCGATTGGGTTGGTGGGAGGGGGCGGTGTCTGTGGCGCCTCGGATACGGCGTTGCTGCCACTTGGCGGCTCCGGTGCTGGCGTCTCGCTGGCTTCGCGGAGAGCAGCTTCAGCGTCTTCCGGTTCTGCGGCGTCAGCGCTCTCCTCCTCGAACGTCTCCTCCGGCTCCGCCATCGGATCAGGCTTGAGCACCAGGGCGATGGCAACCGCAGCCGCGCCCGCCACCGCATCACACGTCTCCCCATCGATGCGCCGCTCGGCCGTCTTGCCGCCCCGGATGACCCGCAGCAAGAGATGCCACGTGCCGTCCGCGGTGGCAGACACCTCGGCCTCGAAGTCCACCCGTTCAGCATGCTGATCGAGCGTGTACCCGAGCAGGCTCGACACCCGCTCGCCGACGTCATGCCCGGGCGGGCACTCCGCAGGTGCTGACCAACCGAGCGAGGCCTGCGCATTGGCGGCCGGCGAGGCGAGCGTCACCACCGCTCCCAATCCCACCCCCCAGAACACTCCCCATCGCCTCACCAATTGCACTAGTAGCAGCAATCGGTGTTGCGGTGCTATCGGGAAACGTCGTTACCGCCGCAGCGCGCATCTCATCCGAGATGGAGTTCCGGCGAGGATCTCCGTCTCGACGTGAAGACGAAGCGTGAGGCGAGTGCTGCGCGTGCGTTGCTGGGACTCACCAGCTGAGGGCCTGCAGCTCATCGGCCACACGCTTGGGGTGGTCGATCTGTTCACCCAAGTCGAGATGGAGCGGTACGGGGCGAACGAGTTCGACAACACTCCCTCCAGATCCGTTCTGCGTAGACATTCCGCTGGCACCGCTGTGGGTCCTGGAGGGTTCGAGACTCCGCGGTCCACAGGAACATTCCTTCGGTGCGAAGCCCGTTGGGGCGCTTCTCGGGGG
>CAZSVU010000307.1:1532-10493 GCA_964610275.1 uncultured Polyangiaceae bacterium | reverse complement strand
CCTGTGACTGCACGGGCACCGGGTTCACGGGAACGCTCTGCCAGAGCAACATCAATGATTGCGTGCCCAATCCGTGTCTGCACAACGGCGTGTGCACCGACGGTGTCAACAGCTTCACCTGTGACTGCACCGGGACCGGGTACTCCGGGGCCACCTGTCAAGTCAACGTCAACGACTGCTTGCCCAATCCGTGCCTGAACGGTGGCATCTGCACCGATGGCGTGAACACCTTCACTTGCGACTGCTCCGGCACGGGTTACGAAGGCACCACCTGTCAGAGCAACGTCAACGACTGCCTCCCGAATCCGTGCCAGCACAACGGAATTTGCACCGATCAGGTCCTCGGCTACAGCTGCGACTGCGACGGCACCGGCTACACCGGCGCTGCTTGCCAGACCGACGTCAACGAGTGCACGGCCGGCACGGACAACTGTGATCCGTTGGTGGTGTGCACGAACACCGTGGGATCGTTCCTGTGCGGTGCCTGCCCGTCGGGCTACACGGACGTCAACAGCAACGGCACTCTCTGTCAGGACGTCAACGAGTGCAATTTGGGTACGGACAACTGCGACCCGCTGGTGACCTGCTCCAACACCCCAGGGTCGTTCACCTGCGGGGCTTGCCCCAGTGGCTATTCCGGAAGCGGCACGGCTTGCGTGGACATCAACGAATGCTCCGCCGGCACTGACAATTGCGACGCGCTGGCAACCTGCACGAATACCGTGGGGAGCTTCACCTGCACTTGCCCCAACGGGTACGAGAACGTCAACGGCGACGGCACGCTGTGCACGGAGATCAACGAGTGCGCTACGGGCGCGGACAACTGCGATCCGGTGGCGATCTGCGTCAACACGACCGGCAGCTTCACCTGCAGTTGTCCGAGCGGGTACGACGACGTCAACGGCAACGGAACGGTCTGCAACGACATCGACGAGTGCGCGGCCGGCGCGGACAACTGCGCCACGGTAGCCACCTGCGCCAACACGGCGGGGGGATTCACTTGCACCTGTCCGGCGGGCTACAGCGACGACAATGGTGACGGCACGGTCTGTACCAACATCGACGACTGCGCGAGCAACAACTGCCAGAACGGGGGCGTGTGCATCGACGGCATCGACGCATACACCTGCAACTGCTCCGGGACGGGGTATGCGGGCACGTACTGCGACGTGGCCATCGACGATTGCGATCCGAACCCGTGTCAGCACGGCGGGACGTGTACGGACGACGTGGGCGGCTACATTTGTGACTGCACGGGCACGGGCTACACCGGCAACGACTGCGAGACGAACATCGACGACTGCTCGCCGAATCCCTGCCAGAACGGTGGCACCTGCACGGACGGTGTGAACAGCTACACGTGCAGTTGCTCGGGTACTGGGTTCACGGGCACCGACTGCCAGACCGACATCGACGAATGTGCTGCCGGAACGGACAACTGCGCGGCAGTGGCCACCTGCACAAACTTGCCCGGGACCTTCAGCTGTGCCTGTCCGGCCGGATATACCGACGACAACGGCGATGGCACCGTGTGCACCAACATCAACGAGTGCGCGTCGGCTCCGTGCCTGCACGGAGGCGTCTGTATCGACGGGATCAACGCCTACACCTGCAACTGTGGCGGCACCGGTTACACTGGCGTCAACTGCGAGATCAACATCGACGACTGCGCGGGCGACCCCTGTCAGAACGGTGGCCTGTGTATCGACGGGGTGGACAGCTTCACCTGCGACTGCGCGGGTACCGGGTTCGAAGGCACTCTGTGCCAGAGCAACATCAACGACTGCAGCCCGAACCCCTGCCTCCACAACGGCGTGTGCACGGACGGTATCAACGCCTTCACGTGCAACTGTGACGGCACCGGGTACGAGGGCACGACCTGCAACGTCAACGTCGATGACTGCGATCCGGATCCCTGTCAGCACGGCGGGATTTGCACGGACGGAGTGAACAGCTACACCTGTGACTGCGCAGGCACGGGGTACGAAGGCACGAACTGCCAGAGCAACATCAACGACTGCAGCCCGAATCCCTGTTTGAACGGAGGGATCTGCACCGACCAGGTGCTCGGGTACACCTGCAATTGCACGGATACCGGGTACCAGGGCACGACCTGCCAGACGGACATCAACGAGTGCAGTGCCGGCACCGACAACTGCGACCCGCTGGTCAGTTGCGCCAACACGCCGGGAAGTTACACCTGCGGTGCCTGTCCCAGTGGGTACACCGACCCCAACGGCGACGGCACCCTGTGTCAGGACATCGACGAGTGCGCCGGCGGCCTGGACGACTGCTCGGCGCTGGTCACTTGCACCAACACGCCCGGTTCGTTCACCTGCGGCTCGTGCCCGTCAGGGTACAACGACGTGAACGGCGACGGAACGTTGTGCACCAACATCAACGAGTGCGCGACGGGCGCGGACAATTGCGATTCGATCGCGACCTGCGCCGACACCCAGGGGAGCTTCACCTGCACCTGCCCTGGTGGATACGACGACGTGAACGGCAACGGGACAGTGTGCACGGACATCGACGAGTGTACGGCCGGCACGGACAACTGTGCCGCGGTGGCGACCTGCCAGAACACGCCCGGTAGCTTCACCTGCACCTGCCCCAGCGGCTACACGGACGTCAACGGCAATGGCACCGTGTGCAACGAGATCAACGAGTGCAATACGGGCGCGGACAACTGTGACCCGGTGGCCACGTGTCAGAACACGCCGGGTAGCTTCACCTGTACTTGCCCGACCGGCTACGCAGACACCAACGGCGACGGCACACTGTGCACGAACATCGACGACTGCAGCCCGACGAACAGTTGCCAGAACGGCGGACTCTGCGTCGACGGGATCAATACGTACACCTGTGACTGCGCCGGCACCGGGTACACCGGGACGTACTGTCAGACCCTGGTCGACGACTGCGACCCGAATCCTTGCCAGAACGGCGGTGTGTGCGGCGACGAGGTGGGCGGATACACCTGCGACTGTACGGGCACGGGGTTCACTGGTTCCGACTGCCAGACGAACATCGACGACTGCTTCGTCGGCGCCTGCAGCAATGGCGGGCTCTGCATCGATGGTGTGAACGATTTCACCTGCGACTGCAGTGGCACGGGCTTCGAGGGTGCGACGTGCCAGGTGGATGTCGACGAGTGCGCCACCGGTACGGACAATTGCGACAACAACCCCGTGGCCACCTGCACCAACACGATCGGGAGCTTCACCTGCACGTGTCCGGCTGGCTACACCGACACCAACGGCGACGGCACGGTTTGCACGGACATCAATGAATGCCTGCCGACGAATCCCTGCCAGAACGGCGGGATCTGCTCGAACCTGGTGAACGCTTACAGCTGCAACTGCACCGGAACTGGGTTCACGGGGACCAACTGCGAGATCAACGTCGACGATTGCAGCCCCACGAACAGTTGCCAGAATGGCAGCGTGTGCGTTGACGGCGTCAACGGCTACAGTTGTGACTGCACCGGCACCGGGTTCGAAGGCACGTACTGCCAGAGCAATATCGACGACTGCGCGTCGGATCCCTGTCAGCATGGCGGCACCTGCATCGACGAGGTGAACGGCTACACGTGTGACTGCACCGGCACGGGATACGAGGGCGACGACTGCGAGATCAACACCGACGACTGCAGCCCAATGCCGTGCCAAAACGGCGGCATCTGTACCGATGGCATCAACGGCTACACGTGCGACTGCTCGCTGATCGACTACACGGGCATCAACTGCCAGACGCATATCGACGACTGCGCATCGAGCCCGTGCCTGAACGGCGGCAGTTGCATCGACGGCGTCCGTAGCTACACCTGCGATTGCTCGGCGGTCGACTACGACGGCACCAACTGCCAGAACCACATCGACGACTGCAATCCGAATCCGTGCGAGCCCGGCGCCAACTGCATTGACGGCGTTCGTGACTACACCTGCGTGAGCTGCTTCGACGGCATTCAAAACCAAGACGAGACTGGCATCGACTGCGGGGGCGTCTGCCCGCCGTGCGAAACCTGCGGGGACGGCATTCAGAACCAGGACGAAAGCGACGTGGACTGCGGCGGCGTGTGCCCAGACTGCAGCGAAGGTGACCACTGCACCACCGGCAGCGAGTGCGACACGGGCGTGTGCCTCGGTGGCGGCGCAGACGTGGTCAGCGTGGAGCGGTGGGACGGAGTCAGCGGAATTGCCGTGGCCGACATCCCCCTTGGCAACACACCGAGCGCCACCGGGTTCTGGAACAGGCTGGAAAGCCCGGTTGATTCCGGGGACAACTATGGCAAGCGGATCCGCGGCTACATCACGCCCGCGACGACCGGTAACCACAGGTTCTGGATTGCGTCGGACGACGCCAGTCAACTCTGGCTCAGCACCGACGCGACCGCGCAGAACAAGGTGAAGATCGCCGAGGTAACGGCCTGGACGGGCGTGCAAGAGTGGGACGACAGCGGGGAGCCCAACCAGCAATCCGGCGAGATCTATCTCGAAGCGGGCCAGCCGTACTACGTCGAGGTGCTGCACAAGGAGGGAGCCGGCGGCGACCACGTGGAAGTCGGTTGGGCCAAGCCGGGGGACACGGACCGGACCGCGCCGTCCGAGATCATTTCGAGCACGTACCTCGACGGCTATGCCACCTGTCAGCAGTCGAGCTGGACCTGTAGCGACGGCGTTGAGAACCAAGACGAGACCGATGTCGACTGCGGCGGCGTGTGCGGCGCCACCTGCCTCGCTGGCGACCGCTGCGACGACAACAGCGATTGTGTGGACGACCACTGTAGCAGCAGCATATCTCTGATCAATCACGCCTCATTTGATTCGGTCCAAACTAGCATCACCCAGTCCTTCACGATCACGGGCGGATCGAACCGGATGCTCATCGTCGCCTTCGGCATCGAAGCGGCGCCTGGAGGCGCACACGTGACCGACATCAGGTACAACAATACGCCGATGAATCTGGCTCGAGACCACGTGATGTCCGGTGCCGCCGAGCAGCACGTGTACCTGTACTACCTCGGCGAGTCGGCGCTGCCCGGTGCTGGGACCTACAACCTTTCGATCCAGATCGACGCCACCGGCGGCGGGGCCTTCCACGTGTTCGAGCTCAACGGCGTGGCGGATGCGCCGCCTGATGCCACTGCTGGAAAGGACGACGGCGAGGCGCCGTTGCAAAGCATCACGACGGACATCACCACCTCGAGAAACAACGCCTGGGTGCTGGACGTCATCGGCTCCGGCGCGAACACCAGCTTCACGACGAACCAGTCCGGACAGACGGAGATCGGCGACCGGCAGGGCAACAGCAACACCGCCGCTGTGAGCTACCGCGCGATCGCCTCGGCCGGACCGACGGCGATGGGCTGGGATACGTCGAACTCAAATCGCCTGTCTCACGCGCTCGCTGCCTTCGCGCCTGCCAGCAGCAGCGGTACGTGTATCGGCACCGGAACCTGCGGGGACGGTATTCAGAATCAGAATGAGACCGACGTGGACTGCGGCGGCGTGTGCCCCACCTGCAGCGTCGGCGACCACTGTGGCAACGGGAGCGACTGCGCCAGCGGTACCTGCACGGGAGGCGGATCCGGCGTGATCAGCTGGGAGCGCTGGACCGGGGTGTCGGGCATACCCGTGTCGGACATCCCGCTGGGGACCACACCCAATGCGACGGGCACATGGACGAGCATTCAGGGCCCGTCCTACATCGGCGACAACTACGGGCAGCGGGTCCGCGGTTACATCACTCCGACCACGACCGGCAACCACATGTTCTGGATCGCTTCGGACAACGCCGGCCAGCTTTGGCTCAGCACCGACGGCACCGAGGCCAACAAGGTCATGATCGCCGAGGTCTTGATCTGGACCGACCCCTTGGAGTGGGACAACCAGGATGAGACCTCGCTCAAGTCGGGCGAGATCTATCTCGAAGCAGGCCGGCAGTACTACGTCGAAGTCTTGCACAAGGAAGCAGACAGCGGCGATCACCTGGCAGTGGGTTGGGCCAAGCCTGGCGAGTCCAGAGCCGCTCCCTCTGAGGTTGTTCCCTCCGCCTATCTGGACGGCTACGACACATGCCGCCCCTGAGGAATGCGCAACGACAACAGCTGGTGGAGCCCGGGAATCGCCACCGGAGTGGACGGAGTCCACGGAGGCATACGAAGCTCGTGCAAAGAGCGCAGCAAGCACCTCTTCGACGGGCTTCAGGCAGCGGGAGGCCACCAAGCGGTTCCGGCTCGGCAACGGCCGCGCGGACTCGCTGCCCGAAGCCGCGGAAAGCGCAAGGCGCGGTCGCCGTGCGCCACTTCGGAGTGGCCGACCGAATACTCGCGGATCGCGGCCGTTGTGCCCTGTCCCGAAGACCAGCAGGACGCCCCACGAAAACCCGGCCAAGCGTGTGCATGGATGGATACTTCCGGGACAGGGCACTGGTGCGACGCCGATGGCGGCGGTACACTACAATCGGCGTGAACGTCTGCGGCATCTCGGTCCTGACCCGTAAAACCCTCGTCACTCGTCAATTCGGGAGTGATGCCTGGGGCCAGTTCTTCCGCGACGTGGCGAGCGCCCACCGTTGCTTCCGTTCGCTCATCACCGCGGACACGCCGGTCCCGCTGCCTTCGTATCTCGCGTTCCACGACGAACTCATGCGGCGTTTTTTCGGGGAAGACGACGTCGCGCACCAGATGCTCGGGCGCGCCTCGAGCCGCTGGGCTGTCGGGGACGGACCGTGGAAGACGCTGCTCGACGGACAGGACCTGGGAGGTGTCGTCGCCGCACTTCCGAAGTTCCACAAGCTCTACTTCAAGGAAGCAACGACCTGGTCCGAAGCCGCCCTCGTTGGCGAGGGCGTCGAGTTCAAAGTGTTCGGGCTTCCGGAATGGCATCCGTACCTCGAGCACTTCATCGTCGGTTACATCGCCGAAATCTTGGAGATGCACTGTGCCAATCCCATCCAGCCTATCCGGCTACGTGGCGGCGCAGGCAAGCACTACCACTATCTGCTCCAAGCCGTCGCCCCGACGCGGAACAGCAGGTCTGCCACGGGCCGGGCGTGCTCGGTGGAGGTGGGGACGCGACATCTCTCGAACCGGGAGATGGAGGTTCTGTTGCTCGTCGCCCATGGCATGACGAACGAGGAGATCGGTGGGGAACTCGGCATCTCCAAGAAGACGGCACAGCACCACGTCGCGCATGCGTACAGGAAGATAGGGGTATCGAGCCGCGTTGGGGCCACCCTGTGGCTTGCGCAGCGCGGCCTCGTTGGGGACCAGCGGGCCAGAATCGGTTGACGACGGCTCCGGCAGCGCGCGCCAGATGTCTACTCCAGGTGCTGGCTCTGGAGGACCCAGCTATGGGCGCACAGGCTGCAGTCCGTACCCACGGACATCCCGCTGCCCGTCGGTCCTTCGTCATCCAGTAGGTGCCACCCCAACCAGGCCACCCCAACTCTCCCGTGTTCTCGACCACGCCCCCGGTGTGGTCGAGAATGCCGTTGCCAGTCGCATTCGACACTGCGGCGTCGTCCTGGCCGCCGCACCCGCTGCCCGCAACCGGGCAACCTGCGACCATCGACCAGCCAAGCGCAACGTTCAGTCGGGTGTTCCTTCCAACAATGTGCAGCAGCCCCCCCGACCCGTGGACACGGCCTACGGTAGCGTGTGCCGCTTCAGGATGGGCCAACCGACGCTGGCATTGCCGGCTTCGTGAGTGCCGCCTTGCTTGGTGCAGAGCACCACTTCCACGCCGTCCTGGCAGCTCGAATAGGTCGAGCAGCCCTGGCTGTCTTCGGCCGAGGGCGAACCGGTGCACTGATTGATCTGGGCCCACTGCTGGAACGTTGCCTGCGCGCCCAGGAACGTGATGGGCATCCCCGACACCACCGCGGAGTATCCACCATCGTAGGGAACGACGAAATCGCCGGTGCTCCGGAATGAGACCACGGTAATGGGACGCGCTGGCGTGCACCCACCAACGTTCTCCTCCAGTAGGTCGAAAGCAGCCGGCGCCACGGCTGCGAACAGGTCCGCTGCGTGGCAAGCGACGTAGTGGGACATCCCACCTCCCATGGAGAAACCGACCGCGTAGATGCGCTGGGGGTCGATGCAGGCAGTCTCCTGAATCTGGGCCACCAGAGCCCGGGCAAACGCTACGTCGTCCACGTTCGCCACACAGCAAGGCCCCACGTTCCATGCACCGCCAGATGGTCCACTCTGTCCGCTCGGGAATGCCATGATCACGCCTTCCGGATCCGTCTGCGCCGGATAGGGGGACCCCGAGCGCTCCGCCGGGCCCGAGCCGCCCAGCGGGTGGAAGTCCACGACGAGGGGTACTGGCTCGGTGCCGTCGTACGCGGCTGGAACGTGCAACACATACTCTCGGCTTTGGCCGTCCACCATCACCGTCGCGTTTGTGTCACCAGGCGCCAACGCTTGCGACGGACAGACGACGCTTCCAGCGTCACCGCCCGTCCCGCTGCCCGCAGCGCCGCCGGTGTCGTCCGGGATGCCCCCAGTGTTCTCCACTCCCCCCGTGTTCTCGACGCCGCCGGTGTTGTCCGGGATGCCCCCAGTGTTTTCGGCACCCCCCGTGTTGTCCGGGATGCCCCCAGTGTTCCCC
Source organism: uncultured Polyangiaceae bacterium (assembly GCA_964610275.1). Lineage (GTDB taxonomy): Bacteria > Myxococcota_A > Polyangia > Polyangiales > Polyangiaceae > JAFGBI01. The sequence goes on along the minus strand of CAZSVU010000307.1, from coordinate 1,872 downwards.
GCGCCGCCGGTGCCGATGAGTTCACCGCCGCTGCCGACCACGTCACCGCCTGTGCCGTTGCCACCGCTGCCGACCACGTTACCGCCTGTGCCGTCGCCGCCGCTGCCGATGACCAGCCCGCCGCTGCCGACCACGTCACCGCCTGTGCCGTCGCCGCCGCTGCCGATGACCAGCCCGCCGCTGCCGACGACCAGCCCGCCGCTGCCGACGACCTGCCCGCCAGTCGCCTCCAGGCCACCGCTGCCGGGCTGGCCACCGCTTCCCACCTGGCCACCGACTGCGCTGCCGTCGGTGCCGCCGGTGCCCAGGCTTCCGCCGGTGCTGGTGCCGCCGACACCTG
>CAZSVU010000307.1:0-1522 GCA_964610275.1 uncultured Polyangiaceae bacterium | reverse complement strand
GCTTCCGCCAGTTGCGTCGCCGCAGCCCAAAGTGGCAGCAAGCGCGAGCGAAAGAGCGCCTGCGAGTTTGCCGTTCATGGTTGCACCTTCCTCGCAATGCATTGTGGGCAGCGCCGGGCCGCACCCGCAATAGGCCGATCTACCCATAACTGATCCTCCCCCCGAGCGAGTGGACAGTCCGAGTGGACTGTGCCGCAATCGTGGCACTGTGAGGCTCTTCTCAACTGAGCGCCGGCTCGAGTGCCCACATCCAGAAAGGCACGATGCGGACGGTTTCCGACGGGTCCCTCTCCCCAGTCGAGCACGAAGACAGAGCCGCCCACGGATCACGTCGCGTCAACAAGCTGGCAATCTGAGCGCTCCACAGTGGGGACCGAAGTCGCTGGAGGAGTGGGTCGGATCGCGGCTCAGCATCCGCGCCCAGCGGTTTGGGTCGAACTTCTTTAGGTGTTGGCGTCGCCGGCGGGACTGCGGCGAGTTGCACCGCCGCGTTGGGAGGGGTGTCGAGAACTTTGATCGTCCCACTCGCGAAGGGAAACCGCTTCGCAGGTAGCCGGGACCGTCGAGCACCGACCTGCTCATTCCGCTGCCTGCCAACTCCAACGCCCGTAGGGCGACGTGACGTCGGGCATGGCAGGCTCTTGGACTGCTGGCACCCGGATGCGGGGTGATTCGTGGCGGACTTGGTTCCCGTGTACGACGCCGTCGGTTCCCTGACCACATCGAACGGAACATCGCCGCTTCCTCTGCACCTAGAACACTGCAGCTAGAGGGGGCGATCATTCTCCCCCCCCCCCAAAGCGGCTCGACGGGCGTACGTCCCGCGTGGACGTCGGTAGCGCGGCGGGGTAGATTCCCTATTGCTGCCGCCGCCGGCTCGGCGATGAGAAATGACGAGCGTCGGGAGTCGTTGCGGGGGAAGTCCAGCAAAGAGGTCGTCGTGCACAAGGGGCTCGCGGTTTCCTGGGGTGTCCCTGGGCACCCTTCCCGCGAACCACATGGCCGATCGAACTTCTCATACCTGGTCGATTCGGGTGATCATATGCGAAGTCCACCGGGAATAATCATTATCACCATTCGCTTTGGAGGTTCTCATGCGCTCACGCGTGGTGCAGTTCGCCGCTTTGACCGCGTGCGGTCTGGTAGGTTGTGTCGTCGGTTGCAGCAGTCCTGATGATGACTCTGACCTGAACGCAGGAGGCAGCAGCTCCATCGGTGGTGCCAACTCTGGCGGTGCCTCGGCTGCAACAGGTGGTGCGGGCATGGGCCTGGGGGGTGGCACAGGCGTCGGCGGATCGGGCGTGGGTGGCAATGTCGTCGTCGGCTCGGGCGGCGCAGGCACTGGCGGATCGGGCGTGGGTGGCAACGTCGTCGTCGGCTCGGGCGGCGCAGGCGTGGGTGGCAACGTCATCGTCGGCTCGGGCGGCGCAGGCGTCGGCGGATCGGGCGTGGGTGGCAACGTCGTCATCGGCTCTGGCGGGGACGGAGTAGGTGGCGTCGTCGTCGGCTCTGGCGGGGACGG
>CAZSVU010000306.1:0-10543 GCA_964610275.1 uncultured Polyangiaceae bacterium | reverse complement strand
TCTCCGGTGCGGCGCTCGCTGGAGAGAGGGATCCCGCTTCCGCCGCCCAGCTGAAGGCTCAATCCGGGCACACACGGGGGGGCGGCGCGCAGGGTCAGCATCCATTCGGCGGGCACCAGCGCGCCGTCCTGCACCCGTGAGCCATCGGGAAGGACCCGCGTTTGGGACACGAGCACGGGCAGCATCCAGGCTTCTGCGCCGACGCTCAGGGACTGGTTCGGGAGCAAGTGCAGCCCTGCGCCCACGCTCACTTCGAGCTGGGTGCCGAGTCGGGCTCCGGCGAGCTCGGTGGGCTGCCGCAGGCGCGGACCGAGTAGGCTGCCGGCGAAGAACCGGTCGTGTTCGAGGCCCAGGACCAGAGCGGGAGCGAAGACCATCGAGCGTTCCCCCGCGAGCGCGGATTCGTCACCCAGCGGCAGTGAGAGGCGCAGCAGCGTGCGCGCATCGACGGTGTGGTGGGCGCCGCCCGGGTGCGCGAACCAGGCGAAGCCCACGCTCAGCCGCGGGTCGCGCAGAGCGTGCGACGCCAAGCGCGAGTCGCTCTGGTTGGTCGCACCCTCCACACCGGTGCCGGTTTGGCTCACGGCGGCGGGCAGCGCGAGACCGAGATCCCAGCGCTCGCCCAGCGGCAGCCCTGCGAGCAGCGTCAGGGTGAGCGAACGATCCACCGCGAGGATCTCTCGCCCCTTGGGGTCCGGGGACGCGGCCATGAGCACGACCGGTCGCTGGGCGTGACTGATGCCGGCGCCCAGGAAGAAGGCGCCGGCTTCTGGTCGCGTTGCAGTGGGGATGCTCACGAAGTGGCTCGGGCGGGTCGGCAGCCAGAGTGCTTCGGAATCCAGGCATGGGGACATGCCACTCGCGGGAGCGCAGTCCGTGGCGGTCACCGTGCGGGCGAACAGCAGCATGGCGCCGGTCAGCAGGGCGGCGGTCAGCAGGGCGAACGGACGGGAATGGCTGCGCGTGGCGCAGGGCTCGTTCCGGACGGGCTCGGTCGGATGGGACAACGGCTCGCACCATAGTCGGGCCACTCGACGACAGCGAGCGGTCGTAGGGGTCGGGTGGCCGTGGTATGGCTGCGCGCGTGCTCGTGCCTTGGCTCCCAGGCCGAGCGCCCGCACTGGATGATGCGAATCTCTGCAGCAGCCCCTCTGGTACTGGGATCGGGCTCGCCCCGGCGCCGGGAGATCCTCACCGGTCTGGGCCTCGAGCTGTGCGTGCGACCCGCCGACGTCGTCGAGGACGTCGTCGAGGGGGAGTCGCCAGGCGCGTATCTCGCGCGCATCGTTGATGACAAGCTCGCGGCTGTGGCCCGGGGGCTCGACGCCGTCCCGTACTCGGGTGTTCTCGTCGCCGACACCATCGTGGTCATCGACGAGCAGATCCTGGGCAAGCCCGAGGATGAAGCTCAGGCGGCTTGTCTGGTGGGGCGCCTGGTGGGGCGCACGCACGAGGTGTTCACCCGGTACGCGATTGCCGTGGCGCCCGAGGCTCATTCGGCCGTGTGTCGCCGCACGGTGAGCTCGCGGGTCAGCATGCGTGCTGCGGACACTGTCGAAATCATTGGCTATGCCCGCACCGGCGAGGGGCTCGACAAGGCCGGAGCCTACGCGGTGCAGGGTATCGGTTCGTTCCTGGTCGAGCGAATCGAAGGGTCGTATTCCAACGTCATTGGGCTGCCCGCGTGCGAAGTGATCCTCGATCTGAGGGCAGCGGGACTGCTAGAGCGGTTCCCGTGACCGGGGCGAGCTCCGTTCGGGGTGCGGCGCGGGCTCGGTGGCACCAGTGGCGCTCGGACCCAGCCCGAGCGAGCGACGGCTGGATCCTGGCAGCAGTGGGCTTGGCGCTGCGGGTGGCCCTCGCCGTCTGGGCGAGCGGACGGGTGCCGCCAGCTGCCGACGGGAAGTTCTACCACGTGGTGGCGGATCGCATTGCCCAGGGTCACGGCTACACCTGGCTGTGGCCCGATGGTGCTGTGACCTACGCCGCTCACTACCCCGTGGGCTATCCAGCGCTGATCGGTGCGGCGTACCTGCCATTTGGCGCGCACTCCGTCGTGGCCATGCTCTTGAACGCGCTCTTGGGCGCCCTCGGAGTGGTGGCTGTGCACCGGATCTGTGCCACCGTGGCGGGTCGGGCCGGAGCCGCGCTCGCGGCGCTGCTGGTCGCCCTGCACCCGACGCTGCTCGGCTACACCCCGGCGCTGATGACCGAGGGGGTGGTGGCGGCCTTGTTGGGGACTGTGGCGTGGCTCACACTGGTGGCGCAGCAGGCATCCGGACGCCGACGCTGGGGCACGTGGCTCGGGATGGCGCTTCTGCTCGGCGTGACCACGCTGGTTCGACCGCAGTCGCTCCTGCTGGCGCCCCTCTTCGGTTGGGTTGCCGCCGCCGGTGGGACGGCCAAAGCCCCAGGCGCAGGTTGGCGCCGAAGCGTCGTCGGAGCGATCCTCACCACGGCGGTCGTCGTCGCCACGTGCACCCCGTGGACCGTACGCAATTGTTCGCGCATGGGACGCTGCTTGTTCGTCAGCGCCAATGCGGGCTGGAATCTCTTGATCGGTGCCGGTCCGGGCGCGACCGGAAAGTGGGTCTCCATCGAGGATGCCGGCCTACCGCCGGAATGCCGAACCGTGTTCGACGAAGCCGAGAAGGACCTGTGCTTCGGGCGTGCGGCCATTCGTCACGTGCGGGCCGAGCCGGGGCGCTGGCTCCGGCTGATCCCCACCAAGCTCCGCACCACTTTCGACGCGAGCGGGACGCCGGGCTACTACTTTGCCGAGGCCAATCCCGCAGCAGTCTCCCAGGCCACCCGCGACACGCTGGCTGCGGTCGAGACGGTGTGGCAGCGAGTGATCGTCGCCCTGGCGCTGCTGGCCGTGAGCCTGGCGAGTGGGGCGCGGCGCCGGGCGCGCAGGATCGTCGGAGCGCTGTCGGCGGTGGGGTTGGTCTTGCCCCAAGTATGGGTGAGCTACCTGGGGGTGGCAGTGGGCGCGGCTCTGCTGGGGCGTGGGCTCGGGCGCCATCCCCCGGCGCTGTTCGCTGCGGCGGGGGTGGCCGTGACGGCGCTGACTCACGTGGTCTTCTTCGGTGCCGGTCGCTATTCGATGGTGTGCTACCCGCTGCTCGCGGCCCTTGCCGGGGCCGCGCTCACCAGGCCGCGCGAGGGGCCGGACCGCCTGGGTGCGGACCGTGCCCGGGGGCGGCATCCGTAAGTGCGCCCGGCACCGGGAGGAGGCGCCTTTTTTGAAGCGATACCGCAGGTTTTTGACAGCCCGGCCAGGGCCGGGTGATACTGAACGGGCAAGGAGAAGTCCGAGATGCCGTTGATCGAGACCGAGGAAGCCGCGCGCCGCCTGGCCCGGGCGATTGCCAGCGATCTGTCGCTCTACAACGAAGAGAAGATCATCAGTGGCATCGAGAACGACGATCTGTTCGACGAGCTCAGCGAAGAGGTCGAGGAAGGGCGGGCCCTTTACAAGAGCCGCGTGTCGCCGACGCTGTACCAGAAGAACTACTACGACCGCGCGCTCGTGGACATCCTCGTCAAGTCCAAAGGGCACATCAAGAGCAACATCTGGTAGTCGATGATCCGCCGGTTCGTGCTGGCGGCCGACCAGACCCGGGAACGCGTCGACAAGGTGTTGGCGCGGCTGTTGCCCGACGTGACGCGTGTGACCGTGCAGCGTTGGATCGCCGAGGGTCGAGTCCGCGTGAACGGCGAGCCGTGCCGCCCCCGCGCGCTGGTCGCGGCCGGCGTCGTGATCGAAGTCGAGCCCGGCTCGGCGCCGCCGAGTCAGGCGGAGCCAGACCCGACCGTGGTGTTCAGCGTGCTCTTCGAGGATGCGCACCTGGTGGTGGTGGACAAGCCGGCAGGTTTGGTCGTGCATCCCGCGCGTGGGCATCGGACGGGCACGCTGGTCAATGGCCTATTGGCGCGGCCGGGCTTTCGTCGGCCCCCGTCCGACCCACGCGATCCGGAAGGCGCCTTGCGGCCGGGTGTGGTGCAGCGGCTGGACAAGGACACGAGCGGTATTCTCGTGGTGGCCAAGGACGATCGCACGCGTGAGGGGCTCAAGCGACAGCTCGCCGCACACCGGGTCGAGCGTGCCTACCTGGCGCTCACCCGGGGGGTGCCCCGAGAGCAGGTCATCGACACCCTGCACGGGCGCGATCCGCGCTCACGGTTGCGCTTCAGCTCTCGCGTCGTGCGCGGTCGTCGCGCCGTCACCCACGTGACGGTGGTCGAACCATTGGCTGACGCGCGTGCGGCCCTGGTTCGGTGCCGCTTGGAGACGGGCAGGACGCATCAGATCCGCGTTCACCTGGCCGAGCGCGCCGGGACTCCGGTGCTGGCGGATGCGCTCTACGGACACCCGTCTCCGGACGAGCGGCTCGATGCGGTGGCGGCCGAGCTCGGTCGCCACGCTCTGCATGCTGCGGTCCTCGGCTTCGTGCATCCGGCGACGGGACAGCGCCACCGCTTCGAGGCGCCGCTCCCGACCGACCTGCAGGCGGCACTCGAGAGCCTTCGAGCCAGCTGAGCTCGCGTCAGAACTTGAGCGCGCTGCCGAATCGCTCCTGAAGCGCGGCCTCGCCGCCAGACCCGAACTCGTTGCCGAACATCTCCAGAGCAGCGAGCGAAGCCAGGGAGTTCGAATCGGCCAGCGCCCGGGCACCCTTCTCCCCGATTCCGTTGGCGCTGAGATCCAGCGTGGCCAGCTTCTTGAATGACGTGCTCTGGGCGATGGCCTGCGCGCCCTCGTCGCCGATGGCGTTGCCCGAGAGCGCCAACACCGTGAGGTTTTCGAGGCTCGACGAGTCGGCCAGCGCTCGGGCGCCTTCGGCCTGGATTCCGCTGCCGAGTAGGAACAGCGAGCGCAAATCCTTGAGCGTGCTCGATTGGGCCAGGGCCGCAGCGCCGTCGGCTCCAATGGGGTTCATGGTCAGATCGAGCGAGGCCAGGTGGGAAAGCACCTCGGATGTGGCGATGGCTCGCGTGCCTTCAGCGCCGATGTCGTTGCCACTGGCGTTGAGCGCGCGTAGCCCTGAAAGTGAGGTCGCTTCGGCCAAGGCCTTGGCGCCAACGTCGCCGATGTCGTTGCCGCCGACGTTGAGCTGCAGGAGCTTGGACAGATGCGGTGATCCCGCCAAGGCTGCGCCGCCCTCCGGCCCCATCTCGTTGTCGCTCACGTTCAGGGCCGCGATACCGGCCACGGCCTTGCTCTCCGCCAGCAGCCTGCCGAGCTCTGGCCCCCAGCCCCGGCCGCGCAGGTCGAGGTGGGTCACGCCTTCGAGCGCCTCGGCGGTGAGCTGCGAGCGCAGGTCGGCGAGATTCTCCGCTCCCTCGAAGCGCTCCACGCGCTTGTTCTTGGGCATCCACTCGCCATCCCCACCCGCAGCGGCCAGTCCGGCACGGCTCGAGTCTGCGTCGGCCGCGCTCGACGCCCCAGAGCCAGCCGCGCCGGAACCGCCGCACCCAGCCGCAATCAGCAGGCCGAGTAGGGCAGCGAGACGACAGCTCCGCTCCAGACGGAGTGTCCACCCGCCGAGAGCGATTGCGCTGTCACTGGCCCACGCCATCCTGACGGTCTCCGGGGTCGACGGAGCATAAGCCTACCCGATTGCTCGCTTGGTATCATCTGTCGCCGGAGCAGATTCTGCTGCGCCAGTCGGGGCCTGGTTTTCTCCCAACAGATTCGGAAACCTGGCCTTCAGGACGGCCAGGGCGACGAATCCGACGACCACCGCCCACCAGAGCGTGGCGAACCGAGTGAGAATCATGGCTGCCGTGCCCGGGCCCTGGGGAATGCCGCCGAGCCGCACCAGGCCTTCTTGCATGATGGCCTCGGTGACGCCCAGACCCCCCGGGACCGGGATGACGGCGCCGGCCAGCGTGGCCGTCGCGTAGAAGAAGATGGCCAACGGCAGCGGAGCCGGAGTGCCAAACCCATGGAGCAGCAGGTAGAGCGCGATTCCCTCGCAGCCCCAGCCGACGACGGACAGGAGCGTGGGCCAGAGCAGGGCGGACGGGCTGGCCACGATGCGGAGGCTGCTCAGTGCCTCCTCGAGCTTGGGCGCCAGTCGCTGCAAGCGGGCTGAGCCGTTCCTGGCCCAGGAAATGACCATCAAGCCGGGCCGGGGCCAGACGATGAGCAGGAGGCCGACGAGCACCAGCACGGTGCCGATGCCGGCCCAGGTCAGTCCTCCAGGGAAGCCCAGGCTGCCGACCACTATGAGCACAATCACCGCAATGACGTCCGTCAACCGCTCTGCGACCACGATCGGCGCGGTGTGCGCGGCAGGTACCCCGTGGGTTTCGCTGAGAACGGCGCTCTTGAAGACCTCTCCCACCTTGCCGGGCGTTACCGTCAGCACGAAACCCGAGAGAAAGACCAGGAGACTGTCGGTCTTGCCGACTCCCTTCACGCCGAGGCGCCCGAGGTAGTACTCCCACTTCAAGAACCTCAGGCAGTAGTTGAAGCTCGCCAGGCCCAGGGCGGCGGCAAAGAAGTGCCAGCGGAAGGCGGCGAGGCTGGCCCCGATTTCCCGGTAACCGGCATACAGCACGAATGCGCCGTAGCAGGCGACGCCGAGCAGCATCGCGAACAGGAGGCGGCGGAGGTAGCGTCTCATCGGCGTCGTGCGCGTCGAACGCGCCAGAACAGGTAGCCGAGGCCGATCAAGACCGCGCTCGCTCCCGTGAGTCCGATGGCCCACGGTGGCCAGGCATACTGGCCTCGGCCCAGGCCCGGTGGCGGGCGCTCCACCACGATCCGCGCGGACGGGGACTCTGTGCTGGCGGCGATGCTCGGCTGCTCCTCTACCACAGCGGGAGGGCTTTACACGCCTGGCCCAGAGCCTGCAAGCGAAGCGCCAGGGCCCGCGGCGCCGGCCTATGGCGATGCAGGCGCCGCGCGTCCGCTGAGACCGCAATACCTCCGGCCAATTTGCCAGGACGCAAGTTGACGTCCGGGCGACGCGGCCCGATTCTAATGTTCACTCTTCTGGCCCCGAGGGGCCTCAGGCCTTGTCGCGCGGCCGCCTGGCCGCCAATTCTCGTCATCGTCGTGACCGTCGCTGCTACCCTGCGTGAATCTCGGGACGTTCGGCTGCTCGAACGGTGCGCCGACGCCACGCAGCAGCTCAAGGAGCAGGTGGCGAGGGTCATCGTGGGGCAGGACCAGGTGGTGGACGCACTGTTGGTGACGCTGCTCGCGCGCGGGCACGCGCTGCTCGTCGGCGTGCCCGGCTTGGCCAAGACACTGCTCGTCTCCACGGTGGCGCGCGCGCTGTCGCTGTCGTTCGGCCGCGTGCAATTCACGCCGGATCTGTTGCCGGCCGACATTACGGGCACCGATGTGCTCAATGAGGTGGATGCAGGCGGTGGGTTGGTGCGCCGCGAGGTGCGCTTCATGCGCGGCCCCATCTTCGAGAATCTGGTGCTGGCCGACGAGATCAACCGGACACCACCGAAGACCCAGGCGGCGCTGCTGCAGGCCATGCAGGAGCGTCACGTCACCGTAGGCGGAGTCACGCACGAGCTGCCCAATCCCTTCCAGGTCTTTGCCACGCGCAATCCCATCGAACAGGAAGGCACCTACCAGCTGCCCGAGGCGCAGCTGGACCGGTTTCTACTGGAAGTTCACGTGGGCTATCCGTCCGAATCCGAGGAGCGAGAAATCGCGCGGCGCACGACCTCGGGCCCCGGTGCGGAAGTCGAAGCCGTGCTCGGCCTGGAGGAAATCCGCGACTTGGGTGCGCTGGTGCCGCGGATTCCGGCCACCGATGAGGCGATCGACCTGGCAGTGCGCCTGGCGCGTGCGTCCCGGCCGGGGCAGGCGAGCGCGCCGGCGGAGGTCCAGCAGTACGTACGGTTTGGCGCCGGGCCACGCGGCAGTCAGGCGCTGGTGCTGGCGGCCAAGGCGCGGGCGGCGTTGCGCGGTGAGGCGGTTGCGGACGTGGAGGACGTGGTCGAGCTGATCCTGCCGGCGCTGAGGCATCGGCTGGTTTTGAGCTACCGGGCTGAGGCCGACGGAGTGCGCGACGTCGACGTCCTGAAGGCGATCCGCAAGAAGCTTCGGGTTTGAGTCGGGCCGCGACTTACGGATGTTGGCTGGGCTGGTTCAGGCCCAGAGTCTCCGGCAGGCCGAACATCACGTTGAGATTCTGCAGTGCGGATCCGGCCTGGCCCTTGACGAGGTTGTCCACGTGACTGACGACTCGGAAGGTCGAGGTGCGCACGTCGCACGCCACGGTCACGATGAGTCGGTTCGAGCCGCGCACGTCGGCCGTGCCGACGACGCTGTCGAAATTCTTCACCCGAATGAACGGCTCGCCGGCGTACGCCTGGTCGTAGGCTTCCAGGACACGCGCCTGGGTCGTGCCGGGGGGAAGGCGGCCGTACAGCGTGGAGAGGATGCCCCGCACCATCGGCATGACCTGGGGCGTGAAGGTGACGCGCACGGGGCCTCCGGCCAGATCGGATAGCTCGCGCTCGATTTCCATGACGTGCTGGTGGCCGCTCAGGCGGTACGCCGACGCATTGTCGTACCGCTCGGGGAAGTGGAAGCTCGGGGCGGGCTTTTTACCAGCACCACTCACCCCGGTCTTGCAGTCGCACACGAGGCCTTCGAGTTCGACCAGCCCGTGCTGAACGGCAGGAGCCAGGCCGCAGATGCAGCTCGTGGCAAAACACCCGGGATTTCCCACCACGCGCGCTTTGGCGATGGCGCTGCGATGCAGCTCGGTCAGGCCGTAGACGCTCCGCTCGAGCAGGTGAGGGGAGCTGTGCTCTGGGTCGCGGCCGATGCGTTTGGCATATTCCTCGTACAGGGCCGTGGAGTTGAAACGGAAGTCCCCCGAGTAGTCGATGACCTTGCGCCCGGCCTTGATCTCTGCGGGGGCCGCTGCTTGTCCTACGCCATCAGGGGTGGCGAACACCGCCACATCGGCTTTGACGCTCCGCGCTTCGTCGGAATCCGGGGTGATGATGGTCTGGTCGCAGTAGCCCTGTAGGTACGGCCACATGTCGCTCAGGCGCTGCCCCGCGCCCTGCACGTCGACGAGCGCAGCTAGCTCGGCTTCGGGATGACGCTGCAGTAGCTCGACCAAGCCGATGCCACCGTAGCCGCCAGCTCCAATCAGTTTCACGCGTACCATCCGGGAAATCCTCGGCAATCGCCCTTGCGGGGGACCTGGGCAGCAGGCCACCGGTCTGCCGCTGGCGAGGGGTAGCACGCTTTGTCGGCCGAGAGAATGTCGGCCGACGGTTTCGGCGGGCGCTCGGCGGTGGGTGTCGGCCAGCGAGACTGGGCACTTGCGGCCGTCGCCAAGGGGTAACAGAAGAAGTGACAATCGGTTGACGGGACCCGGGCGATGACCAGAGCGACGATATTGGGTGTGGGCAGCCACGTGCCCGCGAGGGTCGTGACCAATCACGAGTTGGCTGGGTTGATGGAGACGACGGACGAGTGGATCGTCCAACGAACCGGCATCAACGAGCGCCGCTTCATCGAGCACGACGGCATTGGGGCCAGCGACTTGGCGCTGCCCGCATGTCGTGCTGCCCTGGAGCACGCCGAGGTGGAGCCCGAGGAGATCGATGCGATCGTTTTTGCCACCCTGAGTCCCGACTACTTCGTTCCAGGGTCGGGGTGTCTGCTGCAGAGCAAGCTCGGGTTGGGGCCGGTCCCCGCCTTGGATATTCGCAACCAGTGTGCCGGGTTTCTCTACGGACTCAGTATCGCAGACAGCTGGGTGCGCAGCGGTGCGTATCAGAAAGTCCTCCTGGTCGGTGCCGAGGTCCAATCGACCGGACTCGATCTCAGTACACGCGGCCGCGACGTCGCGGTGCTGTTCGCGGACGGGGCAGGCGCAGCGGTGGTGGGGCGCGCGTCGGACGACGAGCACGGAGTGCTGTCGATCTGTCTGCACGCGGACGGCGCTGGAGCCGAACAGCTGTGGATCGAGGCGCCCGCGTCACGCTGCAGTCCGCGTCTGACCCAACAGATGCTCGAGGAAGGTCGCCACTACCCCAAGATGAACGGGCGCCAGGTATTCCGCTGGGCAGTGGAGAAGATGCCCGAGGTCGCGCGAGAAGCTCTGCAGCAAGCGGGGCTTACTCTGGACGACGTCGACTTGCTCGTTCCGCACCAAGCGAATCGACGCATCAGCGAAATGGTGGCCGCGCGGCTCCAGCTGCCTGCCGACAAGGTGGTGCACAACATCGAGCGGTTCGGGAACACGACCGCAGCGACCCTCCCCATGGCGCTGGACCGGGCCTATCGCGACGGGCGAATCCAGCCGGAAACCACCGTGCTCATGACGACCTTCGGGTCGGGGTTCACCTGGGGAGGGGCGGTGTTGCGCCTGTAGGGATTCCCAGCCGAGCTGGTCTCGCGGACGTTCCAGAACCCGAGATCCCGCCCGGTGCCGCTGCTCGGGGTGGCGACGGCGTTGGGACGGAGTGGGGGAAGGAAGCCGCCGAGCAGCTGCTCGGCGCACTCTTGCTCGGAGTTCGGGCCGGCCGGGGTGAAGAAGAT
>CAZSVU010000305.1:0-10570 GCA_964610275.1 uncultured Polyangiaceae bacterium | reverse complement strand
CGGACTGAGAGGGTGTTGTCGAACACCCAGATGAAGGCGTCGGTGGCCTCGACAGGAGACAGACCGAGGATGTCTCGTAGGCCGGTCACCAAGAACCAACCGGGCTCGGACGCGAAATTTTCCTGGTCTGTCGGCACCACCCAAATTGTCGGGTGCTCCATCACCTCCCTGGATTGCCAAAGCAGCCGTGCGATGCGTTCGTAGTTCTTGGTCACGGTCTTCTCGATGTTGCTGATGTTCATGTTCATCTTCTTTCTTTCCGGGCAGTTCATGGCCCCGGTTGTTCGGTTCATTGCAGTCCGATGGTGGCGGCTTCTCAGGCGGCTAGAGCCGGGGCTAGACAAACCGGCGCTGGCGCCGGGCTGGCCAAAGCCAGCCCGGCTCTCATGCCGTTGTCGTTCCCGCTGTCGGTGTCGGCGGCATCACCCGTCAGGGCGCGCAGGAACGCCACCAACGCATCGGCAGCAGCACGGGCACCCCGAAGGTCATCGGCCTCGACGGCCTGCATCAGGGCGAGCGCAAGCGCTCTGACGGCTACCGTCCGAGGCGCGTTTCCCGGCCCTGGGTTTGGCCCGTGAGTGCCCCGCTCGCGTCGCTCCTCGCAACTCCTCGCACTCTCTCGTGTCGGGAAACATGCTGCGCCGCATGTTTCATGCTGGTTGATAGGGACTTCGAATCCGTAGGTCGTCCGCTCGAATCGGACGGGGCGCGCCACGGAAAAGATGCTGGATTTGAAATCGCCGGCCCGTGGGTATGGGCTGAGCGTGGGCCAAGCTCCTCACCGGCAGCATCGCCTTCATCAGCCACCGACTCCCCGGCGCCCTTGGCGCTCTCCTCCTCCGCCATGGGCTCGGAATGGAAGGTCGCTGCCGCGGCCTGGCTGAGCACCGACGGCGCCAGGTGAGCATACAATTCGGTGACGCGCACCGTGCTGTGCCCGAGCAGGTCCCTCACTTCTTCCATCCGCCAGGCGCGCCCCCACCATCCGGCAACCAGAGACGACCCGCAGGTGTGTCTGAGGTCATGCCACCGGAAGTTCCTACCGAGTTCGGCCGCGTCCAGGAAGCTCTGCCATGCTTTGGGGGTCTTACCCTTGCCCCGCCGGCAGCCGCGCGGGGTCGGAAATGCCAGTTTCATGTCGTTGTCCGGGGCGTACGACGGTAGCCGCTCCAGCCACTGCGTCATCACCTCCACAGCCCGGGGGATGAGCGGGACCCTGCGCTTCTTGCCCGACTTCGTCGCCTTCCCGCGCGACCCGTACCGTACCATGAGGTGCGGCTCCGGACCGTCGAGATGAACGTCCGCCAGCAGCAGGTTCCACTGCTCGCCCTGGACCGCGCCCGTCGCACTCGGCGACCAGATGGCGGAGGTGGAGATATCGATGGTTGCCTCCGCTGGGCCAGCTCCTGCTCCCGTCGCTGCAGTCGGTCTCGTGCCCGGGCTGCGGCTTGAGCGGTGCCCTCGCTGAGCTTGGCCCCGAGCTGGTGCGCAGTGACGGCGTAGTCGACCATCCGCCGGGCTGCCGCATCACGCTCGAGCTCGGGGTCATCGGTGGCTGCATCTGCCTCGGCAAATGCGTCTTCACCGAAGTGCTGCTCCCACTCCTCGGCTGTCAACTCAGGCACATCTTCGTGCCGCACTTCTCGCACTGGGCGTGCATGGTGTTGTACGTCCCGCACTTCGGGCAGTTCATCGACTCCGGCATCGTGTTCCCCTTCCCGGCCGGCAGCCAGGCGCCGACACTGCTGAGTGTCTGGCCGCTCATACACCAACCAACGAGTGGACTCGCGACGACGCGGTGCTGGTGCTAGGTACGCTGGCAGCGCTGCTCGCGACCAGGCGACCGTAGCCGGCAACGCCAGTGAAGGGACATGTCGTGTGACAAGCCGGACGAAGAAGCAGGCGCAGACACGCAAGCGCAAGGAGAACCGACGGAGGAAGCGGGAACGTCAGGGTAGCACCAACACCAGTGACGCACGCAGACGACACCCCCACCTGGCCCAACGGGCAGACGATTTGGCAGAAAGCGTCGACCAAACCCCTCAGGCAGAGCCGCACCGTTTCCTTCGCATCGTCCGCTTTCACCGCAGCGTGGAGAACGCCGAGAAGTACGCACTGAGGGTCGAATTCGTGGACCGTCGAGACGTCGCCCGCCGCCCGCCCGAGCATTCGGCTGCGCCTTGACGTTCTGCCGAACTTCCATTAACCGGATCGGTTAATGGAACTTGACATCTTGGAACGCGATGCACATACTGTTCAAGACAGCGAAGCTGCGGGAGCTATGCAACGACGACCGAGTTGCACGGAAGAAACTGGGGGCAAGGTGCGCCAAAAAGCTTCGCGCCAGGCTCGACGACCTCGACGCAGCCCAGGCACTTCAGGCGTTCCGAGCCCTGCCAGGCGGTTGTCACCAGCTCACAGGAAACCTGTCTGGGTGCCTTTCCATTGCCCTTCACGGTGGCTTCCGCCTGGTATTCCGGCCCGCTCATGAAACGTCGCCACGAAAGCCTGACGGTGGCCTCGACTGGGCGAGGGTGACCAAGGTCGAAATCGTGAGCATAGAGGACTACCATGACTAGCAGCCTCGAAAGTGAGTATCGGCCCCGCTCCGTATCGCCACCTGGCAGCACGGTGGCAGACATCTTGGAGGAGCGCAGCATGTCGCAGGCTGACCTCGCGACTAGATTGGGCAGCACGCCCAAGTTCGTCAATGAACTGGTGAAGGGTAAGGCGTCAATCAGCCGAAAGACGGCGCTTCAGCTAGAACGTACTCTGGGTGTAGCCGCTGATTTCTGGCTCGCCCGCGAAGCCCGCTATCAGGAGTGGCTTGCGCGAAAGGAGGACGCGCACGAGTTGAGAGCGAGCGTCGGGTGGCTGAAGGAGTTGCCGCTGTCCGACATGGTCCGATTCGGATGGATTCGGAGGGCAAGTAGTCGACAGGACCAGGTAGCCGAGTGTCTGAACTTCTTCGCCACGGCGACCGTGGACGTCTGGCGGAAGAAATGGCTTCGTCCTCTCGCTGCCTTCCGAGCATCAAGCAAAGCAAGGCACAAGGACGGGGCTGTGGCCGCCTGGTTGCGCCAAGGCGAGCGGGAGGCCGAGCGGGTCAAGTGCCGTCCGTTCGACCGGGACGCGTACCATGCGTCTCTTCTGGGGCTACGCGCTATGACGCGCGAGCCTGACCCAGACATCTTCGTCCCCGAGACAGTCCGCCGGTGCGCTGCTAGCGGCGTCGCCGTTGTTTTCGTTCCAACACCTTCCGGATGCCCCGCAAGCGGCGCTACGAGATGGCTGGCTGCGAATCGGGCCCTTCTTCAGCTGAGCCTCCGTTACAGGACCAATGACCATCTCTGGTTCTCGTTCTTCCATGAGGCTGCGCACATCTTGAAACATGGCAAGCGAATGCTCTTTCTCGAGAGCATGGGCGGTTTGAACGCGGAGCACGAGGCGGAGGCGGACCGCTTCGCGCGTGACCTGCTAATCCCTCCGACGGACGCCCGCCGGCTGCCCATGCTTGGGCGCAGCAAAGCAGCCGTCATGCGATTTGCTGATGACATAGGAGTCGCCCCCGGCATCGTTGTCGGCCGTATGCAGAAGGAGGATTTGCTTCCGTGGTCCCATCTCAATGGGCTCAAGGTAAGTTACACGTGGGCCGAGGACTAGCGCTTCGCTGAGAGCCCAAGCACCTCACGGCTCCGCTCCACAATGCGAGCGCGGGGGCCACGGTGAGCGTGCATCGCTCAGCGGCGGCGGCCCACTCGCCGTCTGCGGCTTGCTCCGCCGCTTCGGGGAGTGGTCTTCATGCGCGCAGCCCAGGTTTTAGCCTCTGCCCGAGTGAAATGCAGGCAACTGCGCTGTGGTATGCGTGGGAACTGAGTGACAAACACACTCTTGTGCTTGTCCAGCAAGTACGCCAGCTTGCCCACGGCCACGCGAACCCAGCGGTCATTCAGATAGGTCCGAGTGCGACGCACCCCCTCGCTCAAGAACTCACGCGCGGTCGCAGCGTCGAACAGCGCCATCGCCGACATCCGTGCCTCAGCTATGTCCACGGAGCAGCCGGTAGGTACGGCTAGCCGGTCCTCCACATCGGGGCCGCAGCACCAGAGGTGATTTGCAGCCTGCTCCGCAAGACTGAACGTCACGTTGGCAAGCGCCGCATGAACCCGCAAGAGCGGGTCGCTGCACTGCAGCGCTGCACGTATGCCGACGGGCCGCTGCCGAGCGAGGAGCGCCTGGACCCGGCGGAGTTGGTCAACATCCTGCGAGAGGCAGCCGGGGCCAAGAACAAGTGGAAGCGGATACTGGGGCGGTGTGCGCCGCCGAAGCGGACAGCCAGGCGGGCTGTGCAGTAGCGGAGGAGCCCACGCTTGCAGTACACTCGCTGACTAATTTCCAGGAGAGCGAGGCCGATGATGCGGGGTGAGCGGCGATACTCGGGGATTGTGCTGTTTGCTGCAGCGTGTGCGATTGCTGCCGGATGTGGCGGAAGCGACGCGAAGCACGGAACAGAGTGCCCGCGTACGGGGGAGAGCGACCGGTGCGTATGCCCTGGCGAAGCCGACGACGGCACCATGACCTGCCAGCAAGACGGCTACTGGAGCGAGTGCGATTGCAGCACCCCATATGTTGAGGGCGGTGCCGGCAGCGGGGGAAGCGAAACCGACACTGGCGGTTCGACAAGCGACGAAACCGGCGGCAGCGGCACGACCGTTGGCGGCACGGCCGGCTCTAGCGTCGGTGGCGGTGGTGGAGTCCCGCCTGCAGGAGCCGGTGGCGACTCCGCGGGTTCAGGTGGCACCGCGGGGGTTGTCAGTGTGTCCGATGTCGGCGGGGGCGCAGGCGTAGTCGGCACGGCCGGCGCCACAAATGGCGCGGGCACGTCCGGCGCTGAGAGCACTGCGGGCCGCGAAGGTGCACCAGGCGCCGGTGGAAGCGCGGGCGGTGTAACTGCGGGTGCGGGTGCAAGTGGCTCGGCGGGAAGTGCTGGAATGGCGGGGACCCCCGGAAGCGGTGGCGAGGCGGCTGGCAACGGCGGTACGGCGGGGCTCACAGGGGGCAGCGGTGGCAACAGCGGGACCGGCGGCGCAACGGGCGGAGTCGGCGGTGTGGCAGGACACGCTGGAAGTGCGGGCTCTGCTGGTGGTGGAGCTGGGGCAGGTACCTGTCCTGGCGTGTGCGGTGAAGCAGGCCCATCGTGTGCCGATACCGTTGACTGTGACGGGGTCAGCTGTTGCCAGAACATCCTCGTGCCCGGTGGCGCATTCATGATGGGTCGCAGCGACCCGACGAACGTGTGTGCCAGTCCGCCCACCGAGGGAAGCTCCTGCCCAACCGTTGGCGAGACGTGTATCGCATTCGGGGACGTGTGGACGTGTGACCAGTACCTCTTACGACGATTCGGTCCAGCCGATATTTACGAGATTGATTTCCTAAACGAGCAGCCCGAGCACCTCGCCGTCGTGGGCGACTTCTACCTCGACACCTTCGAGGTGACAGTTGGTCGTTTCCGGGCGTTCATGGATGCGTACGAAGCCGGGTGGCGACCGAGTGACGGGGAGGGAGCGAATGCGGCCGTGGAGTTGGCGCAGGGGCTGGGTGCGGGCGCGACGGGATGGGACAGCACCGCGTGGAATTCCGAGCTCCCCACCTATGGGTACGAGTGGACAGCCGGCGACGGTTCCTTGGAGGACCGCATCACCTGCAATGGGACGACGTGGCAGAACCCCGCCGGAACGGCCGCGGAGGAGAGCTACCCCATCAACTGCGTGAACTGGTACGAGGCGTTTGCCTTCTGCGCCTGGGACGGAGGACGGCTTCCGACCGAAGCGGAGTGGGAATACGCGGCAGCGGGTGGAGACGAGAACCACCTGTTCCCGTGGGGCAACGACGTCACCGAGCCGATGCCGGCCAACTACAATTGGACCGACGGCTCCCCGTTTGTCGGCGTAGGGAGCTACCTCAGCGGCAACGGTCGGTGGGGTCATGCCGACCTGTCAGGGAGTATGTATGAGTGGGTGCTGGACTGGTACAGCATCGACTACTACACGGACACCCAGACTGGCTGCTCCGACTGCGCTAATCTGACTGCCACTCCCGCCCGCGTGTTGCGAGGTGGCTCCTGGGAGTTCACTTCCCGCCCCCTCCGCGCGGCCTTCCGCGACGGCCGCGCCCCGGACGACCGCAGCTACGGCGTCGGCGTACGCTGCGCGCGGGCACTGCCATAGCGCGGCACCAAACAATCCATGCCTACGTGCGGAACCCGTCACGCAGGCAACGCTGGCGCTGAATTGCCGTCCTGCCTTCACGGAGCCGGCGCGCCCGACGACTGCCGCACTTCCAACTCAACTGGCCAGCGCGTCGCGCCTGCACACCTGACCCTACCGACCCCTCCGCCGCACTGCCCCCGCCCCGCCGTTCTTGAGCAGCGGGAACTCGTGCTTCCAGTCGTCGAGCAGCGAACCCGACCCTCCCGTCGCAGCCGCGCGTTGGTGCACGTAGTCTTGGAGAAACGGGACGCCATAGTACACGCGGCCCTCGAATTCGCCACGCACCTGACGGGGCTCGGGTAGGGCCAGGTCGTCCTGATTCTCGGCCGGCAGGGTCACATCGATGACCTTGCCGTTGATGGTCACCCACCCTCACGGACGAGGGTGCCAACACGGCGGACTTCTGCGTCCAGGGCACCGCACTGCAGATGCAGCCGACAAGTGCACAGTACGGCGACATGTACGAGGTCTTCACGCGGACCGCTGACTAGCTTGCGGGCAACGGGGTGTCGCGAATGCGCGCCAATGGCCGCGAAGCCCCTTGTGCGTGAGGTACCGCCGGTGATTCTGTGCCCGCTCTGCGGGGCTCACTGCCATCGCGGTGTGACGGCAGTGGTGGCCGTGCGTGCGAGGGATTTGCCCGAGTGACTGAGCGGCATGCCGCTCAGTTCAACCCCTGGTCCGGCGTTGCCATGGCCGACATCGGCTCCATCATGCCGTCGGCCCACTCGGTCTCCTGCCAGTTGTGAATGAGCATCTCCTCGGTCTTGCAGGCCATGCAGAAGGCGAGAATCTCGTCACGCTCGGTCTTGGTCACCCACATCAGCCCGGGGCACTGTCTGCGCCCGGGGCGCTTCTGACACTGCACCAGGGTCTCCCGCATCTCACCAGGCTGGAGGGTGCCGCCGTATTCGATGAACCGGGCCACCCGCAGCACGCGCCGGTAGAGGCGCGGGTTGTCCACGGGCAGATGGCCGTGCTTGGTCAGCCAGTGCCAGGGGTCGACGACGAGCATCGAGGGGCACCTACCACGGTTGGTGCGCCGGGGGTGAAGGCAATGGTCGCGTCGAAGTCGCACGCCAACTTGGATTGCCTGCACAGCCGCAGCCGCCAGCCCCCGCACGACGCTCAAACGAGCTGCGTTCGACTCCTGCTCGGGGGCCAAGCGTAGAGCCGGCGGCCGCTGCGCTGGGCCAGTCTCGCCCCAGCCAGTCCTGGAATCCGGAGAGGTTCGTATGTGCTACAATTTCGCGCATGAGCACTCGGGGGTTTGCAGCTGCTCTGGCGGCTGCAGCGGCAGTGGCTGTCGGCGCTTGCGACGACGCGACATCCAATAGTGGCGAGCACGGCGATGCCGTCGGCTCATGCTCCTACCTTGGCGAAACATACGAGGACGGGGAGACGTTCAAGTCAGAACCGGATTGTGCGTTCGACGACTGCGGTTGCGACAATGGTGGCATCACGTGCCTACTCATGCCCTGCGGCGGAGGTATGGCGGCAGGCGGTGCGCCAGGTACGACCCCCGGGGGTGAGTGCTCGTACGATGGCCAGGTCTACCAAGATGGAGAGGAGTTTCCGCTCGGGGACGGTTGCAGCACTTGCTACTGCGAAAGTGGCACGGCGTGGTGCGCGCTTGTTGATTGCAGCGGTGCCGGTGGCGCTGCGGGGGCTGCTGGGGCGGCAGGGGACGACGGCATGTAGGTCCACATGGGCTCCCCGCCGCACTCCCTCTGTGAGCCCTGTTCACAGACGTGATAGACTTCCTCTTCGTGCGCTCCTGGGGGACCACCACCGCATTCGTTCTCATGGCCGTGGGCGTGGCCTGTGGTGGGGTCACTGGCAGGGACGAAGGGCTCGTGGCAGACAGTGGCACGGGCGGCACCGGCGACGTTGCGCCCGATGCCGGAGACTCCTCGGACGCGTCCAACGGCGTTGGCGGCAACTCGGACAGGAACACCGGCGGAGCCTTGGCGTCTGGTGGTACGAGCGGCACTGCTGGGACTGCGGCTGTGGGCGGCTCGGCTGGCGACGGTGGTGACACGCAGTCTGGCGGCAGCGCTGGCTCGTCCCCGATGGCTGGGGGCAGCGGTCAGACACCCACGGCGGGCACCGCTGGTGGCTTGCCCACCGCCGGTGGTGCTGGCGGGCCACCGTGGACAGGTCAGGGCGGCATGGCGGGCAATGCGGGCACAGGAGGAGGCGGTGCTGACGGTGGATTCGCTGGGATGGCCGGTGCCGCCGGCCCAGGAGGCGCTGCCGGGGGTGGCGCAGCGCCAACGTGCGATGACGGCGTTCTGAACGCCGACGAGGTGGACGTGGACTGCGGCGGCGCCGCTTGTCTGACCTGCGATGGTGTGGCGTGCGCTTCGCCAGGAGAGTGTCACACGGGCGTTTGCTCCGATGGCACGTGCGGCGCTCCGAGTTGCGCCGATGGGCTCAACTGCAACGGGGAAAGCTGTTGCACGAGCTTGCTCGTCCCAGGCGGCACCTTCCCGATGGGGCGTGGAACCGAGACCTGTGCGGGTTGCGTGGACGGCTGTCCCCCGCTACCGGTGAACTTGTCTTGCACCGCAAATGGAGCTGCTGAGGTGCCGGAGCATCCTGCCACGGTAGGCACGTATGCACTCGACAAGTACGAGGTCACAGTCGGAAGGTTCCGAGCATTCGTGGAAGCATACGATACTTGGGTCAAGCCAGGGGCTGGTGACGGCAGTCACCCAATGATAGCTGGAAGCGGTTGGCACAGCGACTGGAATGCAGGCGATGAGCTTCCCGTCAACAGAGAAACGCTCACCAGCAATGTGGCATGCGACGCCACATGTCAGACTTGGACCGCCGCGCCCGGTGAACACGCGACGTACCCGATGAACTGCGTCAACTGGTATGTGGCGTTCGCGTTCTGCATCTGGGATGGGGGCCGTCTTCCGACTGAGGCCGAGTGGGAGTACGCGGCTGCTGGTGGGGACGAGAACAGGCTCTACCCGTGGGGCGATGACGTCACTGAGCCGCTTCCGGCGAACTACAATGGTACGGACTCATCTCCGTTTGTCGCCGTGGGAAGCTATCCCGCTGGCAACGGTCGGTGGGGGCACGCCGACCTTGCGGGGAGCATGCACGAGTTGACCCTGGATACGCACGCTCGTGACTGGTACACGACGACCCAGTTCGGCTGTTCAGACTGCGCCAACCTGACGCCGCTTGCCTACCGCGTGATACGAGGCGGCTTCTATGACAACGGTGCCGAAATCCTCCGCGCGGCCATGCGCTACTACTACGTCCCAGCTCACTATCAATTCCCGATGGGGTGGCGGTGCGCTAGGACCCTATGAGCCTGCTCCGGTTTGCTTCCGGGCCTGGCTGAGCCGTCCCGGCTACTTCGTTCGTCCAGACACTTCAAGCGGCCACGGCCTGCCGAGGATTTTGGCCACCCAGGACCGGGATGGCGACGACCCGACTCGCATCGTTGCCAGGCGCGGTGTCCCCGCGCCAGCCGGGGGCTAGCAAGACCGGTGGAGTTGCCGGACCGACGCAACCCAGCCCGGCTCTCACCCCGTTGTCGTTTCTCCCGCAGTTGACGCAATGAACGCCCGCATCGCCCGGTCGAAGCTCTCGGGCACCATCCCCGTCGCCGTCTGGAGCATCCTGTCGTTTGAGCAGTCGATGGGCGGCATCGGGTCGGCTGGGGCAATCGGTTCGGCCGCCACCACGACTTCCACCGGAGCCTCAGGAGATACCCGCGCCGCCTCCTCATCATCTTCCAGGTCGGCTCGGGTGAACCCACCGGTGCCGCCGCATTCGGTGCAGAGCGAAGCCCCGCCCTGCTCAGGGACCGTCCGGAATCAAGACGCCAAACCACTACCGGTGCGGGGTGCCGTGCTGGCTGCAGTGCGCTACCCTGGTCTTGCCGACCGTCGAGCGACTCACCCCCGGGCCGTTCCCCCGGCCCATTCCTCCCCGAGTCCCGGCGGTCGGCACTCTCACTGGGAACTCCACTCCCGGCGATGTCAGCAGTAGCGACACTCTTCTCATCGTCGAACGCGCGCACGAGCGAACGGTGGTATCGCCAGGAAAGCCACCAGCCTCACGCCACGCCCTGAGCCTGTTCCGACAGCCGCCGCTGGTCCGCCCACGAGAGCCAGCCCTTGCCGCCACACCAGGTGCAGTCTGGACTGCCGTTGCATGAGCAGCTCTTCCCCTGGGTCAGCGCTCCACCGGTGGCGGAACCTGAACGGGAACCGGTGGCGGTATCTGGACCGGTGGTGGCGCCCACGGACCAGTCGGCGGAGCCTGTGGTGCAGGGG
>CAZSVU010000304.1:0-10583 GCA_964610275.1 uncultured Polyangiaceae bacterium | reverse complement strand
AGCATCGCCCTGGGACGTGCGACCCCGGTCCTCGGACGTGTTGCCACCACACCCCACGCCGACGATGCCGGCGAACACCAACGTCGGGATGGCCAGCAGGATAGGATTGAGCCGGAGGGGCAGCATCGACATCATTATGCCGCAGATCATGCTGGGCGGCACGACGCCTACTCAGAAGCTGACTCCCCCTGCTCTGGGCCTGGCTCCGCGGACGGTGCTAGGCCCTGCGCCTGGATGGACCCTTTTCTGCGTCTCACCCGAATCGAGGCACGAGCACGGCAGCATGGATTCATCGGCATCACACCGAGTCCCTCCCACCTTTCTTCGATCCCCGTCACGTCGCAGGAGTTGTGCAAGTCCCGAGCGCGGCGTAGCAGTGGGAAGTCACGCAGTACCCGTTTGTGCAATCCGCATCATCCTCGCAATCGAGGCGCCTGCAACCGTAAGGGTCAGCATCCGGATCACCGGGAAGGCACTCCGTGTACGGGGGGCATTCCGTTCCCTCGATGCACAAGATGGGCTCGCAGCTGCCCTCAACGCACTGGGAGTCGTCGCCGCAATCGCCCGGTGCGCATCGGGGCCAGCACCGAGTCGGGAGCGGTTCTTCCCACCAGCCGCAGCAGGGGTCCCACCTGACTTCCCGACAGACCGCGTCGGCTCCGCAGTCTTGGTCGGTCTCGCAGGCTCGAAACGACACGCACGGGGCGCCGCACAGTGGCTCCCCGGGGGCGTGGCAATACAATCCTGGATTCGCGCATTCGGTCGAAGACCAGCAGGGCGTGCCGTACGTCTCAACATTCGGAACGCCACCGCCGCCCCTGGTGACTCCTCCTGACCCCGCGGAGCCCGCCCGGACAGAGCCTGACGTGTCGCCGCAGCCAACTTGAATGGCCGCGAGAAGGGCCGCCCCAGCAAGCATGGTGATCGGTGCTGGTCGCCTCATGTCCTCCCTCGGATCCAAACCCCCAGAGAGTACCACGTGCGGTCCGCAGTGCTAGCGCCGGGCCCCTCCCGATTGCCGCCTGGCGGTAATCCTGACCAGCCTGCTTCGGAGCTACGCTAGGCGCGGGCGTGTCTTCGAAGCCGTTGCATGCTGCGCCGGGGAATGCAGAACTTGCGGTCGGAGCGCTTGGGGACGCGCTCGTCGTCCCGCGTGACGTCCGTGTGCGAGCTGCCCGCGCCTTCGTCCGTGCTCACGGATCCCGCACGCAGCGGAACCCGATGAGGAGTGCCCCCGCGCCAGTGAGATGCTGTAACCCGAGCACTGGACCGCCTAGAAACCGGCAGCCTCGATGATGCGCACACTGATGGGGTCGTATGCGTCCGGCATTACGAACGTGTCTTCTGCTCGAATGAGGTTTCGCAGAATCGTCGAATTGCTCATGACAGTGCCATTCGGTTGCTCGACTTGCGTCAGGACGACAGCGAAACGTGCCGCAGCCTTCAGCTCAACGAGGCAACCCCAGACACACATGCTACGATCGGGAGCGAGGAGACGGAAGATGAGAAGCTTGCTTCATCTCGTGGCTGCGTCGTCATGGTTCGCGTGCGTCGTTGCGCTCGCAGGGTGCGGCTCGGACAGCAGCAGCGGAGGAGGCAACCTGGGAAGCGCAGGAGCCAGTGGTGTCGGGATCGGCAACGGCCTGGGCGGCGGTGATGAAGCCGAGAGCGGCGGCGGCGGGGATCCAGGCGCTGGTGGCACGGTCGCGCTCGGCGGCAGCGCAGGTGCTCCAGCCGGCGGCGCTGCAGGCGAAGGCGGCGCGTCATCCCTGGACGGAGCAGTCTGCGTGGCGCCCGATGGCCCCTTCTGTATGATGATGCCACCGGAGTGCGCGACGGGCGAAGTCCCTTCGGTCGTCGGGATGTGTTGGGGCGAATGCGTCCCCATCGGCGATTGCGCCTGTGAAGGTCCAGAAGACTGCCCTGAGCCAGGGCAGTACACCTGCCACAACTACATTGGCCGGTGTGGACCATTTGTGTAGCGCCCGCTGGTGAACGCGATTCGAAAGGGGGGAATGCAGCCGGTCTACGGCTTTGGAACGCGACCCTCGAACACAGTTCGAGAATCGCCTACGGGCACCCCGACTCGTCCGAGCCGTCGAAGCAATCGACCGCGATGTTGCAGACATCCTGGCGACCGACGGTTTCTCCGTCGTCACACTCGAACTCGGCGCAGGCCAAGGCGTAGAAGATGATCTCGGTGCCACAGGGCAGTGGTTCGTCGGGCGCAGCGGCGTCGGGTTGCTCCACTTGTTGCTGGAGAACTGGCTTGATCTCCTGCGCCTCTTCACAGCTGACCTCGACCAGGCACGCTTTCAGGTCAACGTTGGCTCGGCCGCAGTTCTCAGGCACTGAATGCCGATACTGCTCGACCTCGATGCAGTGCTGAAAACCGCGATACTCGCGGGCGTAGTCCTCGGGAAAGCACTCGGCCTGCCACCGGCAGAACTCGTCCGCCACCGCCCCGGCGTCCGGCTCCTCACCCTCTTCGACGTGCGTGGACTGGCAGCCCACCAGGGCACACGCGGCCATGACTGCCAGTAGTAGTCCTCGCAACATATCCCTCATCAAGCCTAGGGTACCCGATCCGGAGCGGGAGCGCTGCTCCGTCCTGATTTCATCATGATCCTGGAACGGTCGGTGCAGGCGGTGTGATAAGCCTTGCCCGGCAGGGTGTATTCTGCGCGGCAAAGCCCGGCAATTGTGTAGAACCCACGCGTGATAGCCTCGTCCCGTGAGCCACGCTGACGCCCGATCCCAGCGCCCCAGCGCTCCCCCAGGGTACGCCAGCCGGGAGCCGACCAGTCGAGAGCCTGACGCGGCCCGCCCGCTGTTCTACTTCTGCGCGCTCCTGCTGGCGGCAACCGTGGGCGCCGCTCACGAATGCGTGCTGCGGCAACCGGACGTCTACTTGAGTCCCGGCGGTGGCCCTCCACGCTATTGGGCGGCGCTGGCGGCGGCAGTCGGAGCGCTGCTCGGAGCCTGGTGGGGCACGAAACCTCGGCGCGTCCCCGCTCGCGAGCGATTGCCGTGGCTGCTGCTGTCGACTGCGGTCATCACGGGCTGCTCGGCGGGGCTGTTGTTCGTGAGCTTCACTCACGAGGCGTTCTTCGTTGCCGTCACCGTGCTGGTGCCCGGCCTGTCTGCGGCCGCGCTCGCTGCAGTGCTGCGCACCAGCCACGAGGCCCTGCGTCGTTCGGTCTCGGCCCTGGGAGTGTTTCAGCGGTCACTGCGCCCGGTACAATTGATTCTGCTGGCGCTCGCCCTAGGGGGCATCGCAGCGGCGACCACGTCGATTGGGCTGCTGCGTACGTCCGCACTCCTGGGGATCGCATTCGGCACGCTGGCGTTCTGGTCGCCAGCGCTGTTTCACTATCTCGACGGGCGGCCGCTTCGTAGCGCACCGACCATGCGTGCGTTGTCCGTGGGAGTACTGTTGGCGGCCGTGGCCGGGATGGTGGGCGCCGAGCGCTGGGTGTCCAGCACGGACTTGCGTCTTTACCCGAGCGACATCGTCTACACGCGCACCACGGATCGGCAGCACTACGTGATCACCTCCGGGCAGCAGGCCTTCGCGCTGTTCGTCGACGATCAACTGCGCTTCTCCACCATTGATGAGCAGCGCTACTACGAGGCGCTGGTGCATCCAGCGCTCGCCGCAGCCCCGAAGCATTCCTCGGTGCTCGTGCTCGGCGGCGGTGAAGGGTTGGTCCAGCGCGAGTTGCTCCGCTATCCCGATGTGGAGCAGGTCACCGTCGTGGTAGTGGATGGTGCCGCCGTCGATCTGGCTGGAGAGCTCGTCTGGCTCCGCAAGCGGACCCAGGACTCGATGAGCTCTCCGCGCATTCGCGTCATCGAGCAGGAACCCATCGTGTGGCTCGGGCAAACCCAGGAACGGTTCGACGTGGTCATCGTCAACCTCCCGGATCCACTCTCCTACGTCGAGGCGAAGAACTACACTCGCTACTTCTACCATCGACTCCGGGAGCGACTCCGTCCGGCCGGAGTGGCTGCCATTCAGGCCACTTCCCCCTTCCGGTCACCAGAGACGTTCGCCAGCGTCGACCGCACCCTGCGTGCAGCGGGCCTGTCCACTCTCGCCTATCGCGCCCCCGTTCCCATGCTCGGGGACTGGGGATTTCTGCTGGCGGCCAAGGCGCCCCTCAGTGTCCCCCAGCAGGTGCCGCAGGGACTCACGTTCCTCGACACGCCGGGGTTGGCTCGACTCTTCCAGCTGCCCACCGACGTCCGCTCGCGCAATCCTGGCGTCGTGAGCACGCTGTACGAACAACCTCTCGTCGACGTGTTCGAGAATGAGCGGTGGACGCACTGAACCTGGTGGCTCAGGCATCCACGGCGCGTCGGTCGCGCCCGAAGCGCAGTGCAATGGACGCCAGACAGCGCAGTACGTAGAGCGCGTTCACCGCGATGTAGGCGTAGAAGTAGATCTCGATCCTGCCCGCGATCGCGACATACAGGATGTACGACGGATAGTGGATGAGGAACTTGGCTGCGCGCTCCGCGAGGCGTAGGGCCCGCTTCACCACCGACGCGGGCGGGGGGGGTTGGGAAGCGTGAGTCGGCGGCCCGACGATCTCGGGGCGCCTGAGAAAGGTCGTCATCGCAATGCCCGATGCGAGGCATACGAGCCCACCGATCCCCAAGAGCAGGTAGCGATCGTCGCTGCTGCCGAGGTAGAGGCGGACCGAGACCACCCCCAAGATGACGAACGCCTTCAGCTCGTCCATGAGAAAGTCGAACAGATGGCCTTCTGGCGACTGGATACCGCGCCAACGGGCGAGCATGCCATCGGCACAATCGAGCACGTACGAGAACTCGTAAGTGACGATGGCGGCGAGCAGGCCCCAGTACCCGGGTAGAAGCGCGATCATCGCTGCCGCGACTAGCGCCAAGACGAACGAAATCAGGGTGATCTGATTGGGCGTGATCCGCGTGTTCTTCACCCCGGCGACCAGGACCGCCGCGACGGGGCGGCACACGTACAGGTTCCAGAACAGGTCCGGGATCTTGCGCGTCCGGCGGTAGACTTCGACAATGGTACCCATCGAGTCGTGGCAAGCCTACACGAACCCCGGCGCGCGGACACGGATTGGGCGGTCCCTACGGCAGCGGACCCGGACGGGCTGTGCTACCAACGGGGAGGCAACAGCCACCACCCTCGACTCGCGAGAATGAGCCGGAAACCCCACAGCCCGAGCCACTTCACCACGCTCATCGTGGCGGTTTCGGTGTTCGGAGCACTCGCCTTCCTGCTCAGCCACCGCAGGCAGGCTGCCGCGCCGGATCCCCCCGCAAGCGCGCAGCTCACGCCCACCGATTCTGCGGCGCTCCCTGCCCGCCCCGCGCCCGCGCAGCGGCCCAGCCCCGCGCCCAGCTTCGCGCCGCGTGCGGCTCAGAAGCCGCGCCCCCAGCGCGTGTGCTCCATCGCAGCGATCGGAGACTCGCTGACCGACGCCAAGTCGCACGGCGGCAGATACCTCGACTACCTGGCCAAGCGCTGTCCCAAGAGCCGCATCTACAACTACGGCCGCGGGGCGGACATGGTCAACCAGATGCGGCGACGTTTCGGCCGAGACGTGTTCGGAGAGCCAGCGCCACCAAAGCACTCGGGCAAGCCTCGCTACACGCATCTCATCGTGTTCGGTGGGGTGAACGATCTGTACAGCGATCTGACTGCCGGGAGGACACCAGAGAAGATCTCGAAGGACCTGCTCGAGATGTACTCGCGCGCGCACGAGCGAGATGTGGCTGTCGTGGCGCTCACGGTGGCGCCGTGGGGGGGGTTCCGCAAGTACTACAACGAGCGCCGCGGGAAGGCCACGCTGCGCCTCAACCGATGGATCCGCGATCAGTTCGACGCAGGCACGGTCGACTACGTCGTGGACGCCTATGCCTTGCTGTCCTGTGGACAGCCCGAGCGGCTGTGTCCGAAGTATGCCAAGCCATTCAAGGACGGCATTCACTTCGGCCCAGCCGGACACGAACGCCTGGGTGAGGCGCTCTACGACCGCGTGTTCCGCGAGTGTCTTTGACCCACTTCAGCTCGAGGGCTCTCGCACGGCTCCCGTACGTGAGGCGACCCAGTCGAGGGCCCGCGACACGCCTCCCGCGGCTCGATTGAAGGCGATGGCGGCAAAGCCGTGGGCGACCACGGCAACCGGCGGGGGCACCTGCTGGGTGTAGTACGTCCAGCACTCCCGGCTGGTCCCCCAGTACTCCAGGAAGATGCCCATCAGCGAGCCCGCCAGGAACACCTGCACGTCGCGTCGTGGGTCGGGGCAGCGCAGGGTCACGGCGACCATCACCGCGATGACCACCTGACTGGCAAACAGATGAACGTAGGGCCAGATGAACACGCTCATCCACAGTACGAAGCCGGGGGTGAGGATCCAGTAGGCACGCCTGAACAGATGGGGAGATGGCTCACGGCGAAACCGTCGCAGCACCTCGCGCACCAGCCAGTCGACCATTCGCCCCAGCCGGTCCACGCTCAGCGCGGCAATGGGCCAGGCCGGAAGGATCCACAGCGGCGGGCGTTCCTGCGTGAAGTAGGACCACAAACCGGTGTTGGTTCCCCACCATTCGATGACGCCGCCTCCACCGGCGCCGACTGCCACCAGGATGAGGTCGCGCCGCAGCGACACCCCCCAGCAGAGCAACGCCGCCATCCACACCCAGATGCCGGCAAGCAGCCAGTCCATCTCACCATTGGCATCCAGCAGGTCGCGCCAGTGGTAGCCGACCGAAGCGCCCGTGGTGATCAGCAGCAGCAGCGCCAGGGGACTCCGCCGGTCGAAGCCACTCGCCACAAATCGGCCAAAAGCGGGCAGCACTCGGGCCTGGACGGCGTCGCCGCGAGCGGACATGGCCCCGCAGGGTATCACCTCCTGGAGATCCGGGCCTGGCCGGGCCGCCAAAAGCCCCGCAACGGGCCCGGGGGCGCCCCCCATGCGCCAAGACGGCTTGGTTTCCCCAGCCGTTTTGCGCTATCACGCAGCCGCAATGCCCAAGCGCAGCTCCTCGACCAAGAGTCGGTCCTCGACCCAGAGTCGGTCCTCGGCCAAGAGTCGGTCCTCGGCCAAAAGCAGCTCCTCGGCGGAGCGCCGCGCTTCGACCAAGCGCAGCTCCTCAGCGGAGCGCCGCGCTTCGACCAAGCGCAGCTCCGACGCCCGGCGCGCGCCGCCTGCCCGCCGCAAGCCCAAGCGCCGACGTCGCGACGAACCCGCGCCGGTGCTGGCCGGGCGCCTACTGATTGCCGGCGGGATGCTGTTGGCCATGTGGCTGTTCCCTTTCCCCCTTTCCTCCGTATTCGGCGACGTCGGAACCGGCGAAGAAGAGAAGATCAACATGGACGCCTGGACGGCGGGCAATCCCGAGACCGTCAAGATCACGTTGATCACCGCCGACTACGAGCGCCTCGCGTGTGTGCTCGACCGCAAGATCGAAGGCAGCCACTGCGAGTACAAGACGGAAACGGAGCGCTGGGAGCGTCCCGAAGGCGCGCCCCTCGACGACAACAAGAAGAACGTCATCCAGCCGTACAGCACCTCGCCGCACAACCAGCTCATCTTGGTGTCGG
Organism: uncultured Polyangiaceae bacterium; assembly: GCA_964610275.1. Lineage (GTDB taxonomy): Bacteria > Myxococcota_A > Polyangia > Polyangiales > Polyangiaceae > JAFGBI01. The sequence continues at coordinate 2,983 of CAZSVU010000304.1, read as the reverse complement.
GCCTGTGGGCTCAGCCCGAAGTTGCGCAGCGGCTCCACGACGAACCGGCCCACGCGATTCCGGAGAAGAAGCTCTCCCGGTTCCTGGCCGAGTGCAAAGTGCGCCCGATGGAGCGGATCAATCAGCTCAACCTGCGGTGGAGCGAAGGCGCGAAATGGGGCTCCCAGGGCCCGGCTTGGGTCGCGCGAGCGGAGAGCTGCAAGGTTCTCGAAGTCGACTGAATCAGCGAGCGCGATCCTGAACACGCACTTCGTGTACGCTCCGCGGGCTGCTCGCTCGCGGGGCCCCACGCACCGGGTCCCGCGCAGGCCTGCCTGCGTGGGGAGTGCGTGGGGCTGCCAGCCAATCGGCTTGCGGGGCAGCTAACCTGATTCGACATCGCAACTGCTGAATCAGGCCAGCCGAGGCTCTGGCACCGGGGTGGAGAAGACACTACTTGCCGAGGGCTGCGGTCGCCGCTTTCGCGGGGTCTTTCGGACCCCGGTGGTTGGAGTCGTCGCGGTCGGAAATGAGCCGCCACGCTCGGCCCAGGACGACGCGCGTGTCCTCGACGATGCAGTACAGCGCCGGCACCAGCAGCAAGGTGATGAACGTCGCAAACAGCACGCCGAAACCCAGGCTAATGGCCATCGGGATCAGGAATCTCGCCTGCACCGAGCTCTCGAGAATCATGGGCGACAAGCCGAAGAAGGTGGTCAGGGAGGTGAGCAAGATCGGTCGGAACCGACGGCCCCCGCCGGCAACAATCGCATCGTTGATCGACAGTCCGTCGGCACGATACCGGTTGATGGCCACGATCAGAATCAGCGAGTCATTCACGACGACGCCGGACGCAGCCACGATCCCCATGCCGCTCATCAGGCTCAGGTCGTATCCCATCATCAGGTGGCCGAGCACGGCGCCGACGATGCCAAACGGGATCACGGTCATGATGATGACCGGCTGCACGTAGCTCCGAAACGCGACGGCCAACAGGGCGAAGATCGCCAGCAACGCCATCAGGAATCCCTCGCCGAGACTCTTCATGGACTCAGCCTGCTCCTTCTGCTCGCCAGCGAGCGAGTAGCTGAGCCCGGCGTGGTCGGAGAGCAGGTCGGGGAGCAGTTCTGCCTCGACGTCGCGCACGATGTCGTTGGGACTGGCCCGGTCTTCCTGCACATCCGCGGTGACGTTGACGACCCGCCGCCCGTCCGTGCGCTTGATGGCGGTGTAGGCGCGCCCACGCCGCACCTCCGCGGCCTGTCCCAGGGGCACTTCGGCCCCGTTGGGCGCGCGGATCATCAGCGTCTCGATGTCGTGCTCGGAGCGGCGCTGGTTCTCGGGCAGGCGGACGTACGCACGGAGCTCGTCCCGGCCACGCTGCTGCCGGGCAGCTTCGGCGCCGAAGAACGCCGAGCGCACCTGGCGCGCCAGATCATGCTCGGTGATGCCCAGCGACGACGCTTCCGGACGTAACTTGAAGTCGAGCTGCTCCTTGCCGGGCGTGAACCCATCGTCGACGTCGAAGACTCCGTCGTACTTGATGCCCGCCGCCAGCTTGGCCGAGGCCGCCTCCAGAACGTCGAGATCGCGGTGAGCCAACTCGATGTTGATGGGGTCGCCCGCCGACGGACCGAGGTTGAACTTGAACGTCAGTGACTCCGCACCGGCAACCTCACCCATGCGCTCGCGCCATTCACGGGCGAACTCCGCACCCGTGAAGTCACGCTCGGTGACCGGAACGAAGAAAACCCTAACCCCTCCGGCGTGCCCCCCGCTGACCCCACCGCGAAACGCCGGGATGCCGTTCGATCCCACCTGGGAGAAGATCCCGCGGACGTACTGGTCCCCACCCTTCTCGTCGACCACCTTGCGGGCACTCGCCACCATGCGCTCGACGATCTTGCGCGTGTCGGCAACCGGCGTCCCGAAGGGCATGACGACGGACGCCGTGACGATGTCGCCCTCGACCTTGGGGAAGAAGATGAATCTGACCTTGCCTCCCGCAACCAAGCCTGCGGTCGTGAGTAACAGAGCGATGCCAATCGCCAGCGCCAGGTAGCGCCTCCGCACCGCTCGTGCCACGGTGGGTAGGTACGTATGAATGATCAGCCACTCCACGTAGCGGCTGAAACGCTGCTGTTGCCGGTGGATGAAACCCATCAGTCCGCGATCCGGGTCGGGTTTCGAGTGCGCCAAGTGCGCGGGCAGAATCACCAGCGATTCGACCAGCGAAAGCGCGAGCACGGCGATCACCACCACCGGGATGGCAAAGAAGAACTTGCCCATGATTCCGGCCACGAACATGATCGGCGCGAACGCCATGATGGTGGTGAGCACGGCGAACACCACGGGCATGGCGACTTCGCGTACGCCTTCCACCGCAGCCCGCAGGCGTGACACCCCCTCGCCTCGGCGTTTGAAGATCGCCTCTCCGACCACGATGGCGTCATCGACGACCAGGCCGAGGGTAACGATGAACGCGAACAGCGAGATCATGTTGATGCTCGTGTTGAACGCGGGCAAGAACAGCAGTGAACCGGTGAAGCTGATCGGGATGCCGAGCGTCACCCAGAACGCCAACCGGATCTCCAGGAACAGCCCCAGAGTCAACAGCACCAGCACCAGGCCGATGGCCGCGTTGTTGAGCAACAACTCGAGACGGTCGGCGTAGATCTCGGACATGTCCCGCCACACCGCCAACCCCACGCCGGGGGGCATGGTGCCCGCCTTCTCGGCGACGTACTTCTTTACCGTCGAGGCAATGGCGATGGGGGTCTGCTCTCCCACTCGATAGACCTCCACCATCACCGCGCGCTTGCCGTTGAAGTAGGACTCTTCGTCGGTCTCGCGAAACCCGTCCTTGATCTCGGCGATGTCCCCCAGGCGAACCACCGTCCCATCTGGCCGGCTCAAGACCACGATGCTGGCGAATTCAACCTCGCGGTCCCGGCGCTGTGCCATCCGCACCCATCACGGCTCAGGTCAAGATCCGATATAGGGC
>CAZSVU010000303.1:0-10591 GCA_964610275.1 uncultured Polyangiaceae bacterium | reverse complement strand
GTAGGTTGTTCATCACCTCTCGACAGAATCCGTTCACGATCAGCCCCATCGATTCTTCGACGCCCAGCCCGCGCTGCCGACAGTAGAACAGCTGGTCTTCGCTCACTCGCGAGGTGGTGGCCTCGTGCTCCACCGTGCTGGAGCTGTTGGCGACCTCCACGTAGGGCACGGTGTGTGCGCCACAGCGGTCGCCGATGAGCAACGAGTCGCACTGAGTGTGGTTGCGTGCTCCCACGGCGCGCGGCAGGATCTTGACCAGCCCCCGATAGGTGTTCTGGGCGAGCCCTGCCGAGATCCCCTTCGAGACGATCGTGCTACTGGTGTGTGGGCCGATGTGCAGCATTTTCGTGCCCGTATCGGCCTGCTGGTGGTGGTTGGTGAGCGCCACCGAGTAGAACTCGCCGACGGAGCCCGCGCCGATGAGCATGCAGCTCGGGTACTTCCAGGTGATGGCGGATCCTGTCTCCACTTGCGTCCAAGAGATCTTCGAAGCTTCGCCGAGGCATTTTCCGCGCTTGGTGACAAAGTTGTAGATCCCGCCACGACCCTCGCTGTCGCCGGGGTACCAGTTTTGGACCGTCGAGTACTTGATCTCGGCACCATCCAACGCGACGAGCTCCACCACCGCCGCGTGGAGTTGGTGCTCGTCACGCATGGGTGCCGTGCAGCCTTCGAGATAGCTCACCCGGCTCCCTTCCTCGGCGATGATCAGAGTGCGCTCGAATTGTCCCGTCTTGGCCGCGTTGATGCGGAAGTACGAAGACAGCTCCATCGGACACTTCACGCCGGCCGGTACGTACACGAAGGACCCATCACTGAAGACCGCCGAATTCAGCGTGGCGTAGAAGTTGTCGTTGTACGGTACGACAGTGCCCAGGTACTTGCGCACCAGGTCCGGGTGCTGCTTCACGGCCTCGGAGAACGAGCAGAAGATCACGCCCAGGCTGGCGAGCTTCTCCTTGAAGGTGGTCGCGACGGACACGCTGTCGAACACTGCGTCCACGGCCACCCCGGCGAGGGCTTCACGCTCGTGCAGGGGAATACCTAGCTTCTTGTAGGTCTCGAGGAGCGCTGGGTCGACCTGGTCGAGGTTCCGGGGCGCGGCCGCGGAACGCTTGGGGGCCGAGAAATAGGAGATGGCCTGAAAATCGATGGGAGCGTGACGCACCTTGGCCCACCCGGGAGGTGACATGTGCTGCCACGCGCGTAGCGCCTTCAGGCGCCACTCGAGCAGCCATGCCGGCTCCTCCTTCTTCTCGGAAATCACGCGAACGGTCGTCTCGCTCAGACCCGGAGGCATCGTCTCCTGATCGATTTCCGTGATCCAGCCTGCCGCGTAGCCGCGGCGCAGCAGTTCCTCGACGCCCGGCGCCACACTAGCCACTGTGACTCTCCCGTTCTGCTCCGGCGTGCCAAGCGTCACCCGCGCCGGGTGCCGTCCGGGTGCCGGTGGCCGGCGCGCGCGGGACCTCGTCGAGCGTGGCGCGCGCACCGGGGTGACTCAGATCCGCCAGGGTGACGTCACCGAGGGCTGCGCGGATCGCAGAGCTGATCCGAACCCAATTCGCGGAGACGTTGCACGTGCTCGATCGCTCGCACGCCGTGTGTGATCCGCTGCATTCCGTGAGCCCGATCGGGCCTTCGATTGCCGCGATCACGTCCGCCAGGCTGATGTCGGCGGGCGACCGAGCCAGACGATAGCCACCTCGTGCTCCCCGTACCGACTCGACCAAGTCGGCTTGCGTCAGTTGCTTGAGCAGTTTGCTGACGGTCGGGTAGGGGAGCTCGGTGCGGTCGGCGACCTCCTTGGCGGCGTGGAGCCGCTCCGGCTCGGTGGCCATGTCGTCCAGCACGACGACCGCGTAGTCTGTGAGCTTGGCTAGTCTGAGCATGGAATCCGTACCGGCTGAGTCCTCTTTAGATTGCGGATGGGACTCCCCCCCCCGACCGTCAAGCCCCCAGCTGCCGACGTCGCCGTGGGCGACGAGGCCTGCCGCCGAGTGGCCCAAGGCCACGAGGCCGCGTTTCAGCGCAGTACACCTCCGTCTCCTCCCCAGTCGCCGAGTGGCCGAAGGCCACGAGGCCACGTTCCAACGCAGCACAGGTCCGTCCCCCCCGCCGAGTGGCCGAAGGCCACGAGGCTGCGTTCCAGCGCAGCAGAGCTCCGTCACCCCCAACCGCCAGGATTTCTGGATGATTGCCCTGCGTGAATCGACGCCTGCCCCGCGCGCCCGGCCCGTGCGGCGCCCACAGGACCCGTGTGGCATATTGCCTCCCGCAATAGGGCGATGTTCCGAGCGAGGTGAGGTCTCATGCGAGCTTCTGGGTTCGGTTCTCTGGTTTGCGTTCTGGCCTGTGTCGGGGCGGTGACGTCGTGCAGCGGTGACGAGGACACTGCCGGACCGCAGCACTCGCCGCCGGGGGGCGAAGCCGGCCTGGACGCCTGGGCACCGGACGGGCAGGGCGGCAGTGCGACCAATGGTGGAACCGGTGGCAGCGTCGAGGGCGCGGGCGGCAGTGCGACGGGCGGCACGGTCGGTGTGGGCGGCTCCGGGGCTTCGGCGTCCGGCGGCAGCGCTGCTGGTGGGAGCGGCGGTCAGTCAGTGGGTGGCGTCGGAGGAAACGGCGGAGCTGGCGGAGCCCAAACCGGAGGCGTCGGCGGTCAGCCCGTGGCGGGGGGAGCCGGCGGCGTTGCAGCCGGCGGAAGCGATCCAGGCACCGGGGGATCCAGTGGCGCCGCGGCCGGTGGCGCAGGTGGAGCCGTCTTCGGCGGCAGCGGTGGTGCACCCCCGGGCGGCAGCGCGGGCAGCGCCGGCACGATTGGCGTCGGCGGCGACCTCGGGTTCGGTGGGAGCACGGCAGGGACCGCTGGTGTCGCTGGGAGCGCGGCGACAGGTGGTGCGCCCGGCAGCGGCGGCAATTCTGGCAGCGGTGGCGATCCGGGCACGGGAGGTGATCCCGGCTCGGGCGGCACGCCGCAAGATCCCTTTGCCGATTGCCCGACTGCGGACGACTACGTGGGCGACTCGGGTTGGACGCACACCGCCATTGCGACTGATGACGCGGTGTACTGTTCGACGTTCAACGAGACGCGGACGTTGCAGCAGGAGCTCGCCGCCAAAGCCATGCTGCGCATTGCGCCGGGCAGCTACCCGTTGCCTGACGGCGGCGAAGACCTCGCTTTCGCCCTACCGCTCTGTCTCTATGCCCCAGTGGACGGTGCCGTCGGATTCGATCCAGGCACAGTCCGGCACACTTCTTCCACCTACGGCGGGCGCACCGCGCACACCCATATCTTCGCCCAGACCTTAACGACGGACGGCCGCGAGCTGCAGGGGAGGATCACTTTTGAGGTCGGCGCCGGCGACCCGCTCGAGACAACGCTGGACGGCCGCGAGACGGACATCATGACCGGCACGGGCTTCAGTGCGAGCCTCTGTGTCGACCCGAATCAGTGCTATGGCGTCGACGCGCTCCGATTCGACTCCTGCACCCACGCGAGCTCCACGCTGAACACCCATTTCATCGAGTTCGCCGATGGGAGCTCGGTCGACTTCCACCTGCGGATCGGCCAGTCGCTGGCGAGCACCGAGCCCGGGGCGTTCGTTCGCGCCGTCGGCACATTCGCTGGGGTGTCGTTCGACCAGCAGGACTACTTCCGCCTCGTCTACCGGCCGGAGCACCATCACTTCGTGCGCAACTTCGTGGTGCTTTTCGCTGCACCCATTCAGGGGGCATGCGGGATTGAAGTGAGCAATGTGGAGCCCTTCTGGGGACCCAGCGACTCCGCTGTGGCCTACACCGTGGATTGCGACCTGAACCGTCTCGACGAGCTGACCATCAGCAGCGTCACCGTCCCCGAACCGTGATCCGCTGCTGGCATCCCCTCGGGTCCTCGTGCCGAGCGCTTCTCCCGCGGCTGGCCGTAGTGAGCCTGGTGGCCTGCCAACCTCCACCGGATCTCGGCCCCAACGCCGGCGATGCAAGAGCACCGGACGAGCACGACGGGTCCGTCGACCAGGAGCCCATCCCCTACGACGCCACGGTGGACGCCGGACCACCCCCACCGTCCGAAGACGTGACGCACCTCACCGAGCTCACCTCAGCGGTGGACTATGCGGTGCTCCAGGCCGAAGGCGCGGAAGTCAAATACTTGCTCGCCGTGGACGGGCGTGAGCCGCCGTCGCCATTGGATGCTCCCTGCCTGTTTCAAAACACGCGGCTCTTTCCCTGGCACGTGGAGTTCGTCCAGCAATTCGACGAACTCGAGGAAGTCGACTTCGTGGCCTACACAGACTTGGTCATGCGCCGCGAGACGCGCGTCTGGTGGGGTGGCGCGCTCAAAGCCTTCGCGGCGGTAGTGCACCCCACCACCGGCGCTCCGGGCGTGATCGCGTACAGCATCTACCACGAGGAACGCGAGGGGGAGTTTCTGAGTGTAGAAGAGTACGTCGAGATCGATCGCCGGCTGAAGGAGTGCGCGGCCTATGCGGCGGATCTGCTGGTGTTGGTAGGGGACGGCCCCGGGCAGACCGCCTATCTCCGTGAGCTTCAACCGGAGCTCGTTGCCCGGGGCGTGGCCGTGGTGTTCCCCGAGGACTTTGCGGTGCAGCTCGGAGCCGAGGGCTACAGTCTGGGCGAGAGCTACGGCTACCTGGAGATCGTGCCTGCCGGAGAAGCGCTGCCTGAGGACGTTGGCCCGCGTGACGTCGTCGTCGTGGAGAACGCCCCCAACGACATCAGTGTGGTCGCCGGTCTGGTCACCTCGACCCCCCAGAACCTCACCAGTCACGTCAACCTGCGGCTCGGGGAGAAGGGAATTCCCAACGCATACTGGCCTACGGTCTACGACAACGCACTCGTGACCAGTCTGAATGGCGCACTGGTGCGGCTGGTGGTGACCGAGACCGACGTGGTGATCGAGTCCGCCAGGCTTTCCGCCGCAGCGGCGTTCTGGGCCACGGTTCAACCCGACTTGCCGCTGCTGTCAGCCGATCTGGGGGTGAGTGAGCTGCGCAGCTTCGCGCAGATCTCGGCGACGGACGCCCCCAGCTACGGAGCCAAGGCCGCCAACCTGGGCGAACTTCACGGGATCCTATCGGAAGCGCATCGCGTCGCCGGGTTCGGAGTGCCGTTTGCGCGCTACGTGGAGTTCATCGAAGCCAACGGCGTCGGGCCGATCATCGATGGCGTGCTCGACGATCCGGGGCTGCGCGTCGATGCCCAGTATCAGGGCGAGCAACTGAGAAGCCTCCGGCGCGTGATCCGCGATGCGCCACTGGTGCCGGGGTTCTTGGAGGAACTGAGAGCGGTAGCGGGCGAGGTCTTTGGAGCCGACGTGGCCATGGTGCCACTGCGTTTTCGCAGCAGCACCAACGCCGAGGATCTCGACGAGCTCAGCGGCGCTGGCTTGTATGATTCCTACCGCGGCTGCTTTGCCGACGACGACGATGATGACGTGACCGGGCCTTCCCACTGTTTGTCCGAGGCTGAAACCGCGTACCTGCAGAGTGAGCTCGGTCGCCGGCAGGCCGAGCTGAGCGAGCATCCGGACCGGACCTGGCTCCATGGCATCATCGACGACCTGTCCGGCGATCTGAACGACGAGAAGCCCGTGAGCCGCGCGATCCGCCGGGTCTGGGCCAGCCTCTGGAATCCGCGCGCCTTCGAAGATCGCGAGTACTGGGGCATCGATCACCGCACCGTGTACATGGGCGTGGCGGTCAACCCGTCGTTCGTGCTTGAGCAACGCGAAACCGTGGCGGTGACCCAGCTCAGTGTGGACGACGGCGATCCGCTCTACCGTCTGGTCTCACAGGTGCGGGATGTCGGTGTGGTGCTCCCCGATGACCCTTCAGCCATTGCCGAGACGCTGACGTTTCGTCGCGGCAACGGTGACCAGGTCATCGACCCCAACCTGGTGGTGGCCTCTTCCCTGGCCGTGCCGGCTGGGTCGGCGCTCTGGTCAACCAGCGAGCTCGACACGCTCGGCCCGCTGCTCTTCCTGGTCCACGACCATTTTGCCGCCCAGGTCTATCCAGACCTGCCCCAACTCTCGCTGGACGTGGAGATCGAGCTCACCCAGGACGAGCGCATCGTGCTCAAACAGGCGCGCCCGTTCCTGGGCGCGCCGTAGCGGGGCCGGGCGTCGACGGGTGCCCTTCAAGAAAGCGTGCCGACCCGTCACCCGCTGAATCCCTCGCGGGCGTTGCCGGTGGACGCGGCGCCGCTGAAACGGAATACGGTATGGAAGACGCGGCCCGCTGTTCGGGCACTGGCATCGGGCGGACCCGTCCGCAGGGCGGGCCATGGTCGGATGCGAGGCAGCCGTTTCGGCGGGGGTGGCACCGCCCATGGACAAGCGTCTCCGCGTGAGCTGGCAGCGAGAAGGACCCCCGCAGAGAACCGATCAGTCTTGCCCGCTCGCAAGATCGCGCCCCCGAGATCGCGGGTGCAGACGTTCGGCTTTCACATTGTCCGCAACTCCGTCCGGTGATTGCCCGATGGGGGACCTCGGTCGCTCATGGCTTGCTACCACCCGAACCGTGGCCCGCCGGCATTGCCCATGTTCCTTCACCTCACCGCGCGATTGTCTTTCGGGCAGCGATTGCTGGAGTCACCACGGTCGGCCCGCTGGATGATGGGATGCCTACGTCGCACCTGGCCAGAGGCGGTCGCGGCGTGCGTCGTGCCCAGCCACCTGCACGTGGTCGCCGCCGCCGAGTCGATTGCTGCCGAACAAGCGCGGCTTCGACGGGTAGCTGCCGCCTTCAGCAAATCTCTGGGCATCAGGCGTCTGTGGGAGCCTATCCCCGAGCCGAGCCGTATTGCGGACAGGAGACACCTGGAACGTACGGTGCGCTACGTGGTGTTGAATCCGTGCCGGTCCGGGTTGGCTTCGGATCCCCTGTGTTGGCCATTCTCCACGCTTCGAGGGGTGTTGGGGGCCGAATACGACCCGTGGGTGTCGGCATCGCAGTTGGCTCGCGCACTCGGTCGCGGCAGGCGGCTGCGCGCCTGGTTCCACGGCTACGTCACCGCTGACTCGGAGCTTCCGGCCCAAGCGCGAGTCTTCCCCCAGCCCGCCCTACCGAGTGATGTCCCCGTCGTCTCCTTGGGTGACGTACTGATGTCGGCGGACTGCGCCACGCCGTATAGCTCAGACCGGACGCGAAGAGCCGCCTTCGTTCTGTTGGCTCGATCTCAGGGCTGGCGCAGCACCGCGGCGCTCGCACGAGCATCGGGAATGAGCGAGAGACAGATTCGACGTCTGGCTTGCCGCATCAACCCACAGTTGCTGGAGGCGGCAGCGCTGTGCCTGGGCGACGCGCGACTGCGCGTGTCGTCAGTGCCCAAGGCGAGAAAACGGTCATGAAGCGGACATTTCAGACGGTTGAGCGAGCCCAAGCCGTCCGTGTGTCCGCTTCGCGACCGATTTGGCGTGCTGGGCTTCAGGAGACAGCGCGGACGGACGCGGTGGTCGAGGATGCCTCCGATCTGAGCGCGCGGGTCGCCTGCTTCAGATCTCCCCCTCTGCTCCGACGGGATCATTGGCGGACGGCGATTTCCCGTCGCGGCGTATTCCGGCGCTTTCGATCACCTGGCGGGAAACGAAGATCGGAGCCTTGCTGCCCAGCGCGAGAGCGATGGCGTCCGAAGCGCGCGAGTCGAGACGGACTTCGCGCTGGTTCACCCGTATGATCAACGTGGCCACGAACACGTTCTCCTGAACCGCGTCGATCTGAACGCTCACGATCTTGCCTCCCACCTCGCGCAGGACGGCATCCAGGAGGTCGTGGGTCAATGGGCGCGAGTACTCCCGGCGTCGGAGACGCAGATCGATGGACAGGGCCTCGGTCTCGCCAATGAAGATCGGGACCAGCACGTCCCGCTTCTTGGTGCCCAAGAGCACTGCCGGACCGTGTTCGGTGGGGATCACTCCGGCGACTCTCAATTCGAGAAATCCGTCCGGCGGCCGGGGTGGAAGGTTGGATTCGCTGACATCGGCCGACGGCCCCGAAGACTCGCTCTTTCCGGTGCCCTCGGCCTGAACGGCGCCTGCGGGCTCAGCCGTATGGCTGGTGGCGGCCGCACCGCAACCTGTCAAAGCCGCGAGCAGCACTCCGAGACCTGCGGCGCCCCGCATGCGCGTGAGGCTACTCGGCTCCGGGCGGCGGGCGCAACCTACGGCGTCGGCGCTGCGTCGTCACGGGGCTGGTCCGCCCCCTCTGCGCACCCCGTGGGGCCTAACAGCCTTCGCTCGGCGTCCGCCTCGCCCGCGTCCCCGCTTGATGTCAGAATGAGAATTGCAGCAATCCGGCTTCGCTTCTGCCTTCTGCTTCGATGCCCCGCGCTCACGGTCCAGGAGGTCGTTCATGCCTTTTGCCCTGCCCCCGTACACGCCCCCGGAGTTCTCGGTCCCGGCACTGGCCCAGGCCCCGACGGTGAAGCTCGAGCCCGCGCCCCAAGACGGGGTGGCGCCGGCTGACTTTCACGGGACGTCGAACCATCCCGAGTACGTGCACGTGGCTCCGGATCGGTGGGTGCTGGCACGGGAGAGCCGCATGGACTGTGTGATCGTGGTGCGGGGCGAGGAGGTGGAGGTCGTCGAGGCGCGGCGGCTCCGCCAAGGCGACTTGGTGGTCGTGGGGCGCAGCGAGGACGGCGGGCAGGGGGTTCTGGTGCACGCGCGCGGATTCGAGCAGACCGGCGACGCGAACGGCGACAAGTTCGCGTTTCGCACGCGCGGCACGCGGGAGACGCCCTTTTCGCGGAGCTATGATCAGCTCTACGAGCTCTTGCGCCACGAAAGAGAGCACGGGCACATCGTGTGGGTGGCGGGCCCGGCCGTGGCGTTCGACCAGGACAGCCGCGACTCCATGGCCGCCCTCATCGAGGCGGGCTACTGCGACGCGCTGCTCGCCGGAAACGCCCTGGCCACCCACGACCTGGAGGCCGGTCGGTTCGGAACCGGGCTGGGCCAAGACATCTACACGCAGTCACTGCGACCCCTCGGTCACTACCATCACCTCGATCTTCTGAACGAAGTGCGTCGCACGGGATCGATCCCGGCAGCCATCGCCGATCTCGGCATCGATGACGGCATCATCGTTGCCTGCGAGCGGGCGGGAGTGCCGTACGTGCTCTGCGGGTCGATTCGCGACGATGGGCCGCTGCCGGAGACGCTGGCTGACGTCTACCAGGGTCAGGACGCCATGCGCGCGCACGCGCGTCGGGCGACCACCGTCGTCACCCTGGCGACCCAGCTTCACGCCATCGCGGTCGGCAACATGACGCCCAGCTACCACGTCAATGCGGACGGCGGCGTGCGCCCGGTCTACTTGTATGTCGTCGACATGACCGAGTTCAGTGTGGACAAGCTCGCCAACCGCGGCTCGGCCCAAGCCGTGGCCATTCTGACCAACGTGCAGGATTTCATGATCAACCTACGCAACAACCTGCTGGGGAGGTGAGGGGAGTTGCAGCAGACGCCCGAGAATGACGCTCTCGCTACCCGCGCTCCGGACGTGCCCGAAGTCGGGGTGGTTCGGATCGTCGGGATCCCGATGGATCTCGGACAAGACCAGCGTGGTGTGGACATGGGACCGAGTGCCGTGCGCTACGCGGGCCTGGCCCGCCGTCTGCGACGCTTGGGGTATCGAGTGGAGGACGGCGGCAACCTCCACGTGCCGGCCCGAGTGAGCCTGACGGACGATGAGCTCGTGCCGACGCTCGTTCGCACGTGCGAGGTGGCGTACGCGCAGGCACGAGAGGCCATCCAGGCCGGGCAGATCCCACTGCTCCTCGGCGGCGATCATGCCATCGCCGTCGGCACGGTGGGTGGCGTCACGCACGAGCAACCCTGTGGGGTGCTCTGGATCGACGCCCACGGAGACTTCAACACCCCAGAAAGCTCACCTTCGGGCAATGTCCACGGTATGGCACTCGCGTTGCTGCTGGGACGCGGAGACCGGCGCTTGGTGGACGTCGGTCGACTCGGGGCTTCGCTCGACCCTTCTCAGGTCGTAGTGCTCGGCCTTCGCCAGCTCGACTCGAGGGAACGTGAGGCGCTGAAGTCCAGTGGCATGGGACTGCTCACCATGCGGGACATCGATGAGCGAGGGATCAGCACGGTGGCGCGCGAAGCCCTGGCGCGCCTGGAGCACCTGCCCACCCTGCACGTCAGCTTGGACATGGACAGCCTCGATCCGCGCGAGGCTCCGGGAGTGGGCACTCCGGTGCAGGGTGGGCTCACCTACCGTGAGGCCCAGGTCTTGATGGAGATCATCGCCGACACCGGCAAGCTCCGGAGCCTGGACGTGGTTGAAGTCAACCCCATGCTCGATCAGGGCAATCGCACGGCGGACATTGCGGTGGAACTGATCGCATCTGCGCTGGGCAAGAGCATCTTGTAGCCCAGCGTCCGAGCGCCAGCTCGGGCGCTTCCAAAATCATCGACGTCGACCTACCGCGGGCTCGAGGGCTGACTCTTGGTCACATTTGGGAAACCCCAAAGTTACAGTCTGGCGATCAATTTTCGATGTGGGTGATCGTAGAAGCAGCGTCGATGCATCTTTGCGGTTGAGCAATC
>CAZSVU010000302.1:0-10632 GCA_964610275.1 uncultured Polyangiaceae bacterium | reverse complement strand
ACCCCCACGAGCCCCTGGAAATTAAACACTTGGTCCAGCTCACCGGGCAGGTACAGGTGCAGCTCGGTGCCCTTGCGGAGGTTGCTGGTGACCTTCCTCCCGTACATCTGCACGACATGGCCATCGGTGTTCGTGATCGGCACGACGATGCTGCCGTTGAAGTGCTCGTGTCCGGTCGCTCGGAGTACCCCCAGGGATTGCAGCCGTTGCCGGATCTTGACTCCCGCCTTCTTGGTCTTGCTGGGCAGCAGGTATCCCAGGGTTCGGTTGGCGAACCCCAGTTGGAAGTGCTCGATCATCCCCGGGTCGAGCAGGCAACGGTCCTGGAGGTACTTCCTGGCGTCGGCAGCTCCGAGCAGGGCACGGTGGTAAATTTGAACAACCTGCCGAAGTAGTCCTGGGTCGTCGCTCGACCACTCAACCTCTGCTCGGGAAGAATCGGCCAGGATGGCGATGGCGTGGGTGCGGCTGACCTTCTTGGTCGCCACGATCCACTCGATGGGACCACCCTGCTTGCCGCACTCCTTGCAGGACCAGGTGTTGTTCTGTGCATCTACCTGGAAGTTGTGGTCGCCATCAGCACGTAGCGGACATCGGCCAACGTGTTGTTCGCCACGTTGCTGCAACTGCACCCCTGCGTTCTGCACAACCTCCACGATGGGTATTTCTCGTTGGAGCCGCTGGACAACTTCGGGGGGGGGACGGGCCACACCATCACTACGATTCGGACCCCCTGAACCTGAACCCGAGCGGCCAATTGGGCCTCTCGGAAGGAAAATGCGGGGCCATGTCGATTTTCCCATCGAGCAAGATTCGTGCGGGTTCGTGAGCGGAGAGGGCGTCAGAAGGCCCATCTGGCCGAAATATTCGGCTTGTAGATTTGCAGGGGGGACATGCCTGTTCCCCACCCCGTCTCTGTGACCGCCTGGATCGCCCGCGAGGACGACCAGGCTCTTGATGACCTGCTGGCCAACTACGTGAGGGCCAGCCGCCACCTGATTTCGGTCGCCGTGGTCCGGGCAGGTCTTCGCCAACTCCGACAGCACCCGGAGATGGCGATGGATCTGCTCGGTGATCAGCCGCGAGCGAAACACGTCCGGCTCCGACGTTCGGAGCCAACCCCCTGAAACCAACGAAGCCCACCTCGTCTGAGGCGGGCCATCGAAGGAGATGTCCTATGTCTACTGATCGTGCGCCAATAACAAGAAACATCAAGGCCGAGATTCTGGCCACCGTCGATCTCGAATCTCTGCTCGTCCAAGCCTGCGGCAAGCCGGAAAACCGAGGCCGGGTGAAGTACTTCTCGGCATCCTGGAGGGACGAGTCGTCGCCATCGGTGGCGCTCTACCCCGACCACTGGTGGGACTACGGTGACTGCTGCGGCAGCAACGCCATCGACTTCTACATGAAGTGGAAAGGGCTCGGGTTCGTTGAAGCTCTGCGAGAGCTTGCCGACGAGTGCAAGATCTCCTGGAGGAAGCCCTCGCCAGAAGAAGCTGAGTTCGCCACGAGCAAGGAGGAAGTTGACCAGATCCTCACCGACGCCGCCGACTGGTACTTGGCCCAATGGGACGCCAGCAAGCCGGCCCGTGAAATGAAGCAGAAGCTCCTGCTCGATGGCTACGGCTTCACCGAAGATGCCATCCAGAAGTACAAGATCGGCTGGGCTCCACCGCAGGGGGGGCTGTACTCCCACCTGAGCAAGAAGGGCTACTCCAAGATGGCTTTGGATCGGACCGGGTTGTTCTGGGGGGACGGGTCGGAGGTATTCCTGGCCAGGGTCACGTTCCCGTACTTCGACCGGGGGAAGGTCGTCTACTTCGCCGCTCGCCGAACCGAGTTCACTCCCGACGTGAAGAACAAGAAGGGGACGCACGTCGAGGACTCAAAGTACCGGAAGCTCTCCCAGAGCGACTACGTGTCCAACCCGCCCATGTGGGGCATCGATGATGCTCGGCGGGGCAATGACACGCTCGTCGTGCCCGAGGGGATGCCCGATGCGATCTCGGTCGCCATGTTGGGTTTTC
This sequence comes from uncultured Polyangiaceae bacterium, assembly GCA_964610275.1. Taxonomy (GTDB): domain Bacteria; phylum Myxococcota_A; class Polyangia; order Polyangiales; family Polyangiaceae; genus JAFGBI01. Next base: position 8,605 of record CAZSVU010000302.1, on the reverse strand, counting down.
CGTGTTGCTCGCCGATCACCACGCAGTTCGGCGCCGACGACATCCCCGTACTCCTGGAGGCTGCCAAACGTCAGAAGCGAATCGTCCTGGTGCCCGACCAGGAGTCGGGCGGGGCCGGAATGAAAGGAGCAGTCAAGACCGCCACCGAACTATGCAGCCAGGGACTCGACTGCCGGATCTGCATCCTGCCCCACGCCGAGATCCAGGCCGATGCCGAGGCGGAAACCGATGCCGAGAAGAAGCGGTGGAAGGTCGATGCCAACGAGTACATCCGGGGCCTGCTCCAGCATCAAGATCAGGAGCAGGCAACAACCCACATGCGGGAGTTGTTCGAGGCGGCTCCCAGGTTCGTGGATGCCTTGCTGGAGCAGATCCCGACTGGGGTCGAAGGTGACGAGCTTGCCGAGCACCTGGACCCCATCTTCCAGGTGGCCGCCGGGTGCTCTGACCTGGAGCAGGAACGGATCGTGAAGGCCCTCCGCAAGAGAACGAAGGTCAAGATGCGCATCCTCGAATCGATGCTCGGCAAGGCCGTCAAGGAGGCCAATCCCGAAGCTGACGATGACGCAGCAACCGGCACCAATGCCCAGAAACTCTGCTCCCTGATCGAGGAGTTGCCGATGAGGAAGAACGTGAACGACCGAGCCTTCGTGACCATGCAGAACGAGGTGATGTGGGTGGACTCCAAACGGTTCATTGAACGGATGGCCTATCAGTTCCGGCTGCGCTTCAAGGGCCTCGCTAGCAAGGACACCATCGAGAGCGCTGTTCTCAGCTTCAAGGGGGGTGACATCGAGACGGAGGAACCCGCCATCCGCTACGCCGGAGATGACAAGGCGGTCTACGTGGACCTCTGTGATGGGCAGGGTCGAGTGGTCGAGATCACCGGGGACGGGGCCAGGGTGCTGGACAAGTCACCGCTAGCCTTCTTTCGACCACCGGGATCGCTGCCCCTGCCGGAACCCCAACTCCCCAAGGATGATGCGGAAGCCGAGATTTGGCTCGGGTGCCTACGGTCCCACCTCGGGCTGGACGATGAGTCCTGGGGGTCAGCGTTCGCCTGGCTGATGGGCGTCATGAGAAAGACCTCGGCCTACCCCGTCCTGAGGGTGAAGGGCAGAGGCGGCACCGGCAAGACGGTTCGAGTCCGACATCTCCGAGCACTCGTTGATCCACGAGACCCCAGCGAGGTGGGCTTGTTCAAGAACGACGAGGACATCCACATCTACTGCGAGAACAGCCACCTCGTGTTCTTCGACAACCTTTCCAGGTTGACCCTCGACCAGAGTGACCTGCTGTGCAGGATTGCCACAGGTGGGGGACAGGCCACTCGTACCCTGTACTCGCCTCGGGACTTGACCGTGTTCAGAAGCTGCAAGCCGATTGTGATCACCGGCATCACGGATGTCGTGACCCAGGCAGATCTGCTGGACCGATCCTTGCCAATCAAGTTCGGCAAGCTAGGCAATCGCCTGACCGAGGAAGCTCTCGATTCCCGCCTTGCCGAGATGCGGCCTCGGGTGCTCGGCGCCCTCTACCATTTCATGTCCAAGGCTCTGGCGGCCGGGCCTGTGGAACAGGATGCCATCCCTGCGGAGATCAGAATGCGGGGGGCCTGTGCTGTGGCCGCTGCCGTCGAGGCCGAGGCTGGGCTCCAGCAAGGGTCCGTGGTCAAGCTCTACCTGGACGCACGGGAGGATTCCGACTCCATCAGTTCGGACGATCCAGCCGTGGGGGCGATTCTCGACCTGCTTTGCAGCCGGGAGGGTGAGCCCTGGAGCGGCACGGCCTCCAAGCTGCTCTCCACGTTGACCAGCAGGTTGGACACCAGACCGCCAGGAGACTGGCCAAGGTCGGCCAGGGGCATGAGGGCCAAGCTCGACCGGCTCGCCGATGCGTTTGAGGCCGATGGGATCGTCGTGGAGCACGGCAAGCGTGGCGGCAAGAGCGGGGACCGCATCCTGACCCTCAGCCTCGCGGAGGGTGTGGCCGTGCAGGAGTCGGAGGACGAGCCGGTGACCCTCGATGAAGTGTTCGGCGACGACGACGAGGCAGACGATCTCGACTTGAACGCCGACGGTCTCGACCTGGCTGACGATCTCCCAGGACCGACCGTCAGCCACAATCCAGCATCAACACAGCCGGATCGCTCATCGGCTGACGATCTGACGGTCCATCCGCCATCTTCCACCCCCTCTGGGGAGGACGTAGATGGGGGTATGGGAGCGGGGCTGCCGGAGATTTCCTCTCCTTCTTCTTCCCTCAAGAAGGAAGAACAACCGTCAGATCGTCAGCCAATCGCCGATCCAGGTGAATTTGGCTGCGAAGTGGCTGACGATCTACTTCGGCAACCGTCAGCCAACCGTCAGACCGTCAGCCAACCGTCAGCCACTACCGACCCCGAGCAGGATGCTGGCGAGGCTGCCCCGAGCACCGACCCCCACCTCCGGCTCGTGGTGGACAACGACCCCTGGAACGACTGCGACCCCGATGAAGACGAGTGCTGGAAGGAGGCGATGGAGGCGATGGCCCGAGCGTCCGACTGAGCCAACGGGGCCTGACGAGGGGGCCTCACTCCCGTCGGAAACCAAGAGCACGATGGGCGACGGCCGACCTCCCCCAGGAAGTCGAAAATAAATCCAGAGCCTCCTTCCGCAGCATCAACGCTGCCGAATCGGTCCAGCAATTCGACCGACGGACCAAGGCATTCAATCCTCCCACAGCAAGCTCGGCAACGACGTGGCCAACACCGCTGCCGAGTCCGATCCCTGGCTCACCTCGATGACGGCATCGTTGGTGATGGTGATGTCGTCGTCGGTGACCCAGACCGGACATCCCGAGAAGCTCATCTCCCTGGTGAATTCGGTGGGCTGCTCGGGGTAGGCCACCACCTGGACCCAGGTGCCGTGCCCCTTCGTCCGGAGCCACCCCTTGGCCCTCATGTAGTTAACCCAGACCTTCTCTACCTGATCCCGGTGCTCGATGTCGTCCAGCCACTCCTGAAGGCCCTCCAGGGCCTCTGGAGGCACGTAGCCGTCCGGCTGCACCATTCTGGTGCCACCGGGGACCGACTCCAGCCAGACCCAGTAGCGGCCCCGCTGGTGCCGATCCATCGTGGTGGCGTGCATCCGGGGCGGACCGGCAGAGAGGAAGCCCCAAGTGTAGTCTTTGCCACGATACATGACGGCGGCAATCCGGCTCCGGGCCTCGTGGCGTTCGGCAACTCGGTGGACGGTGCAGGTGTCGATGTCGATCATGGCCATCGTCCAAGGGGAATGAGAAAACGATCACCATCGTCGTCCCGGAAGTTAAGTTTCCGGGACGGCCCGGCGTACTACTGGAGCGATGCAGACCGAACCGAAGAAGGCCGCCATCTACCTCCGGTGCTCGACGGACCGGGGGCACACCGACAACCAGAGGCCAGCAGTGGAGCAGTTGGCCAAGGCCCGAGGGTTCGAGGTGGTCCGGGTGTTCGAGGAAAACGCCTCTGCTGCCAAGCATCGATCCCAGTGGGAGGCCCTCAAGCAGGAGGCCCATACCGGGGAGTCATCGTTCTCGGCCGTGATCGTGTTCGCCCTGGATCGTCTGGGTCGCAGCATGGCCGGCAACCTCACCGACATCATCGCCCTGGACCGGATGGGAGTGCAGGTCATCTCGGTCCGAGAGCCGTGGTTGGACATGCAGGGGCCGGTCCGGGATCTGCTGATCGCCATCTTCAGTTGGGTGGCCCAGGAGGAACGCCGTCAGATCGCATCTCGTGTCCGAGCAGGTCAGGACCGGGCACGTCGAGCGGGCAAGCACTGTGGCCGACCTCGACATCCAGTGGACCTTGCCCGAGTCCACGAACTACAAGCCCAGGGCCTGTCCCTCCGAGCAACCGCCCGGAAGCTCGGCATCTCCAGGTCGGTGCTCCACCGAGCCCTCCACGAGGAAGGTGGCCGGGAAGTTCCGGCTTTCGTGCCACCGTCGGCCAATGGACCAACACCCCAGATCTCCCGAGAAATTGAACCCTCGATCTCGCCAACCTGAGGGGGACTTCCGGGACACGTTCTCCACGCCCGGATCGGTGACGGCGATGACCCCCAGCATCTACTTCTCCCCCTACAACATGTAGAGGCTTCATCTTGTACCAGTACGACCGAACCATCCTGGCCACGCTGCTCAGGGTGGCAGCGGACATGCCCACAGCGTTCGGGATGGTGGCGCAGGCTCTGTTCTTGCGAGCTGGCGTCGAGGGGGTCCAGGTTCCCCCGAAGCTCCAGGGCCGAGACCCGAGCAAGCTCACGCTCAACGAGATCGTCCGAGCCCTGCCGGTCGGCACTGGAGCCGATCTTGGTCGTCGAGCCCTGGGCCTGGCCATGAAGCTCACGAAGGATCGGAACAAGGCCGAAGATGTCCTCGCCCAGGTGGCCACGAAGATCCTCGATGGCCGAGCCAAGCTCCAACCAGGCACCCCGCTCAGGACCGCCAAGAGCTACATCCTGAAGGCCATCAACAACACCGCCCTAGACCTCCTACGAGCCGAGCAACGACGACGAGAGGCCCCCCTGGCCCGAGACGAAGGCCCCGACATCGACCTTGCCGATCCCCGCAGCCTAACCAACCTGGAGACCCTCCCGAGGATGACCCTTCGTCGAGTCCTCCGTGATGTAGCTCGTGTGCATCCCCGAGCCGAAGCCTACCTCCAGGGAGCCTTGCAGGGCCTGAGCAAGACGGAGATAGCCAAGCTCTGGGGCACGACCCCGGCATACGTGTCCAAGTGGTTCGCCACCTACGGTCCCAAGATGGAGCAGGTGGTCGAGCACCATCTCCGATCATCGTCATGGCCATCCATCCCGAGCAGAGTGGCGATGAGGTTCTTGTCCTTGAGCTTGGTCTCGTGATCCTGGAACCGCTCCATTATCTGCCAGGCTTCCTCGGAGAGGGCGTGGAGGTCGAGTTCGGGATCGGTGCGTGATCTGCCCGTCGAGGGCTGGAAACGCACTTGCGTACACGGAGGTGCAGAATGTGGTGACGGAAAGCTGGATCAATCCTCGACAACAGTCCCATCGGCGTGGACGGTTCTTCCACCAACGTACTCTCCAGAATCCGAGTATCGGTTGTCAAATGTCTGATCGAGCCTGCCGTCTGGATCGTAGATCTCCCCCTTCACGGTTGCCACTCCAAGCCTTGCCCGATACGCAGGATCATCGATCAAGTGACTGCCGCCGTCGTAGTAGTCGTCACAGGTCAAGACCGCAGTGTCCACTAGGTGCCCATCTGAGGATCTGGCTTCCAGGTGGACTTCATTCCGAATCTTGGGCTTGCGCTTCGCCGCCATGATTTCTGCTTGCTCCCTACGGGACTGACTCTCTAACCGCCTGGTCGAAGTCCTTCAAGTACTTCTTGAATGCGCCGCCTTCGGCTTTCTCGTAGAACTCCCGCAGGTCTCTGAGCACGGTCTTCCGGTCAATGCCCTTGAAGTGGGCGGCTCCCTTGCTGCGGGCGTACTTGCCTCCCATCCACTTGTCCAGAGCAGAGTGGAACTTGTAATGAAGTCGTCTCGGCAACTTCTTCAGCGTCTGCTCGGCAGCCCCACCGAGGTACTTGGGGAATGGGTGATGCTTGGGCCAGGTCCGGGAAAGAGCCCTTGCAACTGCTGTGCGTGTACGCTTTGCCGTCGTCTTGGCCGCAAGCTTCTTGGCCGCCTTGCCGGCAACAGCGGCACCTCCACCGGCAACATTCACGTTGTCAGCGACCTGGCCAGCGCCAATCAGAGCCTGCTGCGTCTCGGAACCTTCGGCACTTTCCGCACCCCCACCGACGTTGCCGTACTTCTTCCCTCCAGCAACAGGCCCACCCCCTTCAAGCATCCCGCCGGCGAGTGCGACGTCGTAGGAAGGCCCGACGTACCCACCGATATCGCCACCACCAGTGCAAGTCCCGGTGCAGGTTCCGGATTCCTGGAGGGCCTGCCGCATGTTTGCGATAGCCTGGAAGGCGTCGATGTTCTCCTGGGCTTGCTTCAGCGTGACGGAGCTTCCTGAGGCGTACTGGAAGACGGGAACCCCCTGCTCAGCCGCCAGCTTTTGGATCTCGGCTTGACTGACTGTTCGGCTCGTCTCCCCCGGTATGAAGGCGAAGTACTGGCCCTCCTGCACCCCAGCAGGTGCGTTTGAGACCCGTATGGGGGCGTGTGCCTGCGTGGTTTGTGCCGGCTCGTCCTGCAACCCGAACGGGTCAACCAGTCTGAGTACGGAGCCACTCACATACGCATACAGATTCCAGTCCGCCTCCCCCGGCACATGCACCGCCAACGGGTCCGGGCTCACCCACCTGCCGAGCAGCGGGTTCAGGTACCGCTTGCCGAAGTAGGTGAGGCCGACCTCGACGTCTTCCTCTTTGCCCTGGGGTGCCCCCACCCGTGCGTTCCTCGGCGGAAAGGTTTGGCTCGTTCTGGTGGGCGCGGTCGGAAAGGCCGCCTGCGGCCGCACGACCTCCCCCAAACGCCGTGCTCACACACGCCGCTCGCGGAGGCCCGCGCTGGGACGTTGAGTGTCGTCGCTGCGGCGTGTGCTCCGCTCGGGAGGGGGAGGTAGGCGGTGGGCGACGGTTGCGCCCGGCAGCGTGATTGCTGTCGCGGTGGGTGGCCTGTGCCCGCCGAACCGTCCGGGCTTGCTCGGGCGGCGCACGTTCTGTGCCACGCGAACCTGAGCGCGGCTCTTCACGGTGGGCGCGTGTCACAGAGCCTGCGCCAAGGGGGCTGCGCCCGGCCGCTTCACCGGGCCCAGGAGGTCACCGTGAAAAGCAGCAAGCTCGATTCAGCCCGTCAGTCGTTGCTCCAGCAGCGGGCAAGGCACATGCGGTTCCATCAGTCGGCTTCGGAAGCCGCTCTGTGGCGCGCCATTCGTGGCCGCCGGCTGGGGGTGCAGTTCCGGAGGCAGGTGCCGCTTGGGCGCTTCATCGTGGATTTCTTCGCTCCCGAGGTGGGCCTCGTCGTCGAGGTCGATGGCGGCTACCATTCCAAGCGCGTCAAGGCGGATGCCAGGCGAGATGAGGCGCTGCGGCGGATGAGTTGCCGCGTGCTGCGGCTCGATGCCGAGCTGGTCATGCGCCAGTTGGAGGTCGCAGTCGCTCGTGTGGCGGCCGCAATCCAGGCAGGGCGTGAGCGCACATAGAGGGTGCGGCTCTGCTCAGTGGTGAACTGCCCCAGCACGACAGCGCTGGTCAGATACGTCTGGTTGGATTGTCAAAGAGCGAGGGCTTGGGCCGTGATGCTGATGGGGCTAGAATCCCGTGGTGTGGGTAGAGTCAACGTGTCCGAAGTCGCGGGAATGGGCTCGCATGCGGGTTGGAAGACGCGCGATATGGGAGATTCGGATGCGGTAGACCGATACAGGAGTGCACGTTTTCGCAAGGGGTCCTCTGCAGCTAGGGCTCACGGTCAGCCTCAATGAAGAATGCCAGGTCTTCCCTATCGACAACGCTTCCCACGTAGGGTCGCAACGCTTCCGCCTCGTGACTGGCCACGGGATAGGAATCATACATGGGGTTAGCGGCGGAGATACTGAATATCCGACGAAGCAGCTCCACAGAAAGTGCTTCAGGGAGTTCAACTTCGACCACAAGGTCGTCCCCGTGGGCGTCAAAGCCGCGAAGCCAACGGGACACACGGTGCTGGGTCACGGTTCCACCTCGTGCTTCGGATTGGGTGGCTTCACCTGCTTCCCCGTTTCAGCATCGAATTCTCCAACATGCTGTCCACGCCGATTGTACTTCTCGACGGTGCCGTGTTGACTGTCCCACTCATAGATGTTTCCTTTGGCATCCTTCCACCGCCGTCGCAATCCGCCGCCTCCCTGCACGGGTGTCTTTGGGCGCGCCCGTTTGAGTCCCTTGAACGCGGGCAGGTTCTTCGGCGGTGGCACGTAACGTGTCGTGGGAGTCCCCGCGCGTGGCGGGCTGGTCTTGGGACCAGGCTTCAGTCCGCCCTTGCCCCTCCCGCCCACGGCCATTGCCGTGCCCTCCAGGGATCGCTGCATTGCCTCAAAGTCGAGGCCATATCTGTCGGCGATGGCCTTTAACACCCGCTGTGCGGGCGGGAGAGCGTCCTGCGCGGCCCTTCTCTCTTCCCACTTCTGCGCCTCATCTACTGCCTGACGCTGGGAGGCGGCGGCGATCTCCTTGTCCTTGGCCCGCGCGTGCGCGTAGTTCGTCCAGCGGTCGTCTTGAGCTTGCTGTTCGTCGGCTTCCTGGGCACTCGTTGCATCGGTGCGGACGTGGAGGGGTTCACCTATCGTTACGTCAGCGGGAATATCCGGGTTGGACACCCAATCTTGACCAACGGCCTGGTCCTGTTGCGCTTGGTCGCTCTGCTGGTCCTCTTGGAGGCCTAGAGGGTCCACGTTCTTCAGCACCTGCCCGCGCACGTAGGCGTAGAGGTTGAGATCGGGCGGGTTCTCTCCGGCTGGCACATGCACCGCCAACGGATCCGGGCTCACCCACCTCCCGAGCAGCGGATTGAGATAGCGCTTGCCGAAGTACGTCAGGCCGACCTCGACGTCCTCCTCTTTGCCGGTGAAGCGGTAGTCCTCGCGGAAACCCTTCCAGCGGTCGGGGCGGTAGT
>CAZSVU010000301.1:0-10658 GCA_964610275.1 uncultured Polyangiaceae bacterium | reverse complement strand
GTGGCGCGACCGGCGTGGGCGGTGGCGCGACCGGCGTGGGCGGTGGCGCGACCGGAGTCGGTGGCGGCGGGATCGGAGTCGGTGGCGGCGGGATCGGAGTCGGTGGCGGTGCTGCCGGCGTGGGTGGCGGTGGGATCGGAGTCGGCGGCGGCGCGACCGGCGTGGGCGGTGCGGGCGTCGTCGGGTCCGGTGGCACCACCTCGCAGCCGACCTGCCAGGAGCCCCTGGAGTTCTGCGGAGGAGCGTGCGTCGATCTCGCCTCGGATCCGACCAACTGTGGCAACTGCGGCGTGATCTGTCCGACGGGCAGCTACTGCGCGCTCGGGGTGTGAGGAACGGAATGCGGCACCGGCTTGACGGAGTGCGGTCAGGCCTGCGTGGACCTCACGTCGAACCTCCTCAACTGTGGCAATTGCGGAGCCGCTTGCCTCGCCGGTCAGACCTGCACGGGTGGGCAATGCGTCGGCACCCCCACCGGAGGCGCGCTCACGACCCCGACGACCACCGAGTCCCAGCCGGCCGCGGCGGACGACCCGGGATGTGGGTGTTCCACTCCGGGATCGGACAAGACCCCGAGCCCCTTCACGTGGACCGCCCTGTTGGGTCTGCTCACGCTGGGCACTCGGCGGCGCTCGCGAAGACGTTCCCGCCGTTGAGCTGCCCAGCGCCCGTTCCCGCCGCCGCCCCGACCGGCCCCGGTGCGCGCCAGCTCGGAACGTCGCTTTCCGCGCCTCGGACGCCATCTGCGAGCCACTCGCCCCACCCCCAGACATCTGGGCACGCCGCAAGAGCTCCGCCTGGTGTTCGGGCGAACCACCCTCAGGAGAGGGCCGGACGGGGCCTGCCTCTCGCGGTACCGCCCGTTCCCTCCCGAGATCGACGTTCTCGCCCCAGAACTGCCACGCCTGCAGCCGCTGGCGCAGGCTCATCCCGACCGCCTCGAGGTGACGCAGTCCACCGTTCAGGCCACCATGGACAAAGCTCAGCCGCCTTCGGCCGCAGGTCCGATGAAGCCCGCCTCGCAACCACATTGTCGACTTCCCACACGGCCCCTCCCGACCCCCTTTGCACCGCCTGGCCCCGCCGCCGAGCGTGCCCGCAGCTCGAATCGCAGGGTGAGGACGAACTGCCGCACCCCGACCGGCGGCGGGACGTGGTCGACGAGCCTAACAGCGGTCTGGGCCATGCGCCGGCCCAGGCACGAGGGAGCATTCGCGCCGCGCCCAAAACTGTGTCATATGCCCCGGGGCGGACGGTGATAGCGAATTGGCCGCAGAACGCCGCGCAGAAATCAGGAGATAGAGAGAGAAATGGGTAACCGACTGTTTGTAGGCAGCCTCAGCTGGAACACGGACGACCAACGCCTGCGGGCTGCTTTTGAGCGCTTCGGCACGGTTGAAGACGCCAAAGTCATCGAGGATCGAGAGACCGGGCGTTCGCGCGGATTCGGTTTCGTCACGTTCACCGAGGTGAGTGCGGCTCAGACTGCCATTGACGAGATGAATGGCGCCGAGCTCGATGGCCGCACGTTGACCGTCAACGAAGCGCAGGAGCGCGCGCCGCGTGGCGGCGGCTTCGGCGGTGGTGGCGGTGGCGGTGGTGGTGGCCGCGGTGGCGGTGGTGGTGGCCGCGGTGGCGGCGGCGGTGGCAGCCGTCGACGTGGCGATCGCGGTGATCGCTGGTAGGCTTCCACGCTGAACGCTGCGGTCGCACGGCCGCAGCGCCACCATTGCAGAGCGCGGCGGGCGGGTGCTGGTTGGCGCCGGGGCGGAGGGCCGCCACGGTGGTGGCGGTGGCACGTCCGTTGCTATTACCCCCGACAGGTCACGGTTCCCGAGGGATGGTTCCTGGGGTCCGGTGCTGGTGGCGGTTGCGGTGGCAGCGGCGATGGGTCTGGCGGGAGCGAACCTGGGTCAGTCGAGTTCGTGGCCCCCCAGCATTCGATGCTACCGTCAACGTGCAAGCCGTCGACCAATCGGCTGCCGTTCCCGTATCCTTCGGAGGTGTGGCTCCGTAGGCTGGTCTGGTTGCTCGTCGCGTGCGGCTGCGGCGGTTCGCCCGTCCATGCCGTGAAAGGAAAGCCCAGACCGCGGGTCGTCGAACCAGCACCCGCTCCAGACGACGGCTGCGCCGATTCCCGGGCGACCCGACAGCGGGCCTTGTCGTTGCGAAAGGAGGGGCGCCTCGACCGCACGGTTCGTGTGCTGCGGCGTGCCGATGCGCTGTGTCCCGAGTTGGCTCGCGAGAGTTGGGCGATGCTGGTGGTCACGCTCGGTGAGCTGGGGCGGCACGAGGAGATGCGGACGCTCGCTGCCACGATCCGGGCTGACCCGAAGGCACCCGAGGAGGCCAGAGCTGCGGCCAGCCGATGGCAGAAGGTGGAGGCGACGCCAGTGGACGCCGAAGCGGTGCTACGGGCCGCCCTGGCCGAAACGGATCCGGTACGGCGACAGCGGGCCCTGGACCGCACGCTGACGGCCCTCGAGCTCCAGACGGGGTCCGTGGCCGCCCTCGATGCGCGCAATGGCTTCTGGGGAGGAGTCTCTGCGCTGGCCTGGCACGGCGACCGACTGGTCGTCGTGGCCGGAGCCATTCACGTTCTGGACGCGACGACGTTCGAGGTTCGGTTCGAGGTTCGGCGGCCTCGTGGGCGCGTCGACCACGCACGATTCCTGCCCAACGGACGATACTTGCTGGTGGGCAGCACCGACGACGCGCTGGCGCTCTGGGACCTGGCGACCCGTGAGCCCCTGTTCGAGGTCTCGCGGCGGGAAGACGCCCACGTCGTACGGGTGGTGGATCAGGACGCAGGACTGCGAACGGAATGCCCCGTGCTTCGGGGTGGCAGGGCGTTCTGGGTTCCCCTGGAGGCAGAGCCCACCAACACCGACGAGGAGCGACTCGAGGACACCGCAGCCGTGTCCAGTGACGGTACCCTGCTCGCGCTGCGTCGAGGCACCGACATCAACGTTTATCGCATTGGCCTGCCTGGCAGGCCACGCACCTTCCGGTCAGCGGAAGGTGCCAACGGCGTGACGGACCTCCTTGCGTTCAGCCCTGATGCCACATCGCTGGCCGCCTTCGCCGGAGATTTCGACATCGCTCTATTCGACCTGACGCAGCGAAGGCCCGTGCGGCGGCTGAAGCACGACGGCACGGTGCTGACCTTTGCCTTCTCCGACGACGGCCGGCGTATCGCGACCGGAGCCCATGATCGGAATGCCCGTGTCTGGAGCCTCGACGATGCAAGACTACTGTTGCGGACCTCTCACGAGGACGAGGTGGTTGCCGTCGCCTTGTCTCCAGATGGCCGAGTGCTCGCCTCCGGCAGCCCGGACGGGGCCCTCGAGGTCTGGGACATCGAAGCGAAGCGTGAGGTGCATCGACGTGCGCCCCACGTGCCACGCGTTGACGCCCTGGAATACGCGCCAGACGGATCCCTGATCGCGGGGATGAGCGATGGGACCATCCGCGTTTGGGGCAACTCTCCGCGGCTCGTGACGCTTCGCGGTGTCGACGGGATGGTCGCTCGCGTGCAGTTGGCACCGGGCGGGAGGCTCGTGGCGACCACGGGGCACGACGGGCTCGAGGTGTGGGACTTGGCGCACCGGCGACGCATCCGGAAGTTCCCGAAACGCACGAAGTTCATGGGGGCGTCAGTTCTCGACCGCGAATCCCGAACTGTGTTCTTCGGTGAGCACGACGGCACAGTCACCCGGGTCGACGTGGCTTCCGGCCGCGAGATCTGGAGTCACCGCGTCACGTCGGGCGCGCGGTCGATGGCGCTCTCGCACGACGGTGCGATCCTGGCCGTTGGCGGGAAGGGGCACGAGATTTCCCTGCTGGATGCTCGAACCGGTTCCGAGTTGCGGGTCCTCGTGGGCCACCGCTGGATGGTGGACCAAGTCCTTTTCACGCCCGACGACCTTCGCATCGCTTCTCGCGGAGGCGACCTGCGCGTGTTCGACGTCCGCAGCGCGAAAGCTCTGCTCGATCACCAAGCGGTGCCAGGGACCGTCGAGCGGATCGCGCTTTCCCCGGATGGTACCAGGGTTCTGGTTGCGTCGAGCCGAGGCGGGGTGCGCCTGCTGGAGCTGTCCTCTGGCAGCGAGATCAGGGAGTACGACGTGGGAGGGATGCGGCCGACGTCTCTGGCCTTCGCCCCGGATGGTCGCTTCTTTGCCGCAGCTTCCTGGCACCGGGACTGCGGTATCTGGTCTGTGGAGACCGGAGCGCGGCTGCTGACGCTCGAGGCGGTGGAAGCGCTCGACGCGGGCTTCTTGCGCACACCGGACGGCGAGATCGAGTTGGTCGGCGGCGAACGCAGCGGGGCGCGCAGGTTCCTGTCCTGCCGATTCGGCGAGCGCACGGAGCCGTTCGAAGTGTGTGCGGAGCGCCTGAGTGTCGAACGCGATCTACGGGACTTCTTTCGAGTCAATCTCCGCGGTTCACGACGATGACGACGTCCGACTCCGGAGCCACGGATTTTCCGGCTTCCGGTGATTGCCGAAGCACAACGTAGCTCGTGGTCTCGGCGAGTTCCACCCACTGGACCTTCACCGTGAGCTTGGCCTTTTCGGCTTGCGCCTTGGCGTTCTGCAGGGTCATCCCCAAGAGCTTGGGCACCTCGACGGCTGCGGCTCCCGACGAGGGCTGGAGGACTACCTTCGCCCCTTTCCGAGTCGGCGCTCCTGCAGCAGGCTCCTGGCTCACTATCGAACCCGCCGCTTGCTTGTCGCTGGGAACCGGGTCTGCGATTTCCACTTCATACCCAGCCTGCTTCAAGACCTCGGTAGCCGCGGCCACGGTCTTGCCGACCACGTCGGGCAGCTTTGGTGGCGCCAGAACGAAAATCAGCTTCACCGTCGAACTGGGCGCCACCATCTCCCCGGCGCCGGGTGACTGGCGCAGGACCGTACCCGGCTTGGCCTTCTCGTCCTCCTCGCGGCCTCCCACGAGCATGGAGAGGCCGAGCGTGGTGAGGTTGCTCTTGGCATCGGCTTCCGCCAGACCCACCAGATCGGGGACTGGCAGCTTCGGGACTTCCGGGGGATTGAACCAACCCTGCCGAAGGACGAGGTAGGTCGTTCCCGTCGAAGCCGCTACCGCGGTAGCCAACGCAACCAGGATCACCGTCAGAATTCGCATGGCCAGCCCCGCTCCAGTGGCCACCCTACTGCGGGTCGAGGCGGAGCTCAACGTCGGCGGAACACGGGGTACCCACTGCGGCAGATCTTCGTCCCTCACACGGTGGATTCGACCAGTGCGGCCAGGCATCTTGGCCACGAGTGCTCTGTCCCGACCACTACCAGGCCTCCCCGAAGGCTCCACGAGGACTCCTCGCGCGCGCCACCGTGCGTGCATTCCTGCCGTGCAAGCTCCTGTCGCTACCAGATGGCAGGACACGCATGACTGAAGTCTCTCCCGCGGCTGCACCCGCGGCTACGCCCCCCGCTTCCCCCCCGTACTCCGTGGCGGAGCTCCGCCAAGTGCTCTACCTCCCGCACCGCGCGATTGACGTCATTCTGACCGATCGGAGTCGCTGGCTGTCAACCGTGACCGGAGGTCAACAGGCCCCGCTCCTACTCGGAGTCATGCTCCTTTCGGCGGGCCTCTACGCCGTGCCCTATGCGGCCGTGCTGAATGGGGGAAGGCTCTGGCACATCGGCGCCCTCTACGCGGGTTCGGCGGCCATCTGCTACCCATCCCTCCACGTATTCAGCGCGTTTCTCGGGGTGCGGCTCCAACCGGCCCAGAGCCTCGCACTGTCCATGCTGTCGGCCACGGTGGCGAGCATCTTCAGCTTCGGCTTCTTTCCCGTGCTCTGGTTCCTTTCGGCCACCATGTCCGAGGCGTCGTCGGCAGGCAGCGTGCAGACCATCTCCGCCGTGTTGCTCACCGTGTCGCTGTGCGCCGGCCTCCTGCAGCTCGGACGCTGCCTCAAGCATCTCCGGCAGGTCGTTGGCGGCAGGAGCTGGTCGGTGCTCATCATCTTCTGGCAGGCGCTGCTCGTGTTCATCACCTACCGGATGGGGCTCAGCTTGGGCGTCATTTGATGCGTGCGACCCTGGCCAGGCTGGTGCTCTGCTCGGCCCTCTACGGTTTCAGCATCGGGTCGGTGCACAGCTCGAAGTTTGCCGCACGGAACCTCGCGAAGTTCCCGCTGCTGCTACTCGGTACTGCCGCAGTGTGTGCGCTCGCGTATTTCGTGATCGCTCGCGCCTTCACGCGCCGGCTCTCGTTCGCCCGCATTCAACGTCTCGTGCTGGAGACGTTCGGCGACCTGTCCGTGCTGCTCGCGTCGATGGCCCCGGCGCTCCTGTTCTTGGCGCTCACCATCGAGCAACCGACCCTGGAGCACCTGGGCGAGTACCCGCTCTTCCTGGGCTCCAACGTGGTGACCATCGCGGTGTGCGGAACCGTGGCGCTCTTGCGGCAGACTCGGAAGCTGCTCAGGGACGCCGCCCTGCCCCGTGCCCACAGCCTCGGCTTGAGCCTGGCCTGGTTGCTGGTCTCGCTCCTGGTCGGCAGTCAGGGAGCGTGGTTTCTCCGCCCCTTCTGCGGGGTGTCCACCATCGACGCGCCCTTCATGCTCGGCAGCGCCCCGGATTACCAGGGCGCCACGGATTTCTTCCAGGCCACCTACCACCTGATCGACCCGCCACCCGTCAGCGACGGCTACCAGCGGTTCCTCCGCTCTTCGTCGGCGTCGTTCTGAGCGGCGGGTTCGCGGGTCCACGCGGTGCGCGCGCTCGGTTGCAGTAGTCTTGGGCCGCCAGGTCGTGCATGCTTCCCGCATGCGGGTGGCGAAAGCGGTGTGTGCCATTGGCGTTCTGTCCGCCGCCTGTCAGAAGACGTCCAGCCCACCGCAGGTCCTGTCGCAACCGCCGCCTCCGGTGGCTTCCGCGCCTGCGCCGTCGTCCACCGCGTCGGCCCCTCCGGTCCGGGACGATACTCCCGCCGTCCAACTTGCATGGATTCGCCCGCTGGCTGTCCTGGGCCAGCCCGTGGAGGCGAGCGAAGTGGCCGCCTGCCCCGACGGCAGCTTCTACGTCAGCGGCAGCGTCGAAGTGCCCGGCGACTTGCCTCTCGCGACGGACGCGTCCGTCGTGCCCAGGCCGTACCTGGCCCGCTTCGACCAGAGCGGTGCTCAGCAATGGGCCAGGACCTTTCCGCCGTCGAGTTGGGCACAGCGTTCCTTGTGCTCATGGATGCCGCGGCCTCGTGCAACGACCAGATCTGGGTCGCGGGATTCCGTATGGAACAATCCACGTTCCTCGGGCGCATCTGGCGCTACGAGGCAGACGGAACCCCGACGAGCCGCGCTCACGGTCAGGCCCCCAAGGAGATCGAATTCATTCGCGCATTGGCTCCGAGCTCGGACTGCTCCGGGCTGGTCCTGAGCAACTACCGCGGCCCGCCACTGCCGGACACGCCACCCGGGAGCGACGCGGTGCCAACCACCGTGCACGTCGCGCGCGTACGGTAGCGAACTCGGGGCAGGAGGCCCGGCCCGGCGCGCGACAGCTCGGTCGCTGGGCGGGATGCCGACGGGCCGAGCATCAGCACTGCGTCGGTGGGCCGTCAGCGCGTTTGCGAGTGGCGCTGGCGAGCTCGGTCCCGGTTGCGGCCGCGGGTCAAACGGGCGTATAACCGGGGCCAGTATGCTCGGGATACTTGTGGATGGACTTCGCCCGGGGATCATTACGCCGTTTGGCGACACTGGAGACTGAACTCGGAAGGAGACTGCTGATGCACCGAAGATCGAGATTGCTGGGCGCCGTGTGGCTAGTGGGGATGGGAGCCTTGCTCGCCGGTGCGGGCTGCGGGGGAACGGACGACACGGACGAGGGACCGGCGACCGGCGGGTCTGCCGGGACCGAGACCAGTGACGACGGGGGAGCTGCCGGAGCAGAGACTGGTGACGCGGGCGGTGCGGCCGGTGCGGAAACCGGTGACGCGGGCGGTGCGGCCGGTGCCGGCACGGGCGGCTCTGATGCGGGTGGAGCCGCGGGCGGCGGCGATGTTCCCGTGGCCGGCGCTGCGGGCGGCGGCGACGTCCCGGTCGCTGGTGCTGCCGGCACGCCCGGCGGTGCGGGCACGGCCGGTGCCGAGCCGGGCGGTGCGGGCACGGCTGGGACTGCGGGTGAGCCCGGTGGTGCCGGTGCGGCGGGGGCCGGAGGAGTCGCAGGCGCAGCCGGTGGCGGGGCCATCGCCGGGGCCTTCGAGTTGGCGTTCGCCGGGAGCTCCATTCCGTCAGGAAGCACCCACTATGTGTTGGACATTCCCGAACAGGCGAGTGGCGCCGTCGCGATCTTCAGCGAGCAGAAGGACCGCTTGGACATTCGTAACCACGGGACGTCCGACCTTGAAATCGTCAGCGTGACCATTACTCCCGACGTGGGCGTCATGGACGAGGAATTGCGCGTCTGTAGCTACGACTCGGCTGTGAACGAGTGCCTGGACTACGACGTCGGAATCGTCGCTCCAGACGAAACCTCGAGTTTCTACTTCCACTTCTACCCCGTCGCCTCGGGCGAACGGAACGGGACCCTAGAGATCACATATACGTACGACGGCGAGACCTTCACGCATACCGTGAGCTTGATCGGCTTCGGCCGCATCGGCTCGGACGAGAACCCCGCCAACCTGTCCACCGCTTTCACGAGCAGTGTGCACAAGCTCTGGGGCGGCTACGACAACAGCCACGACGAGGCTCCCGGCCCGATGGGGATGGACGGCTCCGGCAACATCTACTTTGCCGGGACCGCCAGCGGCCTGCTCGGCAATCCTGCTTCGGCCGACCGGAATATCTTCGTGGTGAAGATCAATGCCGACAATACGTTGGGGTGGGCCAACCAGTACCACTCCTCCTACCACGACGAGATTTCCCAAGCCGGGGACAACCTGTTGCTCGGCACCGCGGATTCGATGGACGTTACCGCGACCGGCGATGTCTACCTGGCCGCCGACGCGGCCAACGGGTCCAACACCCAGCGCTTGACCCTCCTGATGAAGATCCTGCCGGATGGCACGGCCGACTGGACCCGATACTGGTTCGGCGACACAGGCCGGCTCACCTACACGGACGCCGCGGCAGGTTTCGCCGTAGACGTCTCGGGCGATCTCGTATTCGTGACGGGCACCGCGCGTGAAGCCAGCGTTCCGGCACAAGGCATTCCGGTGCTTGCGTTCGGAACCGATGGCACCCTCAAGTGGTCCAAGATGATCGTGCCCCAAGGCAGCAATTCCGTGGCGCATCGCGGCCACTCGATTCGGGCTGATGGCTCGGGCAATCTCTACGTGGCAGGTATCGACTACAGCTCCGGTGCTTCGGGTCCGTTCGTCGCCAAGCTGAGCGGCGTCGACGACACCGGTGCCACCGTGGCTCTGGAGTGGGCCATGACGGTGGGCGGAGAAGACGCAGGCAGCAATTTCGATTCGATGGACTTGGACACGAGTGGCAACGTGTATCTCGCCACCGATCGGCGAGGCGCAACCACCTACTTCAGCGTTACCAAGGTCAGCGCCGACGGCAGCACCGTCACCGGGACGACCATCCCGGGTACCGCCGGAGACCGCAACAACATCCACGTCGTTCGGGTCGCGGGCACGTCCGTCTGGGCCGGCGGGCGCATCGGCCTGGGCGGGTGGGACACGGGCAACGGTGATGGCCTGCTCGTAAGGCTGAACGCCGCTGATCTGAGCCTGGACGTCGCCAACCTCTATTACACTGGAAGCGGACCCAACGAGGTCTGCCACCACTCGGTGCACGGCATCGCGAGCGATGGAACCGACGTGTCGCTGGTCGGACAAGTGTACACCGGGAACGCCAATTACTACCGATACTGGGGCTACTGGTACGACTACCCCAACGCGGCGGAAGCCTATGCCCCCACGACGAACGACGTCACCGCCACGACGACGCTACTGGACATGGCCAACGCCGGCTTGGTGGACGACGCCACGAGTGGGTTCTCCAACGACGGCGTCTATGAGACGCTCGACATGGCGGCCAACAACGTCGAGTACCTCGACGCACCGGACAAGAACGAGACCACGACCGGCTCGGCAACGGATGGTGACGTATTCATCATGCGCTTGGACGCGCTGTAGTCTCGAAGCGAAATAGCCAGCGACGACAGAAGCCCCGGAGCGCCCGGCTCCGGGGCTTCGGCCTTGGTGAGCCGACGTTGCCGCCGATGGTGGGGACGTTCCGGCGATGCTCCGATCGGCCCGGGTGAGCCCGACTCATCCGACGGGGTGCCGTCGGTTCGAAGCTGCTCAACCCCGCCAGGTGGTTGCCGCCCAACCCAGAGATGGCGCCAGGTCGACGGATTGGATTCGTATTGGATTGCCATTCCGGCAGGCCTCCGACCACCGCGTCGGATCCACCGCTCGTCGAGGAGTCACCGCCGCCAGTCCCATCGCCGGCAGCTCCCCGCCACCGCCGAGCTGCCGGACACCGTCGACGGCGCCGACGTGCCCCATCACGGTCCGCCGATGTACGACACCACCCTTCATTGGCTGGTGTTGTGTGCCAGACCTTTCGAGATGAACGTCCACTACTCGCTGGTTGCGGCGTATCCTCGGGAGAGGCGATTGGGCTCGAGGAGTCCATCACCCAATTCATCCTGGAGGCGCACAAATGGCGAGCA
>CAZSVU010000300.1:0-10694 GCA_964610275.1 uncultured Polyangiaceae bacterium | reverse complement strand
CCGGTGAGCATCTCGTAGAGCATGACACCTACCGCGTACACGTCGCTGCGTTCATCTGCCTGGTCGCCACGGGCCTGCTCGGGAGCCATGTATTCGGGTGTTCCGAACACCATGTTTTGCTCGGTCAGCGCGTTCATCGACTCGCCCGGATCGCCTCGGATCATCTTGCCCATGCCGAAGTCCAACACCCGCACGCGCACCTCGCCATCCCGCTCCGGCTCGATGATCACGTTGCTGGGCTTCAGATCTCGGTGCACCACGCCGGCCGCATGGGCTTCGTCGAGCGCGGCACAGATCTGTGTGGCGATGGCCACGGCGTGCTCGACGCTGAGGGGTCCCACTTGCAGCAACTCCTCCAGACTGGACCCCTCCACCAGCTCCTGCGCCATGAACAACAGGCCATCCTCGGTCTCCCCGAAATCGAGCAGAGAGGCGAGGTTCTGGCAGCGCAAGCGACTCAGAATTCGTGCCTCGCGCTGAAACCGGCGGTTGATTTGGCGGTCCTTGAGCAGATGCCGGTGAATGACCTTCAGGGCCACCCGCTGGTGCGCTGCGACGGCGACCGAAGCGATGGCCGTGGCCGAATCGTTGGAGCCGACTCGGTCCACCAGCGCCTCGGCCAGGTAGACCATGCCACTGCCGCCTTCGCCCAGCACTCGTTCGATGCGGTAGCGGTCGCCGACCACTTGTTCGGGATCGAGGGGGGGGCGGGAAGTCGGGCGTACCGCCACGCGATCCTCATTTCTTGGGCTGGGGCACGCCCCCACGCTCGCACGCAGCGATCAGCTTCGGGCTCAGTAGAATTGGATCCAGGTGTCCGTGCGGCGCGGCCTTACGCCAGGCCGTGCAGGCCGCGGTGGCCAAGCCGGTTGCGCCCAGCGCCACGTACGCTTCGAGCAACTGTCGGTGCACGGCGGCGAGAGTGGGCTTGCCGAGCTCGCCGGAAGAGAGGAACCGGTTGCCGCGCGTCACGGCGTCGACATACCGCGCGCTCTTCACGTCGGCGATCAGCGCAGGCAGCTCGTCGCGGACATTGAGCTGACGTTGTCGGGTCTCGCCTGCGCCTTCGCTGCACGCCAGGCCGGCTGCCTCGGTGGCCGCCTTGCGGCCGGCGTCGGTGAGCTTCAGGTCGGTCAGCGGCACCAGCACCACGTCACCCCGACCGAGCTTGTGTCCCTTGAAGCCGTTGTAGTGATCCAACACCCAGGCCTTGTTCCGATCTCCCAAGAACTCGTAGGCGATGGTGACGATCGTGTCGGCCGAGGTCGTGACCACGCGCAGATTGTAGGGGAGCACAATCTCGTTGCCTTCCTCGGGCGGCAGCCAAGGGCTGGTGCCGTTGGCAATCGCCAGTACGTCGGCCCGGCGCGCAGCGCCGAGGGTCTCGATCGCCAGATCGTTCCAGGTGTCCGCCGGTTGGATGCGTCGATACGACACTGCCGGAACCTCGAGACGCATACCCGGAACGATGGAGGTGCCGCCCTCGGCCTCGAGTGCGTTGGCCGCCACCAAGAGCTTCTCGTACTGGATGCGGCCGTAGAAGCGCTCCGCAATCGAAGCGAGGGTGTCGCCCTTCTGCACGACGTACGTGAACGCCTTGGCCTCGGAAGCGAGGCTCGCTACCACCAGGCAGAAGAGCAGCGCGGCAACAGGGTGGATTCTCATGGCAACAGGTCCGTCAGGCTGGGGCGTAGCTGGAGTGACGCCGGTTTGGCCTTGCCGCCCGCCCCGGGCGGCTGTGGCCGCGAGTATACCGCGCCGAGCGAGGCGGCAACCGTGTGCCAGACAACGGAGTGGGTATCCAGGGTCCTTCGTGCGTGGCTATTCCGGCTCCGAGGGCCGCTCCAGCGCCTTGTAGTCCGGTTCAGTATCCGGCGGGAGGCTGTCGCTGCGGCGGCGGAAGGCGTCGCGGAGGGCGCCGGCGGCGAGGATGCAGAGGGCTGGCGTGACCACGAGGTGGTAGCGATCGTCGCCGAAGAAGATTGCGTGGGTGGCCGAGGTGATCGCGAGCAATCCCATCAGACCGCGTCCGACCGGCCCCATCAGGGGTCGTCCCGGCAAGTGAAGCATGGCGATGATGGGTGCCAGGGCGGCGAGCCAGAAGAAGGGGTGGTAGTCGTCGACGAAACCGTAGATCGCCAGCGCGCACACACCCACCAGGGCGAACGTTTGGACCGCCCAGGGCAGCGGATCCTTGCGCCGCCAACGAACCAGAGCCACGGCCGACAGGGCCGCCGCCACTAGCAACAGGCGGTGGGCCAGCGAGAGCAGACCTCGAGCCGCCACTCGCCGTTCTTCGGGCCAGGCGTCGGGATCTGCCTCTCGCAGGTACTCGATCGCGAACGACTCGTGATCGTAGGTCTGCCCGAGTTTCTTGGGGATCAGCGCCAACCACCGCACCGGGTCGCGGGCGATGGTATCTCGGCCGATCTGACCCCAGCAGCGGTCCTGCTGCACCTGCCCGGTCACCACCGCACAGCCGTCGGCGGCGCGCAGCGTCTTGAAGCGTCCGGTGTCGCTCAGCGCCCCGATGGCCAAGTTCCAGCCCCCGTTGGTCGAAACGAAGGCGCACCCATCCATCACGTTGCAGTTGCGCAGCGTCCACGGCAGGACGACGAGGGTCGCCAGCGCGGTGGCTGCTGCCGTCTTGAGCCAGACGACCTTGGACCTACCGGGCCAGAGCACCAGCAACAGGGGGGCCACCAGGAGGGACGGTGGACGCACCAACGTGGCCAGACCGATGACGAGCCCGGCCAGCACCACGCCCAGCCACCGTCCTCGCCAACGAATGGCGACCCACAACGCCGTCATGATCAGCAGTGCAGCCAGAAGCTCGGTCATGAGCACTGCCGAGTAGGTGATGAGCCCCGGATGCAACGCGACCAGACCACCGGCGATGCGCGCTCGGGTCTCGGTCGTGAAGTACCGTGCCAGTCGAAACGCGACGACGGCCAGGAGCGTGCCGACCACAGCGTTGGCGATGGGCGCGACGAGCAGGCCGGATCCGAAGATCAGGTAGAGGCCCGACAAGAAGCCACTGTAGCCGACGGGATAGTGACACCAGGGCTTCCACACGGCCTGTCCCGCGATGATCACGTCCTCCGAGTAGCCCAATCCCTGGGCGATTCGCTCGGCGCCGAAGTGGTAGTAGTGGCCGTCCCAAACGGGCTCGTGCGCCCAGGCGATGGCCACGAACAGCCTGGGCAGCAGCGCCACGACCGCCACGGCGAGCGTGTACGCGAGGTCTCGCGAAGCGCCGTGCTTGGACGCGGTGTGGCTAAAGAGATCCATGGGCTACGGGTTCGATTCCTCTTCCGTGGCCCGCCACTCACGGAATCTCCGGAGGTAGGTCCGGGACACCTGAGTCGGGTCGAGTTGTAGGTACTTGGCCACCTGCTGAACGAAGCCTCGTGTGTACACTAGCGCGGGCAGACTGCGAAAGTCTTCCTCCTCGATGGCGCGCAGGTGGCGAGTCGAGATCTTGGTGTGAGCGGCGATGTCTTCGATGCTCACGCCGTACGCTTCCCGCACTTTCCCCAGCAACTCCCCGGAGAAAACGGTTTCGGCGTTGAGCTCATGCGCCAGTTGCTCCTTCAGCATCGCCCGCTCTGCGGCCAGTGCCGAGTCGGACTCCACGCGGCGTTCCGGAGCGGCGTCTTCCTCCTGGGGGAACGTCGACAAATCGTAAGCGCGGCGCCGCACCGGATCGAGCAGCGTGTCGTGTGCTTCTTCGACGCGGGTTCGCTCGATCGCCACCTCATCTTCAGTCAACAGAGAGGTGACCGGTAAGCTCCCAGGGCGGTAGTGCTCACGTTGGCGCTTGTACGCGCGCCGCACCTCTTCGTCTGTGGCGCCGCGATGCGTCCAGAGCAGCTCGTACAGGTTCGGCTCGGTGGGCACGACCGGGATCGGATCCACCATCCGCGCTTGTTCGCGAGTCGTGGCCAGCGCCAACACGCGTCGTGCGATTCGTTCCAGGTTGCGTGCACTCTTGCTCGTCGGGCTGTCGATCAGCACTGGGCGTCTGCGGACCACACTCAACCACACCGAGTCGTCCTGCTCGATGTGACCGACGTAGTCGAGCTCGATCCCCAGGTAGCGGCGCGCCATGTCGTGCATGGCCGGCCCCAGATCACCGTCGGTGCGCAGCCGCACGTTGTTCACCGCCAATCGGGGCCGCAGCTTGGCCAGCTCCGAGGCGGCGAGCTCGGCGAGTTTCGTGTCATAACGCGCCAGCGCCCGCACGATTTCCGGGGGTGCCGGGAGGGGACGGAGCTCGGACTGGGCACGCTCGACCAGTCGCATCTTGAAGCGGTCTTTCAGTAGGGTTCGCCGGATGCGTCGCTGGTAGAGCGCACGCATGAAGCGATAGGTCGCTTCGACACTGGGTGGTTCGGGACTCGTCACGCACAGCCCCAGGTCGGCGGACAGGAACAGGTCCAGGGTGGCCGGAGCCGTGCCCGCGCCCAGGTCGATCAGGACGTAGTCCACGTCGAGCTGTCGGAGGCTGCGCGCCCAACGCGGCTTGCGCCCCGGGCGTAGCGGTACGGTCGAGCCCACCGAGTAGCGTTGCGGCATCAGCAGCAGACCGGGAATCTGCGTGGGCACCGTCGCCAGATCTTCGTCCTCACCCTCATCGGCTTTGGTCGATGGGCGCGGCTGTTCGGCCCCCAACATGGTGTGGAGCTCTGCGCCGGAGGGATCCGCGTCGATCAGCGTTACCGTTCGTCCGAGCTGCGCCAGGTACACGGCCAGGTTGACCGCCAGCACGCTCTTGCCCACACCACCCCGTCCACCTCCTACGGCAATTACGTTGCGCACGTTGCGTGGCGGTACGCTGTCGCCTTCTGCTTCAGGGCCGGATGACCCGAACTCGGACATCGTCCTCTTGTAGCTTACATCCGGATTGGAACGTACTACGCTCCCGCGCGATGTGGTCCTGTCGAAACCGTTGGTGGCTGTCGTGGGCGCCGACGGCCCTGCTGCTCGCGATTGGAGCGTGCGGCGCACCTGGCGAGGCGGGTCGCGATGCCGCGACTGGGGCTCCGGCCGGAGCGGTAGGAGAGTTCCCGGGTGTGGATACGTCCAGCCTGACGCGCGACGAGCTTCGGACCTGGTCGGCGTTCGTGTCCGAGCTCCGGGCGCCGTGTGCCTCCGTGACGGTCAGCTTGAAGCATTGCGTCAAGGACGGACACGACTGCCGCGCGTGCTTGCCCGCCGCTCGATTCCTGGTTTCGCAGGTGCGCCGCGGCAAGACGCCGACGCAGATCGAGGCCGCGTTTCACGCTCGGTTCGACCCGGAGGGCGTCAAGAGCGTTCCCATCGGAAACGCTCAGGTGCGGGGCGCGCAACGGCCCACCGTGACCATCGTGGAATGGGCGGACTATCAGTGCCCCGCCTGCCGCGCGGCAACACCGATGGTGGACGCTGCGCTGGAGGCACATCCGAACGACGTCCGGCTCGTCTTCAAGCACTATCCACTGTCGAGTCACCCCCTGGCGGACGGAGCGGCACGGGCCGCCGTGGCCGCGACCAAGCAAGGCAAGTTCTGGGTGATGCATGACCTCTTGTTCAAGAGCCCGGACAAACTGGACGAGCACGGTCTGAAGGAGCTGGCGGTAGCAGTGGGTCTGGACCTGCCCGACTTCATTCGCGACTCGCAGGACGAAGCCACGCGGAAGGTGCTGGTGGCCGACATGCGGGAAGGCGATCGCTTGGGGCTGGGAGGCACCCCGATGGTGTACATCAACGGACGCTACTTCGACTTCGATCACTTTGCGCTGGCCGAAGACCTAGAGGAGTGGATCGAGCTCGAGATCGAGCTGCAGAGGGGCACGTCCGCCGCCGATGCGGGTGCCGCCGGAGGCCGTAAGTGAGAGGCGGAGCAGACGGGGGAGGATGTTTCCCCACGGGCAGGCACTATCCCGGCATCGCCCACCTGTTGCGCGTGGCTGCCGTGGGGCTTGCCGACGAATTTGGCGGGGAACAGCCACTGCGCGAGCTGTCCCTGGTTTGCGTCGACACGGAAACCACCGGCAAGGATCCAGAGGCGGATCGCGTCGTGGAAGTCGCATGCGTGTTCTATCGGGACGGCACCGTTGCGGGCCAGCAGAGCTGGCTCATCAATCCGGGGCGCCCCATCCCCGAAGAGGCGCACCAGGTTCACGGTATCAGCGACCAAGATGTCGCGGACCAACCTCGGTTCGAGCAGGTGGCGGCAGAGGTCGCCGAGGCGTTGCGAGGCGGTGTGCCGGTCGCATACAACGCCGGGTTCGACCGCGGCTTTCTGGTGTCGGAGTTTGCCCGCGTCGCGACGCTGCCCGGTCGACCTGCGCCGGCGCTGCGGAAAGAGGTGATCTGGATCGACCCGTTGGTGTGGGCGCGTGAGCTGCAGAAGGAGGCGCGAGGCAAGTCGCTGGTGGAGGTCTGCGCGCGACTCGGAATCGAGATCGGCCAGGCACATCGCGCCACCGACGATGCGGCGGCGACGCTACAGGTCCTGTTGCGGTTCGCGCAGGATCCGCGGATGCCGGCGACGTACGCGGCCCTGCTGCAGGAGCAGCAGCGATTGGCGCGCGCCTTCGAGGAGCGCTGGCGCTGGCGACAGCGTGCTCGCCAGTGAGCAGGTGGGGCGCGTCGAAGCTCCAAGTCAGCGGGACGGCGCATTCACGGCGAGGGGCGTTCGCCGTCGGCCGCTGCGTCCGCCGCGTCGGCAGTCGCTGGGGGTGCGGCGTCGGGGATCTCGCTCGCCGCAGGGACCTCGACACTCATCTTGACGTCCAAGAGGACCGTTTCTCCGGGCGCCAATTGAACCGTGCGACGTTCTGTGGGCGCGTTGGGGTGCTCCAGCCGGACGTAGTGCGCACCTGCCCGGAGCGGAATGGACTCGGCAAACGGAGTCGTGTCGATGCGTTGCCCGTCGACGATGACGTGCGCCCAGGGGTCCGCGACCACGCGCAGATACGCTGCCTTCGGCGGCAACAGCTCCAGCCGGTCACTCCCATGGCGAGTGGTGCGATTCGTTCCGGATCGCATCGCCAGGTACTGAAGCGCCGCTCCGCCCACCACAATCAGCGCGAAACATACGAGCAGACCCCGGAGCACCGGCCGGAGCGAGCCAGTCGGGGCGACGGCGCCTGCGCTAGGTCGGTGGGGCTCCTCCGCTGACGGGGCCGCGCTCACCAGCCCTGCCCGGGCCAGTTCTTCCCCCAGAACCGCGTTCGCGGGCCCGGCGCCGTACTCCTCCAACACGCTGCCCAGCGCCTGCTCGAGGTCGGCTGCAGAGCGGAAGCGGTCGCTGGGCATCTTCTGCAGACAGTGCTGCACGGCACGTTCCAGTGCCGGGCGCACACCCGGCACCGCGCGAATGAGCGGTGCCGCGGCGTCCTGGCGGATCCGTTGCGCGGTCGTTCGTTCGTCGGGGGCGTCGAACGGACGCTTGCCGCTGAGCGCCTCGTACAGGACGACACCCAGCGAGAACAGGTCACTGCGCGGGTCGGCGGGCTCGCCCAGGATCTGCTCGGGTGACATGTAGGCTGGCCCGCTGAAACTGGTGCCGCCGTCCAGTAGCTCCGGTGCCGTGGGCAGTCGTTCGTCTACTGCCACGGCGAAATTCACCAGTTTGACGGATGCGCGGCGGGAGACCAGGATGTTCTTGGGTTGGACATCGCGATGCACCACGCCACGTCGGTGAGCGTGCTCCAAGGCTCGCGCAACCTCCTGGGCGATCACGACTGCTGCCGCGGGACTGAGCCGGCCGAGCTTGGAGAGCAACTCCTCCAGTGTCCACCCCTCGACGTGCTCCAGCACCAACCACATCCGGTCGTCACGTCTTGCGAAGTCGTACACGTGCAGAATGCCGGGGTGGTCCAATTCGGCCAGGAGGCGTGCTTCGCGCTCCAACGTTGCGGCGAATGGAGACGAGGGCAGAATGCTCGAGCTGAGGGCCTTGACCAGCACCCGTCGGCCGAGCGGCTGCTGGACCGCCTCATACAGATCCGAGATCGGGCCCGAACGCAGCTTTCCGACGATCTGGCAACCGTCGAACTGTGGTGTGGCCTGCTTCGCGTTCATGTTCCCCGATCGCCTCGGATCGCGCGCTTGGCCCAATGCACGCCCGTAATCCAGGGGGCACCGTGAGATCCGTTGTCGCGTGACGCAACGTACCACGGTCCGTCGGGGCAGGTCCCCCGTTGGCGATGGGCCCCCGGTCGTTGTAACCAACCGGGGTACCCAGTTCACGAGCCCTCCCGGACGCCGCGTGACCGATCGCCGAGCCGACAGTCAGCCCCCTCCCGCGCCCAGCCCAGCCAGTGTTGCCGGAGCGCCGGCGCGTCCGAGTGGCTGGAGGAGGCTCCGATCTGCGTTGGTGCGACAGGTCCAGCGGACCGTCCGCTGGTTCCGTGAACAGGATCCGACCTTCGTTGCGGCGTTCACTCCCGCGCTGCTCGTGGCGGCTCTGCTCTACGTGCGCAGTCCCGCCAGCAACTACATCTTCGATGAGCAGGAAGCCCTGCTCGCCAATCCCTACGTGAATGGCCAAGGGCTCGGCTACTGGGACGCATTCAGACGGGATTTCTGGGGACTTCCACCGACGCGGAGCATCGGCTCCTACCGCCCCATCCCCAATCTCATCTGGCGTGCGCTGTGGGTGCTGAGCGACCGGCCCTGGCTGCATCACTGGGTCAACGTCGTGTTCCACGCGGTCAACGCTGCCTTGATCGCGAGTCTAACCCTGGCCGTTTCGAAACAACGCAAGCTGGCCTGGCTGTCGGGTGCGGTGTTCCTGCTCACGGCCGTGCTCACCGAGGCCGTCACCGGTGTGGTGGGGATCGCGGACGTGCTCGGCGGGTGTGGGGTCCTGCTGGCTCTGGTCGCGCTTCGGCTGCCCCTCCTGGTGATGCCGCTGGGCGTCTTTTCCGCACTGGCGTTCGGCCTGTTGTGCAAGGAGAGCGGCTTGGTGGCGTTGCCGCTGGTCCCCTGGGCGGCACTGGTCTTGGCACCCATGCTCCACCCCCGTCGGCCCTGGCGCCTGCTCCGCGCGGTGCTGGCGTTGGCTGCGGCTGCTGGTGCAGTGATCGCCTACACCTACTTCCGTCGGCACTTCTTCCCCGTGACTCTGCCGGCTGAGCTGCAGCAGCCTCTGCCCGACTCGGCGCCGCTCGCGCGCCGCGCCCTGCACGAGTTTCTGCGATGGTTCCAGCAGCCCCGTCTGCCGCACGACCCGATCAACAACCCGTTGGTGGACGCAGATTTTCCGCACCGGGTTGCCGGCGCCTTGAGGGTGTACTGGCGCGGCATTACTCAAGTGTTCCTGCCTCTCCACCTCAGCGGGGACTACTCGTTCCCGCAGGAGCCCATTCCCGCCCGCCTCTTCGGAGTGGAATCGGTGCTGGGCGGGTGTGCGCTACTGTGCCCACCTCTCGCGGCGGTCGGATACTGGATTCACGGGCTCGTCCGGGAGCGGCGCGAGCGCCGGGCGCATCGCGAGGCAGTGGCTCGGGACCGAGTCGATTCTGCGCTTGCCACGCCTTCCGGTCCCCCGGCCTGGTCGTGTCGCCTGACGTCCGCATCGCTCGTGGCCGTCGGTCTGCTCTGGGTCCCCGTCGCCTACTTTCCCCACTCCAACATCCCCGTCCTACTGCCTACGGTTCGCGCGGAGCGATTTTGGTATCTCCCGGCGGTCGGGTCCGCATGGCTCATCGCCGTTCTGATCTGGTGGCTGCTCGGCCGCAAGCGCTGGCGCCGGCTGCGCTTGGGCCTGGTGGGTGCGTTCTTCTGCGTGCAAGCAGTTCAGGCCCGAGCGCATGCGCTCGATTACACCAACGATTTGGTGTTCTGGCGCTCCACTCGCCGATCGGTACCCAACAGCGCCAAGGCGCATCTCAACTACTCGGTGATGGTCGGGGCCAGAGGCCGCCTACAGGAGCGACTGGAGGCCAATCGGAGGGCGATTGACCTGGCGCCTCAATGGGCGATGGCGCACATCTACTACGGAGATACGCTCTGTCGTCTCAAGCGGGCCGACGAGGCTTGGCCGCACTACGTGCGGGGATTCAAGCTGGATCCCAACAGTCAGAATCTGGTCGCCCTCGCCCTGCAGTGCCTGTGGGACAAGAAGGCGATCGGGGACCACGAGCTCGAGCTCCTCGAGCTGTCCGATCACCACCCTGGGACGTGGCTCTCCTACTTGGGACACGAGATCGTCTACAACGGAGAGAAGCACGGCGGCATCGAGAAGAAGTACCGCCCACGTGGGTACGACGAAGGCCCGAAGAAGCGGTGAGGGTCGTGGGGCCGAGCGTCTCAGATCGCCGAGTGGTTGGCGCCGGGCCAGGATCTCCACGGCCAAATGGCGGAGCGCAAATATCGATCACTGGTTGTACTTGCGCTGCGCGCACCCCGTCGTGCAGTTCTTCGCGGATGGAACCAGCGAGGTCCTGTTCCCCAGCGATGGCAAGGCTTTCGTTGGTGCCACGCAGGGGAACCTGCTGAGAATCCCGCCCGGCGGAAGCCTGTTCGCGTTGGACAAAGTCGTGGGCGAGGAGGTTGCGTGCCGGCTCGGCTCCGCTGCGCTCGGACATCGCGGCATTCTGCTGCCTGCCGGCGTATCACGTCAGCCTGGCTCGGAGTTCGGGCGGGGCAGTGTGAAGAAGATGGAGCAACGTCGCTGAGTTGAGTGCTGCGGAGGAGTG
>CAZSVU010000299.1:0-10700 GCA_964610275.1 uncultured Polyangiaceae bacterium | reverse complement strand
TGTTGCCCAACTTCGAGCGCCGGATCAACGCCTACCTCAGGCGCTTCGATGCCCCCTTCCAGCTCAAGTCCGTGGCGCGAAGCAAGGCGTCCAGGGGCGGCGAACGCAGAGTGGACTACGAGTTGGTGGCAGCGACAACGACCGTGAAGGTCAGCACGAAAGTCCAGCCAGGAACTCCCAATTTCGGATCGCTGCTCAGCGCAGGCGACAAGCGCACGCTGGCGCTGGCGGTCTTTCTAGCCCATCTTCATGGCAAGGACTTGACCGGATCAACGGTGGTCTGCGACGACCCAACCACCAGCCTCGATGCCGAGCGCCGCAAGTGCACTGCCGCCGAACTCGTCGGTATGGTGAAGCGCGGCGCACAGGTCGTGATCCTGTCCCACTTCGAGCCATTTCTTCAGGACGTTTGGGATCGTGCATTGCGAGATGGGCTCGTGCCGGACGGCGAATCGCCCACGGTGACCGCGCTGAAGATTGACGGAGCCGACCAGAAGTCGCGGCTCGCTCCTCACACGATCGATCGACGCGCCAGGCTTGCGCAACACCGCGACGCGGTGACGCAGTTCGTGGCAGGCCAGTGCACAAGCGTCACAAACATCGGCAACGAGTGCCGGATGCTTCTCGAAGGAGTGGTACACGCTTGCTTCCCAGACCACTACCTCCCCGGCGGTTGCCTCAAGGACTTCTGCGAGCGGGTGGAGCCCTTGCTGAACGCGGGCCTCATGGATCACAATACTTTCGACGAGATTCGCCGCCTCCGCGACTTCTTCAACACTGAGAGCCATTTCCAGTCGAGTACCCCCGCCACAGAGGGCGAGATTCGTGCGCACGCCCGCGCATTGCTCAGTTTGGCCCAGCTTCGACTTGGTGAGGTTGGAGCGGTCTGACGAATTCAACCGCTCATCACTCTTGCTCCGGCTCCCCAACCTCGACCTCTGGCCGCTCGTGCAGTTCATCGTCCGGCACAAACTCGATTCGCATCCCCCAACCACCGAAGGTGCCGACCATCTTCACAAATTCAGCCAAGGTGAAATCCCGGCCGTCGATCGTTAGGAACGGGTCGTCTAGGCCGATCGAGCTGCCCGAATCGCTGAGCAGCTCGCACCGCAGCACGCTCCCGCGCGGCACCCATTGGTCGCCGTCTTCGAAGTAGCGCACCTGCGGTTTGCCAACCGGAACTTCGACGGCAACGTACTCATAGTCCCTCATGTATTCGTCGAGGGATTGGACGTGCTCGTTCCAGTAGGCCAGCAGCTGCTCATCGGTCATGCCGGCGATCTTCTTCTCTTCCATCCGGAGGTGAGTGACAGCGATGGTGGGATCGGCGTATTCGACGATCACCTCGTCGCCGTTGCGGGTGAACCGGATCTCGTCGGGTGAAGCGACGTGTGGGCGCTTGGGCTTGGGCATGGCGGCGGGACTGTAATCGTGGGCACCTGCGGTGCGCAACGAGGACGGTGCGATGCGCTACTCCGCGTCCCGAGCACACCGCCATCCGATGCGAGGTAGATTGACAGGATTGGGGTTGTAGCCCCGATAGGCAACTCGGAGAGAATCCGTCGTCCCGCCCCAGGGCGCGCTGCGAACTATGTGGAAGGCTTCTGCTGTCACATTTGCACAGTTCGAGCAACCGCTCTCGGTAGCGGTGTACCAATCCGCCGCCCACCAGTCGAACACCCACTCGAAGAGGCTTCCGGCGAGGTCTGCGTGTCCCCAGCGGCCATTGCCGGCGGGATGGTTACCCACGGCGACGAACTGCGAGTCATCGGTATCGGCGTAGTTCGCAGGGGCCGGCTCCACCACGTCGTTCCCCCAGGGAAACACGCGATTCTCGTTGCCGCCAGCCGCCGCATATTCCCACTCGGCTTCGGTTGGCAGTCGTCCGCCGTCCCATATGCAAAACGCGAACGCTTCATACCAGTCTACATAGTTCATTGGGTACGGCTCGTTGGCTCCCACCGTGTCCGTCCACGTCTGGGAGCTGCCGCTACTATTCAGGCTCGCGATGAGATCAGCTTCGTCGGCCGCCAGCATCTCGTTCCATGCGCTGTCCCAGCCGCTGCCTGCAATCAGGGGGTGGCTACCGCTTCCTTCTCTCGGCGGAGCAAGCTGCGTACCGCCGCCGGCCTCAACGAAGGCACGAAATCTGCCGACCGTTGCTTCGTATTTGTCGAGTACGAAACTGCTCACTGTCGCGGGATGCTCGGGCAGTTCAGTTGCGCGGCAGTTTGCCTCAGCCGGGCAGCCATCAATGCAGCCGTCGCAGGTCTCGGTACCCCGGCCCATCGGAAACGTACCACCCGGAACCAAGATATTCGTGCAGCAACTCTCGCCCCGGCATTCCGTGCCGGTCATGCCGGAGCAGGACGGGCCCTCCGGGCCGTAGATCGGAAGTCCGCCATCACCGCCAGCATCATCACCAGCCGCAGCTCCCGCAACTCCGCCGCTTCTGCCCGCGATGCCGGCGGAACCTGCAGGAGAACCATCCCCAGCATCTCCGCCGGAACCTCTTGGATTCCCCGGACTGGTGCCTGTATCTCGGTCGGTGTCGCCGCCGCAGGCCGCGACCACGGCACCGATGAGGAAGGTTGCTGTGCAGTACCCCCGAGAAGTCACGACGACGCAGAGTCTAGCACCGATTCGCGTTGTGCGTGCCCGCCGGCAACCCGTATGCGTTTGGATGTACCAGCCGGAATGCAGTCGTCGCCGTGCTCCGGATGCAGTGAGTAATGCGTCGAATGGCCTGACCGCGATCATGCCTTCTGTGGCCGGAATTGTCCTGGAAGCGTGCAGCGCTGAAATCAGCCAGCCTGTGCCCCCACCAGCTTCACCGCAGCAGGTATCGGGCGTAGACTTCTCCTGTCGTGAGCAGAGGAAGGTTCGCGCTTGCTGTTGGTGCAGCTCTCGTCCTGGGCTGCGGAGAGAGTCACTTCTGCCATATGGTGGGGTGCGACGACCAACTGTTCATCAGGTTCGAACCGCCTCTCCGGGAGCCAGGACAGTACTCGGTGGCTATCGAGGCAAATGGACGCCCCGAATCCTGCGAGGCGACCGTCGGCGCGCCGGGCGGTCAGGGCGGCGCAGCCGGAGCGGGTGGCGTGACCGTCATTGAGCAGCCCGAATGGTCGTGCTCCTCTGACAGCATTGGTCTTGCGGTTGCGCGCGCCGAAAGCGGCTACCAGCTCATGGCGCTCTACCTGCACACGACACCGAGTACGATTTCAGTCGAGGTCAGCCGCGCCGGCGAAGTGCTCGCCACGGGTTCGTTCACCCCGGAATATGAGACGTTCACCCCCAATGGGCCGGAGTGCGAACCGACTTGCACCCAGGCGACCGTGGAGTTGCCTACCAACAGATGAGGGGCACGCTGTACGCCCGCGAGAACCAAGTGACTCGGGAAGAACTAGGCCAGCGACTCAGGCGGGAAGGTTTTCGGGAAGGTGCATTCAGCCTGTGCGCGAACATTCCGCGCGTGGAGGGCTACGGCGTGCGTCTTGACGATCGAAAGTGGCTGGTTGAGTACTACGAACGCGGAAACGCGGAAACGCTGCACGAATTCGCCACGGAGGGAGAGGCGTGCGAGTTTGTATACGGTTGCCTAGCCGGTGATCCAACCGAGAAGCGACGGACATGAGCTGTTCTGAACTGGCAGTGCCGCCTCGGGCTTGATGCTCGGGACAAACCTTGTACCCACGACCTGCTGGAACTCTTCCACCATCGCCCGGCGCAGCATCTCTTCGTCCCGCTGCTGTACCAAGAAACCAATCGTGCAGCGCCTGATGGCAGAAACGTCTGTGGTGCATTATCAAAGAAGAAGAGATTCTGGGGCAGTCGGACTCCGCCTTTCCTTCGTCCGCTGCAGTGCCAGCGGTTGGCCTTGGCCCGCGCAGTGACAGGCAATGTCACCCCCGCCTTGATCCGTCCTGAGCCGTTGCCATGCTAGACATGGCGGCGAACTCGCATGACCAAGGACAACGGCAGCCGACGGATCCACAAGCGCACAGGCTACAAGACCCAGCTCGTCCTGCTTCCCAGCTTCCCGGAGCTGCGCGACCAGCTCGCCCGCTACAGCGTCGGCCTCGACACCAACCCTCCCTACGTCGTCGTCGGGTGCGTCCGGAGCCCAGCTCTCCGCACCCGCATGATCGGCGTCATCGCGGCGGCCGGAAACGAGCTGCACGGTCACTTGCTCCGACGTCTGCTGGGCCGGTACGGCCTGGCACGGGTCGAGCGCACCCACCACCATCCCGACGGAGCGACGTTCGACCTGCCCGCATTCGTGACCAAGGTCGAGGAACACGGGCGACGATCATGACCACCGACCCCAACCTGCTCCTGAGATCGACCACCGAGGTTGCGGTGAGACTGTACGGTCGAAGCGTCCAAGTCTGGGTCACCATGCTCGGCACCCGCAGCTGGCGGGCACTGGTCATTCGCCGCGACAACAAGGTGACGATGTGCTTCGGCCCCCTCACGCCGTCCCACGACGAGGCCCTACGGGGGCTGCGCAGCAAGCTGGAGAAGATGGCTGGGACGGCCGAGAGGGGCCGTTGAGAGGGCCGGCTGGTGACCTGCATTCCGTCCACAAAGGAATCCCAGCCTCCGGGGTCGGACTGAATGGTGGCAACGGTGGCGCGCAGGGTGACAACGGTGGCCGCGATGGCCGTGATCCTCGGTTTCGTGGCGGTGTCGGTGCCCTCGCCCACAGTAGCCAGGGCCGAGGACGGGGAACGCGTTGTCGGCCACATGCTGCCGTTCGCCAGGGAGAAGCTCTCGAAGCCGATCAAGCTGGGCTGCGGCGTGACGGTCGTCGAGTGGCGGGGTGGCGCTCGGGATCGAGCGAAGCTCGAAGCGCTGTGCCTACTGGCCACGAAGAACCTCGACGACTACCTCGCCCACGTTGGAGTCGCCAAGCCTCGGAGCAACCAGAAGTTCAAATGGTCAATGGCTCTGCTTCCGTGGGGTGACTGCTACCGCTGTTTGAACGATCTCAGGTACCGTTTCCGGGGACGGACGGCGAGGTACCCGGTGACGGGCTACACGTCATTTCATTTTCGGCACACGTTCGTGATGGGTGACACGACCCACGAGAACTTCGATGTGACCGTGGCGCACGAGCTGTGGCACGCGATGAGTGGGCACTTCGGGATCTTCAACCGGCATCCGGGGAAGGAGTGGCAGCGCCTGCGGCGGGACGAGGAGCTGGCGGTCGGGTTCACGAAATGGCTCGGGCTCGGGCGCTGACCGCTCAGGAGCGCCTCCGGCGGGTGCTGCGGGGCGCTGGCGGGCGCTCTCGACGAGGCGGAACTGCCGCCCAACTGCCCGCACTGGCCCAGGGTCAGCCTCCGTTCGATGTCACACAATTGTCACATGAATTCGATCAATGACACGGTGCGTCATGGATATATCTACGATCGTTAGAGCGGTTGTTGGTTGCTCGATCGTCTTCACCAGCCGGCTCCGTTCGGAGCACCGAGTCGGTGCCGGTTCGTGAGTGACGGTCTACGGAATCCAGTTCTCGAAGAACGAGCAAAGCTCCAACCCTGTCGCCGCTTCGCGGAGCAGGGTTGGTTCGGTTTTGGCTTCGATTTCGCGAAGCAAAGACCAGCGCCAGCTGGTCGGGAATCGATGCCAGAAAGCGAACAAACTGGGCTGACTGTCGTGGGGTAGCCGCCGAAGGGGATGCGCAAACGGGGAGATCTGCCCAGCGAGCTGGGCCATCTCGCACCCTCGGTGACGGCTTCTGACGGTTGGATCATTATCAAGGAGTTGGGGATTTTGGGGGTTCTTGGAGACGGGGGCGGCGAACGCGCCGGCCCCGATCAGTCGAGGACGAAGTCCTCCACCACGACCATCATGGTGCCATCTGACTCGACCTCCGAGTTGGTGAAGCATTGGAACCACCATCCATTGCACCAACAATGATGGATCTCGACCTATTGCCTCCGGAACTTTTCGGTCGAGTCACGAGCGCACTGAATATCCCGGCATGTATTCAGACGAGCACGACGGCACCGGACGTGTACGGCGTGCTCCTTCACCATCGGAGGTACACATGCCAGGAGAAAGAACTGTTCCCGTCACCGTCCGGCTGACGCCCGGACAAATCCTCGAACTGCAGCGCGAGACGCGAGCGCTCGGCGGCGTCGCCACCCAGAGCGCCATCGCTCGGAAGTGCGTCGAGCTGGGGCTCCAGCAGATGCGCCGCCAGCGCCGAGCCCGCACCGACGAGAGGAGGTCGTCATGATCGACAAGGACTACTTCGCCGACGAGATGATCATCCGGGACACCATCATCAGGGCGGGAAGGAACGACCGAGACCTGCACCGTCGAGTCGTCGGCCCCTTCGGCAACATGCGAGAACGCGTCTTGTCCGGACAGGGTCTGACGAGCAAGCAGGCAAAGTGGGTAAACGACATCCGCGAGAGGCTAGGATTGAAGCGACACCGGTTCGCGTGAGGCCGAGCCGCGATCCCATAAACCGAAAAATCACCTTGCTAATGAACAAGCGGCTCTCGACCGTGCTGGACAACGTATCTGCCGAGTTCGAGGGTCAGCTCCGCAACTCTGAAGGTGAACGTCTCCAGGTTCGAAACGCCCGCAAAGGAAGATCGTTCAAGTTGATCCACCACCTGCGGCAGCTCAGGCCCCATGTGAGCGCCGCCCAAGTTCTCGGCCGCCTTCGCGAGTAGCCGAGCATACGACCAGTCTTCAACCTTCGAGGTTTCCCCGAAACGAACATAGCCTGTGCGGCGGAGCCAGTCCTGCATGTCTACAAGCTCCTGCGCCGGGTTGGTCCGACGTGTCCCGAACTCGCCGAGCTGTGTCATCGTCATGCCCCGCACAGCGTCGTCCGATCGCTTGGGCTTCGGTAGCGCGAACATCGGCAGCGGAAGATCGAGCCGACCGGCAACCCTCAGCAGGGCGGGCTGGTAGTGTCGCCCACCAAGATTCGCGGTCAGCTCCCTGAGAATTCCTCGAACGGTCGAGAGAGCCGCCCTGTGTCCTTGGCGTACCCTCGCAGTGTTGTGCTCCAGTTCCCCAAGTCTTCCGTCTAGCCGATCGAGTTCCTCCTCCAAGCTCAGAACTCGCCCACGGCCGCTAGCACGATCTCCACCGTAGGTGTGACGACGAGACTTCATGGCTCCGCTGCAGGCAACGGCGGCATCGGGGTGCCCGATTGAGTGCTCGCCGACCTCCTCGTCCGCCAGTGCCAGGTTGAGCCCACCGCGCCCGGACTGCGATGGGTCGCCTCCGAGGTAGACCCCACTGGAGTAGAACTCGAATCGTCCCTCCTTCCAGTGGATTCCGAGGTCGCACGCGCGTCCGCGAGTCAGGCGGACGGGGCCGATCCTCCCGTGGGCAACCTGGCTACCGCCTTCGTCGAATACGATGGCATCTAAGCAACCGTCCGCCGTCGCAGTGATCCGTAGCACTCCACCTTGGTCGCCGACAGGACTTTCCAGAAAGGGAGCATCCTGGGCAGGTGGCCATGGGATCGGCCAGATGAACACTGCGTGGAAGCTTCCGCCCCTGTCAGGCATTGGCGCTACCCCCAAGGTGCAAGCGCGTCCCCAGGATGCTGCCGACTACCGTCCCGATGAGCACTGCCATCCTGGTACCCCGTCCGTCACCACCGAGAGTTTAGCTCAGCTGGCGCAATAGGTGGGGCTCGTCGGCAGCAATCCACAATCAGCTCCAGTGTCTGCGCCCGCGCTACTTCGGGCCGGGCGGGGCTACTTGGAAGCTCATCGGGACAGTCACAGTTGCATCGCCCCCGAACGGCGGCGGGAACGTCATGCTTTCGAACACGCGCTTCACACAATCCACGGCCACCTGGTCATTAAGCGTCGCCTTATCTGTGACCGACACGTTGCGCACCTTGCCATTTGTGTCGATCAGGATCTCGACGGTCACATTCCCGGCAAGTGTTGGGTCACGGGCGATTCCCTCTAAGTAGCAGTTTCGAACGTCACTCCGGTGGGAAGACAGAACTTTCTCGACCTGTCCCGGCCGAAACATCCCAGATTTCGGCCTCGGGCCGACCACCACTTTCGGGGTGCCATCCCCAGCGCGAGGCCACTCGCCAAATGCAAGCACTGGCCCCCGCTCGTGGGTGCTGACTTGGTCAAACGCAGCCAGGATGCTCACGACTTCTGCGAACGGCCGCGACTTCTCGATCTCGATGACAACGTTGCTGCACGGCAGGGCATCGCTGCACTGCGCCCGCAACACCCGTCGAAGTTCGTCCCCGCCGCTCGCTGCCTTCGACTTTCCCACAACGTCGGGCTTCTTTGCTCCGTCCGGCCAGCGCAGCCACGTCAGCTCGAAGCCCGAAGCGGTCTTGGAAACGTACACAGACTCACCCGGTTCCAGCTTCGCTTTCGGGCTGCTGCTCGGCCCTGGATAGGGCCGCCGAAACCGACGAACCGCACCGCCTGTTTGTACCTCGATGTTGGGATATCCCGCGAACACTGCAGTGGTGACCACCGCGTGCACCTGGGCAACGGAGGCGGAGGAGGAGATCTTGAGAACCAGCGAACCGGGATGCTCGATTGGCGATCGATCGCCCCACCTCTTATCAAGAAACCTGACCAACTTTGGCAGCGCATACAAGTTGCCAGCGATGGGGAGCACGTCGATCAACGTGCCATCGATGGTGATGTCTCGGCCGTTCAGTTCGACTGCAATGTCTGTGGAGGTTTCGTCCGACGTTCCAGAGGCACCTTCACCGGCCTTGCCGGGCACTTTGGTTGGGCAGTTCACGCTGCGCGAGGAATCCGCCGCAGAGCCGTGCGCGCAGGCAGAGGCTGCGATCATGGCGAGGACGGCCAATGCGAGCATTCCCCTCATCGGGGCGACGATACCACAACCATCGAGCGGTCAGTTGCGCACAATCGTTTGAGTACCGCGCGTTTGGCATGCGGGCTCACCAACGCAGACCGCTAGCACGCTACCTCTGCTGGTCAGCCCTCGGCCGCTCGGACTCGAACGTGCCGGCTCCACAGGTACCAAGCGATGCTCAACTGCACGGCGACGACGATCAGATTCCAGAAGGAGTACAGCAGCACCGTCGCTGGCGGAGCATGGAACGAACGACCGGAGACTTGCGTCGTCCAGATCTCTATCCATGCCGATTCCAGGAGCCAGTACGATGATAGGAATGCACTGATGATGGCGACCGTGAGCGCTGCCGCGATGAACCCTTTCCGCCGTCCGAGAAGCGCCATCGCAACGGCCGCCCAAACCCCCAGATAGCAGACAGCCGTGTAGTACCCCTGCACCGTGGGCCAAGGCCAGAATTCCCGCTGGACGAAGGCGAAGTAGAGGAGCTGCCCAGTGCCGATCAGAATGCCAGCCACATTGAAGAGCAGGACAATCTTCAGCCCTCTCGGCCACTCCCTCCACTTCATCGTTGCCTCCGTGCTCGATCGTAGCCCCGTGGATGCGGATTAGCCACTGTCAGCACCTATCCAGCGGCCGCCACGGTTTGTACTTCGTCCATGTGGGCCGCCAGAAGCCCTTCTGAACGCGTTTCCAGCGAAGGGTGACCCAGGGGCCATGCCGGACGGAAACGCGCTCTACAAAGCGCTCCGGGGCCGCCAACAAACAACCGGGCTCAGTCCGGCGATCCGAACCAAACCGCCTCCGCAGAGCAGTGATCGGCAATCACGCTCGGCAGCACCAAGGGTTCGCCCCCGTCGGGATCGACACCGACAAACCTGGCGAATCCGCCCACGGCAACCACGGGTTGTTCGCCGGCCTGAACGGCCGCGATGATTCCCTCCAATTCGTCGAGACGGTCAACGTGCCAGACCACCAGGAAATCGGCGATGTATAGGCACCCGTCCACTATGTTGGCCTGACCCTGCATCAGGGCAGCAAGCGAGCCCTGGGGGTCGTAGTGGAATACCCACACGCCATCGACCTGAGATGCAACGACCCCGCTGACGTCGTCCGGACTACCCTCAATCGTCGAGACGTTCCCGCAGTCGGTCATCAACCAGCCATCAGGAATGCAGGTGCTGGGGAACCACAACACCTGACCATCCGCCCCATCCCAAGCGCAGGTTTCCGCATATCCGCATGAGCCGGCCGTGATGCAGGCAACGAAGGGTACATCCTCGCCCGAATTATCAAGAGTATCGACTCTTGCGCTGAGGGCTGAGCAATCGTCCCGCGCCTCGCACGCCGCCTGGGCCAAATCGCGGCACTCCATTCCAGTGGCCTCACCGCCATCGGCACGTCCGCCATCGTCACTTTCGTCAGTTTCGACTCCGCCGGTGCCAGCCGTCCCAGCGCTGGCCGCACGGTTCACGTCGCCGCCGCAGCCCTCGACCACGGAAGTGCTCGCGGCCACCAAGAAACCCACCAGTGCTGCTCTCATCCGGCTGCCTCCCCTGATGCCCCGTAAGTATGCCGCCGTTATCGAGGTTGGGCAACCGGAGCTGCCGAAGGCCGCTTCGTCGTATCGCGACCACCACTGCTCCGTCATTTCCCATGCGCGTGCCGCAGGAGTACACTCTATCGCATGCGCTGGCTGGGGGTTGCGATTGCCTTTGCTGGTTGCAGCTGCACGGCGAGCTGCGACGGCGGAACGAAATCCGACACCGGAGGAACGCACACCTCGACAGGTGGAGCGGATGCGGGCGGCCTCGATGGCGCTAGCTCTGGATTAGGTGGATTTTGCGTACCAC
>CAZSVU010000298.1:0-10705 GCA_964610275.1 uncultured Polyangiaceae bacterium | reverse complement strand
TATCAGAGCGAGGACGGTGCCGCGGTCGGCGACCACGTCATGTCCCTGATCGCGACCGCCAACGCCAACGGTGTCGAGCCGGTCGCCTACCTCACCGAATGCCTCCGAAACCACGCGGATCTCGCCCGGCGCCCCGACCACTATCTGCCCTGGGCTTATCGCGACCGACTCCAGCAGCTCGACCAGGGGCCACAGGCCCAGGCCCCCCCGCCGTCGAGCCCGGGCCCACCTCTTGCGCCGCCAGTCCAGCACCCCCTGCGGCCCGGCACTCATCGAGCGCATGAGGCCATCGGCCCCCAGCGAGCGGGACCATCGCCGCCAATTGCCGGACTGGGACCTGAGACCTGTCCTCGAACCCCAGAGGGACTGGAACCTGGCTACGCGACTTTCCTCCACAGCTCAGGAAACGCGCAGCATGAGGGGTCGCCTCCCCAGATGAGAACCTGAAGCTCACGCGCGAGCAGGGGCGAGCAAGCTTGCGTCCCGTCCCCGGTCGGCCAGTTGGAGAACCTCCCCTTCGACAGCCGCCTCGTGCACAGCCAGAACCCGCCGCCGTCGTAGAACAAGATGCGCAGCATATGGCGCCCACGGTTGCGGAACACAAAGAACGCCCCGCTCATCGGCTCCTGGCTCAGCACCACCCGAGCTATCGCCGCCATCCCGTCGATGCCGTTCCGGAAGCTCACCGACTCGTGCATCACGAACACGCTCGCCTGCGCCGGGACCTGGATCACCGCACACCTCCGAAGCCGCACACTGCCGACAGCAACCGCAGCAGCTCGGGCGTCTGCTCAAAGACCCGGAGCGTCACGCCCGACGTCTCGACCTCGGCGACGGGGCGGGCCTTCGATGTCACGGGTGCATTCACCTCCAGCCGCGAGAACGTGGGGGCCGACCCCGGCACGCCCTTCGGCTTCGTGCTACGCACCCCCTCCGCCTTCCCGCGCGCCCGCTTGCTCCGCGACGGCCGGCTCGTGCTCCGCGCCTCTGGCGCCTTCCCGTGCGCCGGCCGGTCCCGAAACAGCCGGGCCCGCTCGACCCGCGTCGCACGGACCACCGCCTTCACCCCGTGCTGCTTCGTGGCCCGACGCGCGCGGGCCAGCAGCTCCCGAGGCATCGACTCCCGCACATGCCGCTTCCTCCTCCGCCACTCCTCGAACGCAGACTTCAGCTCAGCCAGTGATTCGACCTTCATGCTCGACTTCCTCCTGACGGCCATCGCCGCCAGGAGCAACCTACGCTGAATCGGCACCGGATCTGGTCACACTTGCCGGAACAGTAGCTCTTCGGGCGTGGCGCCGCTGAAGTCTCCGAAGACAACGGCGCCTTCGAAGTGAACGTGACCCGTGTCGAGCGATGCCAGGCGGACGCCGAGGGGCTTCGATGGGTCGAGCTTGCGCTGGAGAGTGACCAGTTGGATCTTGCTTG
Source organism: uncultured Polyangiaceae bacterium (assembly GCA_964610275.1). Taxonomy (GTDB): domain Bacteria; phylum Myxococcota_A; class Polyangia; order Polyangiales; family Polyangiaceae; genus JAFGBI01. The sequence continues at coordinate 9,277 of CAZSVU010000298.1, read as the reverse complement.
GCGGCAGATCGAACGTGGTGCCCATTGCCTCAACGCTCCACTGAGGTTTGACGCCCAAGTCAGGAAGGCACGACGTTGTGCCGTCAACGACGATCTCCGTCGCCAGGTCTCTCCCTCGGCACGAGTCAGTGGCGCGGTAGTGGGGACAGGTCCACGTTGCCAGCAACGCGGCGTGCTTGTCGTCGTACTGCCAGATCCGAACGGTTGGCTTCGGGCGGCCCTTCATCGGTTGGATCTCGGCCACGCTGAAGTCACCCAGTTCGAAACGCTCAACCGCGATGCCGGCCGCGTTGCCTTCCGCGACGTAGGCTTTCAGCGCCTTCAGTCTTCTAGAATTCGTCATCCTCTGGCGCCCGACTTCACCGTCTATGAGTTGGCGGCCCTCCGGTTTGGTCCAGCCAACTGGACGGAACTCCAGGAACCCCGGCGCAAGAGCCCGAAGCGACTCGACGGTGCCGCCCCCGAGATCCCACTCCGCAGGGCCCTTCAGGCAAGCCGTGCCGCCTTCGTCCGCCGACCCGGCCCCGGTCTGCGCTCCACCACAAGATACGACCACCGTGGCCGCCAGAGCGATCAGCGAAAGCAGCCTGAATACAGTCGTCATGGATCACCTCGCTTCCCCTTCAGCCTTGAAGAATCCTCTGGGCTCATGTTAATTTCAACCTATGAGTTGATGGTGTGAATTGCGCCTTCCGACCACGCTGGCGACGTGGCTCGGATCAACCCGGAGAAGCTCGTCAATCAGGTTGGCCGCCGCATCGCTGAACTCCGGCGGGAGGATGGCCTCACCCAGGAAGGTTTCGCCGCCGAACTGGGGGCTTCTGTGCAATGGGTAAGTCGGGTGGAGGCGGGGGCCAACCTGACCATCCACAGCTTGGCGAAGGTGGCGAACGCACTCCAAGTTGGTATTGCGGACCTCTTCGCCGAACCGGGGCCCGAAGTGAAGAAGACCCGGAGAGGGCGTCCTCGCAAGAGCAAGAGGTGAAGACGGGCTACCGGCACCGCTCCCCCGCCGCCTGCCCCGCCCTGAACCCCCACCGCGCCACGGCCAGGAGGGCATCGCCGAGCCGCGCGTTCGTTGCCATCTCAAGCTCCAGATAGGCGCTCCAAGCCTCGTCCGAGCACGCGGTCCGCATCTCGGCCTGTATCTCGAGGATGACGGCGGTGTGGCGCTTCCAGGTGCGGTTGGCCAGTAGGAGCTTCTCGACGGCCGCGCTCATGGCGGCGGCGTCATCGAGGATCTCACGAGTCAGGTTTGGGGGTTTGGACCGTGCCATCCTCGTAGAACGACTCGGGCCGTCAGGATTCAACCTCACCTGGAAGTGGCGCCGCCGACGCCGACCGCCTACTCGTCCCCGGCGTCGTCTCCGGCCAGAATCCGCTGGTCGAGTCCGTTGGTGAGGTCCGCAACCCGCTCTGCAAGCTCCCGAGCCCGCTCGTGGTCCGGCGTGCCTGCGGGCACCAGGTTCAGGAGTTGCCCAGCAACGGACGCGGCCTCGTTCAGGTGCGCCATGGCGCTAGCGACCGCCGAGAGCGCACACGAGATCAGGACGCGGTTGGGGTCGATCCCCAAGTAGGGGTCTTGCTGATTGGTCATACCGGTACCGGTGAATCGAAGGATTCGAGACAGACGACCTGGTCCGGGCCACCGAAGTAGCGGCCCGGGCCAGCGCTCAGCTACACGCCTTCACTGAGCAGGTCGTCGATGTCGAAGTCCTCGTCATCATCCTCGATGACCTCTCCTTCGTCGTCCACGATGGCTTCCCCCTCATCGACCCCGATGAGTTCCCCTTCGTCCTCGACGACCTCTCCTTCGTCATCGTCGTCGTCCTCCGCGTCGGCGGCAGCAGCGGTCATCATCTCGTCGATGGTCGAAACGAGTCTGTCCCGGAACTCACCGGCCGCATCAGGGTCAGCGCGGGCCAGGTCAGCAACGCGGTCGGTCAGGATGTCGATGAGGTGGTCGTTCTCGTCCTCCTCGGTCCAGATGAGGACGTTGGCCGCGTTGGCGATACGGACAACCGCGTCGAGCGCCACGGCCTTCTCACGGTGCCGAACGGCCTCGACCAGGCTCGCCGTGAGTTCCTCCACGGTTGTTGCCTTTAGCTCGACGGTCTCAGCATCCTCATCCTCCGCCTCCTCACCATCCTCTGCGTCGGCCGCGTGGTCGCAGGGCTCGTCCCCATCCGACCCGTGCTCCTCTGTCTCGATGTGGGCAAGGGACTCCGCGGCATCGTCTTCCTCGGGGGCATCCTCCGGCACGGACGTAGCGAGGTCGCTCTTCGGCACCGCCCGGGTCGAACTCTTGTTGCCAGGCATCACAGGCGCATCCTGTGCCTCCGCCGGCTCGTCCTGGCGTTCCACCACTGCATCCGGCGTCTCGCGCTGCTGGAGCGCCTTGTGGGCCGCGGAAACGCTCACCTCCTCATCATCCAGACTCCGCTGGAGATCAGCGTAACTCGATTCGAAGACGGCAAGAGCCCTGCGAGCCGTCTCCGCGGACCGGAGTCCGGCCTGGCGAGCCGCCTCCCTTCTGATCTTCTGAGGCGACCAGAAAAGATCCCCAAGTTGGGGATCTTTTTCGCCGGGCCTTCCCGGGGGCCGTCCGTGCCGCCGCTGGAGCACGTTGAGCCCCAGGCGGTAGGCACGCACCTTCTCCCGGATCGAGGCGGCGCGAGTTGCGGAGTAGGCATCCCAGACGGCCTCCTCCACCTGTTCCTCTGCCATCGACTCGGCCACGACCACCACGTCGATCTCCTCGACACCCAGAAGGCGCAAAGCCAACCACCGGCGCTCACCGTCCACGATCACGCCGTCCGCGGTGGCCTCGATAGAATGACGCAGCCCGTGGCGCTTGATGTCTTCTGCCAGTGCGCGGATGGACTCGTCCTCCAACGAGCGGTCGAAGACCTGGTGGTTGACCTGGTTCGGACGGAGTGCGCTGAGCTTGAAACGCCGGATTTGGCGGTCAGGTTGAACGGTGGCTGTTGCATCATCGGACGGCGTGATATCGGAGACGGTGGCGGTTGGAGTGGTGTCGTTGGGCTCGGGTGGCGCCGCGATCCCGCAGTCAGCGAGCGCCTCATCCCATGCGACCCCCAGCGAGAAATGCTGGCAGACGAGCGTGTTCCGAGTCTCCGGGGTCTGGCGCCGAATGAGGTCCAGCTTCTCATCCGTAGCGGGCTGGTCGCTCTTCTCCACCTTCGCGCGCAGCAGGAACGGCAGGAAGGCGAGCCGGTCCTTAGCGCGAGCCACGAGCGCCTCCCTTCTCAGTGTTACCGCCGCGATCCGATTCCGCGCCACCGACAACGGCCGCAATGCCGCTAGCGTCGGCGTCGGCGGTGATCAGCCCTGCGACGTATTCCGTGAGCGTCGTGCCGAGCTGCGCTGCTCGCATACGGGCAATCCGACCCACCCGGTCCTCCAGCTGGAGGTGGGTTACCTTCTTCTTGTGCATCCTGGACTCCTTTCGGAGCGCGCGGCTCCCAAGAAGTTCGGGGCACAAATGGACTATTCACTCTGGCGGAGATGAAGTGCACGGGCGGGTAGAAACGGTTGGCCGGCTTGGCGTGGGCGTTGACGATCCGGTTCCCGGCCTTGGCGGCTCGAGGGGGCAGTCTGGATCTCGTTCCGCGGTGGCAACGTGGCCGGGCTCTACTCGCTGGTCGCCACCTGCGAGGCCAACGAGGTCAATCCGATCGCATACCTGACGGACGTGCTCCTGCGCGTCAGCACCCACCCGGCAGACCGGATCAGCGACCTGCTCCCAGAACCCTGGAGAGCGGTCCAGGAATCGTAGCTACGCGGCAAAGGACGGACCTCGTCGGACGGTACACTGCAACCCCCACCCCGTGCCGAGCACCGCGCCGTCCCAGACCCATCAGGTCAACCGCACGCTCATGCGGCGTGCAGCCGGAACTCCCTCCTCCGTGCAGCCACGATGCGAACCCGGGACAACCCCACGGGAGAAGCGCGACTCGGTACACTGCGCCCGCGCGCCAAACTCGGCACTCTGGCGTGGGCTCGACAACATGTGTGGCTAAGGTGTGTACACTCCGCCGCTTCGCAGGGGTTCTGCGTCGTCGTTGGCACCGACTCCACCCCAGACCACCATCGAGGTTCCGGTCCAGACCGCCACCGCCAGATGCCTCGGCGCAGGCGCGTTCTCACTGGGAAGGGTACTCCACTGGTCGGCGATCGGATCATACGCTGCACCCGAGCGGTCCGTCGTCCCTCCCCAGACGACCATCTCGCTTCCGGTCCACACCGCGACGTGCTTGGCCCGAGCGGCGCCTCCGCCAGGTGGCAGCGGACGCCAGGCGTCCGTCTCCGGGTCGTACGCACCTCCACCGGCAACCGTATCCAGGGCTTCTCCACCCCAGACGATCATCTCGTCGCCCGTCCAGACTGCCGTATGATTGATCCGTACGGATGGGGCTCCCTCGTTCGAGATCGGCCTCCAGGTGTCGGTGCCGGGTTCGTATGCGCTGCCGTCACCGAGCGCAGCCTCACCCCACCCGCCCCAGACGATCATCTCTTCGCCGGTCCAGACCGCCGTGTGTAGGAACCGAGGGCTGGGAGCGCCCTCGCTTGAGATTGGCCTCCAACTGTCGGTAGCTGGATTGTAGGCTGCCCCGTCTCCGTACTTGAGACCTGCCGGAAGGACTGCGTCATCTCCGCCCCAGAGCAAGACCTCTTCGCCCGTCCAGAGCGCCGTCGCGTTCTGCCTCGCCTCGGGAGCCCCATCTTCTGCCACTGTCGTCCAGAAATCCCCTTCCGGGTGATAGGCGCCGCCGTCGCCAAGCGGTGTCCATCCAGCGCTACCGTCAGATGACGAGCCACCCCAGATAAACAGTAGTTGCTCAGCCCATACCCCCGCAGGATGTTCGCGCACTGAGGGTGCTCCCTCAACCGAGATGGGCGTCCACTGGTCACTCAACGGATCGTAGCTGCCTCCGCGACGACACCATATGGAATCGTCGCAAGAAGTGGCATACCCGCCCCAGACCAAGAATCGTTCGCCCGTCCAAGCAGCAGCGATGGCGGCCGCACCAATGTCGCTCATTTCCATGGCAGACCAATCGCCGGAGTGCGTTGGCTCGGACACGCTTCCGCTGTCCCGGGCAGGACCGCTGCAGGCCGCCACGCACAGCGAGGCGACTGCGACTTCCAACACGGAGCGTGTGCGCGGTTCTGGCGGGGACAGCTGACGATAGCTCACTGGGCTAGAGTTCTCCTCCTGGGGGCGTTGAGCGATTGCCCGTATTGGAACCCCAACACACGAGAGTGTTCTCGGCAGTAATCCCACAGCTATTCGTATACCCGACGGCAACCTCGGAGAATATGCCCTCAGGTGGTGACGCCATTCCACATTGATTAACGCTCGCCTGGCAATCACCGACAGTAGCACCCGCCCCCCAACAATCCACGCGCCCCTCAACGCTTACCGCGCACGCGTGAACCGCCCCACACACCACCCGGACGAATGACCCGGCAGGCGGGATCGATTGCCCCCAACACATGCCATCCGGGTCGGATCCGTCAGTTGGGTCGTTTGCATCGCCCTGGCCCCAACACGCGAGCGTTCCATCTGACCGGACTGCGCACGAGTTCCCCGTACCGACAGCCACGGCGGTGAACCTTCCAGCAGGGACCTCCAGCTGGCCATAGGTGTTGTCGCCCCAGCAGACCACCCTCCCGTCTTGGGCGAGTGCGCAGGCGTGCAGTCTTCCAACGGATACATTTGTGAAGGCACCTTCCGGGACCGCCGCTGTTGCATAATCCGAGCTTCCCCAGCACGTGAGCGTTCCATCTGTGCGAATGCCACACCCGCCGCTTACACCGGCGTCCGCATAAATGTAGGGGTGACATCAGGAAATGCGCTGAAGGGCTCACAACATGCAACCGCATTGTCTTCACCGTGTTGCACACGATGACCGATATGGACTGCAGCTTGCTCATGACGCTGGCGACTGGGGGCTCGAGCCCGAAAGTACCTGATCTCCCGCAGATCGGGATGGAGGGGTGTTGCCTTGGGGCTGTCCGTTTTCGGGCAGGGGTTGCCCAGATCCGGGCAAGGCGCCTTCCCGACAGGTGCACGGCGCAACGCGTCAGGGTTCTCACCTCATCGGTCGCAGCCCGAGCCAGCTGCGCGATCTCTTCGGGATGGCGCCGGTGCTGCAAGCCCCATACTGCAGCGGCAGACACCGGTAGCCCGAGACGTTGTTGCACATCCTGGGCACGGCAAGTCGGGAAGCGTCGAACACACCGAACCCGGTCCACCCCTCGTCGGCCCTGTGCTAGTCACGTGACCATGGATGATCGGGACCGCAGGAACTGGGCGCGCCGAGATCAGGGCATGGTGATCGGGGGCGTGTTCATGACGCACGAGGAGATCGACGCTGCAGTCGAGGACCTCAATGAGCAACTCGCGGCGCACGGCATCCCGGACGCGGTTCAGAAGACGGACACTGGCTACAGGCTGAGGCCGGACTTCCACCTCCTCGGCTCGTCGGACCCGCCCGAGGAGGACGACGAGGAGTAGCGACGGCTTGCTGAGCTGTCCCCTACGTCGGTGTTGCTTTCCCGCGCACCCGCTGAGGGCGACGGATCCGATCACTCGGGCAGGGCGTCCCCGACCTCCCCCGCCAGTGTAGGAGACTGAGTGCTCGCGGCCTCCCGGGTCTCGCTCAGCGCCGCCAACTGCTGCTCGATGCGCTTGACGGCCGATAGGATCTCATCCTCATCCGGATCCTCCATGAGGGAACTCATGAACCCGGCAACGTAGCCGAACACGCCGATGCCAAAGAAGACCAGCACCGCGGCGACGATTCGGCCCGTGTCGGTCAGGGGGATGATGTCGCCGTAGCCGACGGTGCTCACGGTGATGAGTGACCACCAGAGCGCATCCATGAGGGTCTTGCCGGTGTCCGGCTCGACGATCCGGAGTGCCATGGCACCGGCGAACACAGTTGCGCCAACGACGCCGGCCACCCGCAGCATCTTCGTGCCCTTGCCCCGGAATCGGCGGGCCCGGACGAGCAGTCGCACCACGCGGAGCACGCGGACGAGTCGGGCGATCCGAAGCCCCTGGAACAGGTAGCCGAACGGGATGCTGGAAATGCCGTCCAATGCCTTCTCGAAAGACAGAAGATACGCCTTGCGGTTCTCCGCCAGCAGCAGGCCCAGCATCCACTCGAGCGCGAAGCATGCACAGAATCCCAGGTTGACGAGATCGAACGAGACGACGCGGCCAGCATCCACGCCGGTGCTGGTCTCGAGCACCATCACGGTGAAGAGGGGGATCAGGAGCAGGTTGTTGAACGAACCCAGCGCCCCGTACGCCCGCGTGGTGATAGTGCGCAGATTGGTTGAGCGAGCGGTCTCAGTGACGGGGGGAGGCTCTGCCATGATGTGCTCCTTGGTGGGCAGGTGCCCATGTGCGACTCGGCGAGCATCATAGACGTGGTTGCCGCAGTTCTGCGACCAATGCGGGTTGACTAGCCTTCGCCCCGAAGGTCCCGTGCCGCGTGTGGTACCCTTCGCGGGTCAGGAGGGACGCACGGTGCGGAGAGCGGTGCTGGTGGGGGTGGTTGGCGTCGTGATCGGCGGTTGCGGCGAGACCACGACGGACCGCGGCACCACCACTGCAACGGGTGGCGCCAATGGCGGATCGGACGCCGCTACTGGTGGCGGTTCGGGGGGCGATGGACAGGTGTCCTCTGGCGCGGGCGGTGTGCCGTCGGGCGGTCAGGGTTCTGAGAGTGCTGGGGCTGGAGGCGCCGACGACTGCGACGAACACTTGCTCTGGTACACGTTCGCAGAATGGGCGGCCAGCTTGGGCGAGTGTGGTCCTTCATCCGAGCTGTGCAACAGCGCTCCGCCCTGGGGTGTCGTTGTGTTCGACAGCGAAGGAAGGGCAACAGACGTCACGGGCCTTGAGGCATGGCGGGAGGAAGGGTGGTTGCAGGACATCGCGAGTGACCGCTGGCCCTGTCTTGCAGACCAGACCGTGGAGTATTGCTGCCTGCCTGAGGGATGAGCTTATGAGCGAGGGCGACCGATGCCGGCGCTGTGGTACCATCGACCGCCAGGAGGGATGAACAGTGCGGAGGTTGGTGCTGGTAGGGGTAGTCGCCGTCGTGGTGGGAATCGCTGGGTGTGCGGCGGGTGGCGATGACAAGGGAAGCAGCGGAACGACGGTGGAAGGCACTGGCATCGTCGGAGACTGGTTCCCCTGTGCCGACGATTCGTGCAACTCGCCGGCGTTCGATTACGGTTCGCGTTTCAGGGCCGACGGGCACTGCGAGCTACTGGGACACAGAACCGCCGACGATACCTACTGCAACGACGGTGATGTGGCAGTTCAAGGTATAACTGTGACATGCACATACGACGGCAGTTCAATCACCCAAACTTCCTCGACCGAGCACAGTGGCCCGTACGCCACGGACCACTTGGACTACACTGTGAATGGGAACGTGCTCTCAGTTACTGACCCGTCGAGCGGCCAGGTCTGGCGCTACGCACGGGTGGCGGACAACTCCGTTGGCATTTGCCTGTGGGAAGGTGATGCCTGCCAGCAATCGGGCCAATGCGACAGCGGCCGCTGCGAGCAAGGTATCTGCGCGCTCCCGTAGGTCACCCGTACCGCCGCCTGTGCCGGCCCCTGCCGCGGTTTCGGTGCCGGGGGAGGAGATTGGGCCGGGAGAAGCAGAAGGCGCTCAGGCAGGCGGCTGGGTCACCGCGCGGCTGTGGTAGTGTGAGGTCGTGGGAGCGGAGCGCGACTGGGAGCGGGAGCACTACGCCGCGGCGTGGCGCTGGATCAGGTTCTGGAAGCGTGCTCTGAACTACGCATCGTTCAGTTTCGGTGCGCTCCTCCTATTCGACGTATTGGTGGTCAAGGAGGGACTGCCGCGGCTGCTCATGCCTGCCTGGTTACTCGTCCTACTCTACTGCTCCGATGAGCGCAGCCGGGCGATCTGTCCCCGCTGCGGCCGCGGGTATTACCGCAAGAACCTGCTGCGGCTACTTGAGCACGACCGGAAGGGGTGCTTTCACTGCGGCCTCCCCTACGGCACCATGGGCGATCCGGACGCCGACCAGTGATAGGGTGCAGCTGTGGGGAGCGAGCCGGATCCGAGGTACGTGGAGGCGTGGAGGCGGATCCGTGCCTGGACCGCATATGTGGGCATTGCCAGGTTGGTCCTCGTAGTGTGCCTGGCCTGGGCCGCGTTCCTCATGCGAATCTGGCCCGGCACGGCGTGCCTGCTCGCTC